>CAZKRK010000141.1:0-17147 GCA_964555035.1 uncultured Victivallales bacterium | reverse complement strand
AGCGCCGGTTTTTCTTGTTTTTTTCGACAGCTTTGGGAGGGTGAGTCACTAACGCGGGGACCGACGGGACTGAGACTGGAGTTCCCTGCGCGCCTTCTCGTTGCCGGGATCGAGGCGTAGAGAGTAGCGGAACTGCCGCATTGATTCTTCGGTGCGCCCGAGGTTCGCCAGGACGGCTGCCAGGTCGTTGCTGACACGCACGCTGCCGGGAGCCAGTTGCATCGCCTTGACCATGTGGGGCAGCGCCTCCTGCCACCGTCCGCACTGTCCCAGAGCCCGTCCCAGCAAATGATGAGCTTCGTGGCGTTCCGGAGCCGCACGAACGGCGCGCGTCAAGTGCTCTACAGCCCTGCCCGGGTTGCCTTCTGCCGTCAGCAGACCGGCCATGACCATGTCTGCTTCGAAGTGGTTCGCGTTCCCTTCGAGCACAATCCGCAGGCGGGCCTTGGCGGCGGCGTTCCTGCCCCGCTCCATCAGAATAGACGCCATCATCAAACACGCATTGCCGTAGGCGATGGAATCTGACGATGTGACCTTCTCAAGCTGCTCAATCGCCGCGTCGAGTTTCCCTGCGCGATAGAGGTCGACCGCCCTGTTGTAGTACACCAGCCCATACCCGGCCTTCTCCGCTCCCCTTGTTCTGGCGGCCAGGATCGCTTCGCTGTCCCGGCCGGGCTCAGAAGCAGGGCGCGCGGTTTGCGAACCGCCGCGATCGAGCAGGTGTCGCTCTTCAACGATCGCACTCAGAATCTCAGCCGCGACGCGGTTGCCCTCAACCGACGGATGCATCTCGTCGCCAACCGTGTAGTACTGCCGCGGAATCGGTTGCGGCTTCTGAAGCTTGAAATGTGCGAGGAAGGGCTCGCGCAACCCGGCCACCGGCAAGCCGTGCATCCGGGCAAGGCGTTCGACGATCAACTCGTCAGAGCCCGGCATGAACATCTTGGCGGGGTATTCGATCCCGTCGGTCGTAAAGGCGGGCCAAACCACTACGAGAGGCTCGAAACCGTATTGGTCCGCCAGCTCACGAAACAGAGCCAGACCGTCGGCCACGTTGTTATCGCCAATCGCTTCCTGGTTCCAGTCCGCGGGAGCTGCCTCGAGTCCGAAGTCAAACCAGTTCAGTTTCACGCACGCCAGACGGAAGGCGTGGGAGGTACGGAACAACCCGTTGATGACGCGCGACCGACCCACGAAGCCGTCGGCGCCAACCGACTCCGGGTTGAAATTGCGGAAGTCGTTTTCCACAAAGACCAGGATCACGATGTCGGGATCGTATTTCACGCCGCGCACCCTGAGCAACTCCACTTCAGAACGCGTGCAATAGCCCGTCACGGCCATGTTGAGAACTTCAACGTTCTCTCGGCCATAGAGCATTTCGAGCTGCCGGGACATGAGTTGATCGATCTGCCCGATCCTGTAGCCGACGACCACCGAATCGCCCAGTAGGATGATTCGTTTGGCGCCCGGCGGCTTCGCGTATTGCCGCTCGACATCCCGGAACCCGTGTGAATTGATAGCGCGATAGTCAAAAGGCAGGTCCTTCGCGTCGCTGCGATACCCCGGCTTGAATTCGTAGCTGAGGATCGGGTTTGTCGACCGGCGGTAAACGTGCCTGTCGGAGCATGCCCCGATGGGGATGATGTCCGGCGCCCGGCCGCTCAGACGTACAGCCACCTCGCCGATGGCCAGCCCGACAACGGTCGCCCCCAGAAGCAACATCCAACGGGCCCGTAGCGGATGGCGTTTCCGCCCACCAGCCTCACCCGTTACTGTTTCAGTCGGTCCCTTCACGACCCTCCTCTACTCTCTGCGAATCTCTGAATTGCCCGTGTGGAGATGAGAGGTAAACGTAGGTCCGATTTGCAATCGGACCCAAACCGTGCCGGCTCTTTCAATGACGGAGGGGGACGCACCCTCTGAGCGGCGTCGGGTCCGATTACAAATCGGACCTACGTCACGGCGCGTCGTAGATGCCGAGCTCGCGGACGCCGGGGGAGCCGCCGTAGTAACCGGTGATCTGTAGTTCGATGGCCGCGTTCAGCGCGTCGAGGCTGCCGATGCCGGCGAGCTCGCCGAGCAGCGCCTGCTTCTTGTCCGTCTGCCCCGGCGCTTTCATTACCTCCGCCAGCTCGCCGAGCACCTGGTCCGCGTCCCGCGCGACGGCGCTCTCCGGTCTCAGTGCAACTGCAAGCAGGCACGTCGTCAATGCTGTCGTGATTACCAGTCGTCTCATGTCTGTGCTCCTTCCGCATAGCCGCCGGCCGCACCGCCGGATGTTGCCGTCAGCGAATGACGCGAAGCTAAGAGGTCGAGGCAGCCGGCGTCAAACCAAAAGCGCCCGGGTGACCGGCTGTGCTCCTAACGAGACCCCACGTCATGTCCGCGAGCCCAGGGCCTGCCCCTGACCCGCCTCCGCGGCGCCGCGGCGACCTCTCCCCCGAAGGGAGAGGTAATTCACGCACTCCCACCTCTCCCCTCGGGGGAGAGGTCGCCGCAGCGCAGCGGAGGCGGGTGAGGGGCAGACCGCCAACAAATCTGTTAACAACGGGTTCATTGTCATATACGGTAGAGCTCATCAACAGGAGGACACAACATGGGCATGTTTGACACAGCCGGAAAGACCGCCGGCGCGGATCGCGGCGAGAACACGCTGGCCAAGGTGAGGCGGATGAACCAGGCGCTGTCGCACGAGGAGCCGGATCGCGTGCCCATCAGCGACTTCTTCTGGGGCAGCTTCATCGAACGCTGGCAGAAAGACCTGGAACTGCCGCCTGACGCGAACCCCTACTACCACTACGATCTCGACTGGATCGCGACCGTGCCGAACATGGATCCGTGGATTCGACCGTTCGAGACGATCGCGGAGACGCAGGAGGAGGTGGTCGTCAAGACCGGCTTCGGCGCGATCGTGCACAAACGGTTTGACTGCCCGATGCCGGAGATGGCGGCCTGGGACACCGACACCTTCGAGAAGCTCGAAGCTGCCGAGTTTGACAATCCGCGCGACCGCCGCCGGTACTACGAGGGCGGGGACAACCAGATCGCCGGCGTGGGAGACGGTTTTACGCGCGACTCGCCACCGTGGCTGGACCAGGTCAAGGGACTGCGGCCGGACTTCGCGGTCTACGGCAGCATGATTGAATGCGCCGAATGCCTGACGCGCCTGATCGGACAGGAGAACTCCCTCCTGTGGATGGGGCTCTATCCCGAGCGCATGGGCAAGGTCATCAACCGCATCGGCGAGTTTTACCTCGAGTGCGCCAAGGCCGAGTTGGAGGCGGGCGAAGGTCTTCTTGACGGTTTCGTGATCTGGGGCGACGTGGCGTACAAGCCGGGGTTGTTCTTCGATCCCGACTACTGGCGCGAGTACTTCAAGCCGTGGGTCAAGGCCATGGCGGACGAAGCGCACAAGTACGGCCTGCCCGTCATCTATCACGGCTGTGGATGCGTGAAGGCGATCTTCGAGGACTACATCGAGATCGGCGTCGACGGCTACAACCCGCTCGAAGTGAAAGCCGGCATGGATGCCGTCGAGTTGCGCCGCCGGTACGGGCACCGCATCGGTTTCTGCGGCAACAGCGACATCCAGGTATGGGAGCGGGGCGACGAGGGCGAAATCAAGCGCGAAGTCATGCATCGGCTCAACGCGGCCAAGGGCGGCGGATTCGTTTTCCAGTCCGACCATTCCGTAGCCGGCGACGTGTCCGGACAAACGTATGACTCGATCGTCAAACTCGTGCGGGAGTACGGTGTGTATCCACTCGACCTGGGCGAGTTCGACGAAGAAGCGTAGCGCGGAAATCCGACCTATATGGCTACTGACGACATTGGCATCGCCCTGAGAATGGAGAACGTGTCCAAGCGTTTTCCGGGGACCCTGGCGGTTGACGGCGTTGACTTCGAGGTGCGGGCGGGCGAGGTACACGCGCTGATGGGAGAAAACGGCGCGGGCAAGTCAACGCTCATGAAGATGCTGGCGGGGGCGTTCAACGACTACACCGGCCGGATATCCATCGGCAAACAGCCGGTTAAGCTGCACTCACCCGCCGAGGCCTGCGGCTACGGCATCGGCATGGTTTACCAGGAGTTGAGCCTGGCGCAGCCCATCAGCATCGCCGAGAACCTGCTGGTCGGTCGCCTGCCCGTGAAGCGCGGCGGCATCGTGGACCGCACGGCAACGCGCGCCCGGGCACAACGCTGTCTGCGCCAGGTGGGCCTTGACCACCTCGATCCCGAAACGCCCGTCGAAGAGATCAGCCAGCACGAGGCCCAGCTCGTCGAGATCGCCAAGGTACTCGATCGCAACCCGTGCATCCTGGTGATGGACGAACCGACGTCCGCGCTGTCACGCGAGGAAGTTGAGCGGCTGTTCGAGATCATCCACAAGCTCCGCAAACGGGGACTGGCGATCGTCTACATCTCGCACCACCTGCCCGAGGTCTTCCGGATTGCGGACCGCGTCACCGTGATGCGCGACGGGCGACGCGTCGGCACCGCGAACATTGCGGACGTTACGCAGCAGTCGCTCGTTCAGATGATGGTGGGACAGAGCATCGACCAGTTCTACCACCAGCGGCAACCGCAACCGGGGGCAGTCGTGCTCAGGGTCGAGCACCTCTCGCGCTACGGGTTCTTCCACGACGTCGGGTTCGAGCTGCGACGCGGCGAGATTCTCGGCGTGGTTGGTTTGGCGGGAGCCGGACGCACCGAACTGGGGCGCAGCCTGTGCGGGCTGGACCCGGTCCATGCGGGACGGGTGGCACTGGCCGAAGACGAGTTGCCGCTGGGCGACTACCCCCACGCAGTTGCGCGCGGGCTTGTGTATCTGAGCGAGGACCGCAAGAACAACGGGCTGTTTCTCAGGCTGTCCGTCAGCCAGAACACGGTGTCGGCACTGACGGCGCTGAATTCGAGTCTCGGGATCTACCGCTCGCGCAAAGATCGTGCGATCGTTGCCGAGCAGCTTGAGCAACTGCAGGTCGCAACGCCCTCGCCCGACACGGATGTGGGCAACCTGTCGGGCGGCAACCAACAGAAGGTCCTCCTGGGCAAATGGCTGGCCAAGCAGCCGGTCGTCCTGATCCTGGACGAACCCAGCCGCGGGGTAGACGTGAAGGCCAAGCGCCGCATTCACGAATCGGTTATGGCGCTGGCGGACGGCGGGGCGGCAGTCCTGCTCCTGAGCTCCGATCTGCCCGAGCTGGTCGGGCTCTCCGACCGCGCGATCGTACTGCGCAATGGACATCTCATCGGCGTGATGCGCAAGGCCGACATGACGGAGGAGTCCGTTCTCCTGGCCGCGAACGGACAACTGCCATGAAAAGACTGCTGGGACACTTCGGAACGCTGGGGATCTACGGTGTGGCGCTGGTGCTCGTCCTCCTTGGCTGCGCGGTGTCGCCTCGTTTCCTGACGATTGAAAACTTCCTCACGATTCTGAACGCGGTGGCGCTCCTGGGCATCGTGGCTTCGGGAATGGCGTTCGTGACCTACTCCGGCAACCTGGCCGACCTCTCGCTCCCGTCGGTCATGGCGTTCTCGGGCATCATCACCGTGGCGGCGTTGCCCCTGGGTTTGCCCGTGGCCCTGCTCTGCGGTCTGGCCGCCGGGATGAGCATCGGCGTGATGAACGGGGTCGTAGTCGGCCGTTTCCGGGCCAATCCCATTCTGTGGACCTTGGCCGTGGCCTTTTTCATGGAAGGGTTCATGCGGTTCACGTGGAGCAACAACCAGGTCTATCCGGACACCACGCCGGGAACGTCGGGCGCCGCGTTTATCCAGATCTTCAAGACAACCGTGGGGCGGGTGCCGCTGATCGTAGTGGTGATGTTGGGAATGCTGATCGCGGGGCACCTCGTGATGACGGGAACCCGCTTCGGGCGCGAGTCACGCTACGTCGGTTCATCACGCGCCGCCGCGGAGACCTCGGGCATTCACGTGCCGCGTCTGGTCCTGTTGAACTTCGTGGTCGCCGCGTTCGCAGCGTCGATTGCCGGCATTTTCATCACGTCGATGAATAAGCTGGGCGTGTTCTACCTGGGGCAGGGCTACGACTTCAAGGCGGTGACAGCCGTCGTGATCGGCGGCGTCATGCTGAGCGGCGGACGCGGCAACATGCTGGGCGTGCTGGGCGGCGTGCTGGTGATCGGCCTGCTGACGAACATCATGACGTTCTGCAAGATCACGTCCTTCAGGCAGAACATTATCACCGGCATGGTGTTCATCCTCGTCGTCGGGCTGCAGCAGTATCGACTGCGGAGGGGAGGTCGCGATGCGGAGTAAACCAACCCTATTGGGGACAACGATCCTCCGCACCCTGGAGACGGCGGTCCTCCGCCGTTATGAACAGGTGCTGAACACAATCAGAGACGGGATTGAGCGCAGCGCGACACCTGTTTCACCAAATGCGCTCACGTTTGCTCATAACGGCGGAGGACCGCCGTCTCCAGGGTGCGGAGGACCGCCGTCTCCAGGATGGGGAGGACCGCAGGTTCCAGGGAAACAGGGGGAATCGACATGACGAAGTGGTTGAACAACAACCGGGCCCTGGTCATGCTTGCGGTGCTGTTCGTGTTTCTCTCGGCCGCGGCGCCGAATTTTCTCTCCCTGCACAACGCGACCGCCATTCTCAAGGGGGCGTCCCTGAACGGTATCGCGGCCATCGGGTTCACGCTCATCTTTATCCTGGGACAGCTTGACCTGTCGATCGGGGCGGTGGTCATGCTGTGCGGGATGTTGACCATCGGCCTGCAACCGGCGCTCGGATGGGGCGGCAGCATGCTGGTCTCCCTGCTGGCCGGCGGCGCCGTCGGACTGGCCAACGGTCTGCTGGTCGTGAAAGCGCGCGTCAACGCGTTCATCGTCACGCTCGGTACGATGACCATTGTGATGGGCCTGATGCATCTCTACAGCGGCGGCGGGTCCAAGGCCGTTATCGATTTTCGCTTCGCCGACTGGCTTGAGCGGCCCGTGACACCCCTGCTCCCACCGCTTGTCATCATCACCATCCTTCTCGTGGCCGCCGCGCAGATTGTGCTCAAGTACTTGCGGATCGGCCGCAACCTGGTCATGGTGGGCGGCAACGCCGAGACCGCATGGCTGGCCGGGCTCAACCGGGACCGCTACCTGATCGGGGGCTTTGTTGCCTGCAGCCTGTTTGCGGCCGTCGCAGGCTCGCTGTTCGCCGCCAGTTTGAGTTCGATGACCTCGGCGGCCGTTCTGGGAACACGAGCCCTGATGACCGTCCTGGCCGCGGTCATCATCGGCGGCACCACCATGACGGGCGGAAAGGGCAACGTGGTGAAGAGCTATCTGTCCGTGCTCATGCTCACGACGCTCTTCAACGGTATCGGGTGCTTCGGGTACGGTTTCGAAGTGCAAATCTTCGTCAACGGGGTGATTCTCGCCCTGGTGGTGTTGTACGAAGCCTACGCAATTTACCGTCACGAGCTGCTGAAAGGACAACGGCCCGATCTGCTGAACGAGGTCGAAGCGGGGCTGGCCGTCACATTCGACGACGAAGATGAGGAAGAAGGAGGAGAAACGACGATGCACCAGAAAGACAGACTGCCGCTGATTTGCCTGACGATCGTGGCCGTGGTTGGGATTGTGGCGATTACGGCCATGTACTTCCACCACAGCGAACGTTCGCGGGGACACGTGCTGCCGGCGCACGCCGGCGAGACGGCGCAAGGCGAGGTAGATGTCTATGCCCTGCGCGGCACCGACAACCAACCCTACATCCTGCGCAAGCAGGAGACCGCCACCATCCCGCCTCGTCCCGAAGATCCGGCAGCCTTGCCCGAGACGGACGCGGGGCACTGGTGGGACATCGAGTACGCGGGCTGGCAGGTTAAGAAGGAGGCAATGCCGAGCTCGCCCGGCGACGGACCTGCCGGCAAGAGCGTCGTCCTGCTCAAGGCCGGGGACCACCCGTACTGGACGGCCTACATGAACGGGTTCAACGTCATGGCGAAAGCCTACGGGATGAAAGTGAAGATGTTCAACGGCAACTGGAACATCGACCTGCAGGCACAGCAGACGGACCAGGCCATCAACGAACGGCCCGACATGATCGTCTTCGCGCCTGTCGACACAACGGCCTGCACGCCGTTGCTGCGCCGCATCAACAAAGCCGGCATCCCCTGCATCACCTCCAACACCATTCCGTGTGACGAGGCGATGAGGTACTGCCTCGGGTGGACCGGGCCGGACGACTGGGGCCAAATGCGGATGCTCTCGCGAGCCTTCGCGGATGCCATGGGCAAGAAAGGCGGATACGCGATCATGCGCCACATGCCCGGCAGCTCGCCCTTTTTCTCGCGGACCTACGCCCCCATCACCGAGCTCGGAAAGTACGCGCCGGACATGAAGATGCTGGCCATGGACACGGCCAACCTCGAAGCCGAAGGCACCATGCAGCTCGTCAGCGCCTGGCTGACGAAGTTCGACAAGGAGCTGAAAGGGCTGATTCTCCCGGGCGACGGCTTTTCCATGACCGGCGCATTGGAAGCCCTGCGAAAGGCGGGGCGCAAAGATGTGGTCATTGTCGCGGCGGGCAACAGCAAGACCGGGATGGACGCGATAAAGGCCGGTGACGCGCTCGCGGTGACCTATCAGTCTGCCGAGGGCGACGGCGCAATCTGCGTACACGCGGCCGCGGAGTGGTTTTCGGGCAAGACGCTCGAACCTGTTCGCTATCTGCCCAAGCACGTCATTACGCGGAAGGATGTCGAAAACTACATGCCGGCGCAGTGGTAGGCAGACCCCATCCGAAAAGGAGCACATGTCAGAAACGCCCGGCAATCCAACCTGGAGGCGGCGGTCCTCCGCCGTTGCGAGCAAGAACGGAGCACAAGGAGAAACAGAAATGGACGAGGTTCCACTCTTGTCTCGCCACGGGCACTCGTACTTGCCTGCAACGGCGGAGGACCGCCGTCTCCAGGTCTTTCCGGGCAACGTCTAGGTAAGGAGGCAAGGTCAATGCAACGCTACGGAACAGTGATTGGGGTACGCGGAGAGAAGATTCCCGAATACAAGGAACTGCACGCCGCCGTCTGGCCGGATGTGCTGAAGACGATCGCGGAGTGCAACATCCACAACTACTCGATCTACCTGCGCAAGATGCCGGACGGGAAGCACTACCTGTTCAGCTACTTTGAATACATGGGCCACGATTTCGCCGCCGACTGCGCCAGAATGGCGGCCGACCCGACCACCCAGAAGTGGTGGGACGTCTGCATGCCCTGCCAGGAACCGCTGCCGGACCGGGCCGAGGGCGAATGGTGGGCGACGATGGAAGAGGTGTTTCACTGCGAGTAGACAGTGATGGACATTTATCGCCTCGTCAGCAGCGACCCGTTGCCAAGTGATTTCAGATTCGAGGTAGAGCAGACCTATACAGCGAACGGCCGGCCGGTGAATGGAAAAAACAGGGTCTTCCGCAGAATCTCTGGGTCAAGAGGTATGCCTCGGCCCCTGATGATGCAGGGGAGATTTGCGTGTACGAGTATGTGTACGAGTACGTTGTTTCCGAATCAGAACCGTTATCTTTCCTCCAGATGCCGTTCCCAAGCTACGAGCATTCGCACGATATCGGCGAGGTAACTCTTGCCCTCGGTGACATCCTGCTTGTTCTTCGTCTGCCGTACAGCGAGAACATCGAGGGTTGCCGCCGCCTGCAGCGCAGCGGTGCGTGCGTGACCAATGAATCGGCAACGATCCTTCATGGAGAACTTGCCGTTGCCCTCGGCGATGTTCAGAACCACACCCGTTGATGCTTTGTCCGGTGTCGTCGCTGTTGAACGGGGGATGTGGCCACTATGGCGCAGCCGACTACACCACGCCACGAGTTCCAGGGCCTTGCGGTAGACATCAAGCTTCTCGTGGTCAAACCACATCCGATTGCCTTGGGAAGCGCCCGTCACGTATTCCACGCCCTCCTCGCGGACCTCGCGCCCGGTCGACTTCCGAAAGCCGATCAGCATGGAGACAAGTGTTGAAAGATGAGCTTTGCCTTCATGAACGGTCGATGACTGCAAGCCCCCGAGTATACACAGCACGTCAAGACAAGCTGCGCATTCCAGTGAAGATCCGTAGGCCGTGTCTATGAACTGGCGGCGTTCCTTGACCGAGCGCTTGCCGCTGGCCTGTGCAATATTCACCGGCACAAGGCCGGCGGTGGCCCCAGCAAGTGCAACAAATCGCAGATGCGCCCCCTTCAACGGTTCCATCGACGAACTGTGGGTCTTCGACGAGACGCTGACTCTGGAGCAGATCCTGAATCTGAGAGAATACAACGACATAGCCGGCCCACACACTGACAGACCCCGCACTGGGGTTGAGAACATCACCCAGCAGAAAGCCCGATTTCTTCGAAGGAGTCATCCCGCCTTCCATCGACCTGGTCGGTGCACCCTCCTCCGCACCGGCCGGAACATCGGTTGTGAACTGCGGCGCTTCGGTGTGCGTGCCGACCACCGTCGGCGTGCCATGCGCGGCACCGACCGAGTCGGCGACATTTCCGTAGAAACCGTATCGGTGAGTTGCGGTCGTCCCCCCTGCCTGCGAAACACCTTCTCCGGTGGCCGTGGACCCCGTTTCTCTGCTTTCTTCTCTTTCCTCTTCGCGGACCACTCGTGCTTTGCGGGCGCCTGGTTCCCTGCATCCCATTTTTCCCATTCGGCGCGCAGCGCTTGCGCGACTTTCGGGTGCTTCTTAATCAGGTCATTCCCGGGAATCATCCCTTCACGCGGATCGTCCTTGAGGTTGTAGAGTGCGGGCGGAATGGGCCTGTCATTCGAGCTGCCCCGCATCAGCTTCCAGTCCCCCTTGCGAATGGCCCACCCATGACGGTTGGGCTTGTCGTTGGGAAAACAGAAACGCCAGTAGAGTGCCTCGTGCGGGGCATCATCATTCCGGCCTGAGAGATAGGGCAGCAGGTTCACGCCGTCCAGTTTCCACGAGGGGTCAATCTCCACGCCGGCTGCGCTCAGCGCGGTGGGCAGAATGTCGAGACTGATCACCGGCTGCTCATAAACCTTGCCGGCCGGAAGGCGTCCCTTCCACTGCACAATAAACGGGATGCGAATCCCACCCTCGGCCATGCTGGATTTGGTTCCCCAAAACGGATCGTTCCGGGACGAGATGCCGGGATACCCCCCGTTGTCGCTCAGGAAAACAATCAGCGTGTCTTCCTCGAGCTTCTCCTGGCGCAAGGCGTCCAGAATCCGCCCGACATTGTCGTCCAGACAGGCCATCATCGCGAGGAACGTGCGACGCCCCGTGTCCTCCACATCCGCGAACCGCGCCAAATCCTCCGGATTGGCCTCCTTCGGTTCATGCGGCGTAATGAACGGCAGGTAGATGAAGAAGGGCTCATCCGCATGCCGGTGAATGAACGCCACCGCTTCACGCCCGAATGCGTCGGTCGAATACTCCTTGAGCTCAACGCTTTGGTTCCCGCGCCGCATCTTCACGTCATATTCCGACGGGGTATCCGGGAAATAGCGATTACCGTCATGGTTCCACAAAGACTCGTCAAACCCCCGCTGGGGTGGATGCCCCTCGCGGTAGTTGGTGACGCCCCACTTCCCGAACATGCCGGTCACATAGCCGGCCGCTTTCATCCGCTCGGAGATCAACGGCTGATCCAGCGGAATCCCGGGACGGTAGGCCTGCTCGTTGGATTCAAAACCGAAACGGTTCTGGTAGCGCCCGGTCAGGAGTCCCGCGCGGGAAGGCCCGCATTGCGGCGCGGTTACGTACCCGGCCGTGCAGCGTACGCCGTTGGCCGCCAGCGAATCAATGTGCGGCGCCTTGACATCCGCCGATCCCTGGCACCCCAGATCGGCATAGCCGAGATCGTCCGCCAGAATCACAATCACGTTCGGCTTGCGCGCTTGCGCCGCGTTACTGCCAATGACGGCAATGAGAAACGCGATAGCGAGTTGAATTACAGACGCTCGTCTACTGGTGTCTTTCATTGTGGTCTATCTCTCTTCTAGTTCTTGCAAGAGACGACTATGTTCGCAGCGATGGAATTGCACAAGAAGAACTGGAAGGCGGCATTCGGAGACGGGAGTCATCGGCGTTTGCGCAACATAAGGACGGACCAGACGACTCACGCCAGGGGTGGGGTCCAGGCGACTGGAGGGCGAGCGTCCTCGCGAGCCGCGTGCAAGGCACGAGCATGGACGGTGCAAGCACCAGCTGCAACGACAACACTTACTCGACATTTCCCAGATTCTGCTGGACAGTCTAGTCTGACTATGAAACGATAGGCTCAAGAGGAAAGGAGGCGGCGGTGAGCACACTTGTAGACGGTGAACAGTCTGTGTGGCAACTGCAGACGGCGAAAGCGCAGCTCAGCAAGGTGGTCAATCGCGCGCTTGCGGATAGGCCGCAACTCATCACGCGGGGCGGGCGCCCCGCGGTGTATGTCGTTGCGGCTGAGGCGTACGAAGCGGAGCATCGTAGCGGAGCAAACCGCAAGGATATCCTGCGCTCCAGTCCGTGCCGCGACGTCAAACTGCAACTGGCGCGCAGCAGGAGCGACGGCCGCGAGGTGGTTCTGTGAACCTCCTCCTGGATACCTGCGCGATATCCGAATTGAGGAAACCGCGCCCTTCCGCACGGTTCTCCGCATGGTTCGAGAGTTGTGACGAGCGCCTGTTCTACCTTTCCTCGATTACGCTGGGTGAGTTGCGATATGGCATAGACCTGCTCCCAGCGGGAAAGCGGAAAACCAAACTGCTTACGTGGTACGCCCAGGTGTGTCTCAGTTACCGCGGACACATTGTGACTCCATCACTGGAGGTCTGTGAACTCTGGGGGGAGATGCGAGCGCGACGCCAACGGATGGGGCAGCCTCTCGGGATGGCTGACGGTCTGATCGCAGCCTCTGCGCTCGCGGCCGGCATGGCGCTCGTGACTCGCAATACGGACGATTTCGAAGGCCTTGGCATTGAAATCCTCAACCCATGGCGTCCGTGAGGGCCCTCATGGACCTGAGCACAGGCTACCCCCCGCTGCGGACCACCCGCAACAACCAGATGCGGTGACGGCTTCAGCTCGAGGAGTGCGCCGATCTCACCATGGACATGAACAGCGATCTCCCCCAACGCAAGCGCCCCGTGCATACGCCGCCGATTGAACGCCACAACACGTCCGTGATCCTGTTCGTGACGATCGGGACCATGCCGCGGGTGCCGGCCTTTGCGAATGGCGCGTTCCACGATGCCTTCGTGCTCGCCTGTGGCGACGCGGATGCGTGGTTAGTCGGGAAGTACATGATCATGCCGGACCACATTCACATGTTCTGTGCCCCGGCGTCGTTTCCCCGGATCGGGATCAAGCGGTGGAGTGGGTATTTGAAGGAACGCATCACCAAACGCCTCAACCGATTGCACCTGGAGAGCGAGGCTGTGCCGAGCCGGGAGCCAGGCACGGGCATGGACGGTGCAAGTGCCGGACGCAACGGCCCGGTTTGCTCGACACATGCTCACGCCCTTGCACGCGGCTCAGCACAGCTTCGCCCTCCAGATGCGGAGACCAAGCCGAGCGGGCGTACATGGAAATGGCAATCCGATTGCTGGGACACACAGATCCGTAGCGGCGCGCACTATCACGAGAAATGGGAATACGTGCGGTTGAACCCGGTTCGCAAAGAACTCGTGGAAACCCCGGAAGACTGGCTCTGGCAGGGGGAGTTGAACGTTCTGAGGTGGTGAGGCGGAGGCGGCTCAGCACAGCCCTCCATTGGCTAAGACCCCCGCGGAACCAGGAACTGGAGGGCGAGGCTGGGCCGAGCCGAGAGCAAGGCACGAGCATTGACAGTGCAAGCAGCAGACGCAACGACCAGGTTTGCTCAACGCATGCGCTTGCCCTTGCGCGCGGCTCAGCACAGCTTCGCCCTCCAGATGCGGAGACCAAGCCGAGCCGCCCTCCGCGGCACGCTATCTGCGTACTGAGAATCAGAACTCCATCAACAGCGCATCCAAAGCCGGCACCTCCACGGTAATGCGTTGATCCTTGACTGCCACCTCGTTCTTCGTGCCGGAAGCGTCGGTGATCACCGAGACCTTCGTGATACTCTCGGGCAGAGCGACGGTGACCTCCTTCGGCTCTTCCTGCCAGTTGACCAGGAGCTGAACGTCCCGGCCTTCATGCTGGAAGCGACTCGTCAGGACTTTGTCGAATTCGATGACAGGGGTCTTCGGGGGTTGGACCCCCCTGCGCGGACGATCCTTGCGGTAGACATCGGCTGTTTCCATGTCAACGAGCCGGAAGGGCTTCTCCATCCGCCCATACACAAGGAAGGGATGGGCCGCCTGCTTACGCCAGGCCGTCAGGTTGCGAACAAGCGCAATGATGCTCTTCTGGTCCGGAACCGGGACCGAGAAGCGCGTGCACCATCCCCAGTGAATCTCGCCGTCTTCCGTCAAGACGATGGTCATCAGGTCGCCTACAGCGAAGGAGTACGCGTTGCGAAGCAGGAGATGATTGGCCCCCTTGTCCACCTCCAGCATCCCCGTGGTCTCAACCTGGTTGCCCTGGAAGTTGTTTACGTATTCATGGAAGACGAAGGCATACGCCGGAACCCATTCGCCGAAGTTGAGAACCTGGGTGAAACGCAGGTCATTCAGTGGTAGGTTCTGCATGAACGGCTCGGCCGCGGCGGCTTCACAGCCGAAGATCACATTCTTCTTCGCCGCCCCGCTCTGCTCAGAGATCTCTTCGATCAGCTTCTGCATCGCGGGAACCATCCACGTGCCCGGTCCGGCAGGATGTCCGTGTGAGTCGCTGTAACAGAAGTAGGGCGCGCAACCGAGGTTCTGATCGAAGAGCTGAACGTAATCGACCCCGGCGTCGACCATCTTTTCTGTTTCAGACGCGAGCAGCTCAATCTATCAATGCTTTGCTGCGCCCTTTCTCTTGTTACGCCTGCCTGCACCCGTCGCAGATCCCGTCCGGCTTGAGGGTCGGCGGGACACTCCCGGCAGTTGAACGGGGTCGGGGAGCCTTCCCTCGAGCGGTATGGACTCGCCAAGGTCTTTCCGCGTCGCTTCGAGCTGCGCCTTCAGCTCTTTCTTCTTTGACGCATGCTTCGGGTTGTCGACCAGGTTGTTGAGTTCGTACGGGTCGTTCTTCAGGTCATACATGACCCAATCGCCCTGGGCATGATAGGCATAGACCCAGTCTTTGGTACGAATGCCCCGCCAATCGGTTCCCGGGCCTCCTCCACGGTGCACGTTGAAGAGGAATGCTGCATCCCTCTCCGTATCGGACTGCCCGGCAAACGTTGCTGAGTAATCCAGTCCCTGCACCTGTGCCGGCACCGGTATCCCACACAGCCCGAGAAGGGTGGGCATCACATCCACAGACGAAACGATCCAGTCGCGACGCTGCCCCTTCCTGACTCTACGGGGGTACCGAAGAATGAACGGGATGTTGATGGATTCCTCCCAGGGGCGCTGCTTGAGTTTGTGGCCTTGCGACCCCAGCATGTCACCGTGGTCGGATGAAAACACGAGGATGGTATCGTCGGAGACGCCGGCTTCGTCCAGAGCGGCGCTGATCCGCCCCATGCAGCTGTCCAGGCTTGTGGTCATCGCATAGTACTGCTTGAGACTGCTGGGCCCGCCGCCGGGCACATTCGGTCTTTCCTTCAACTCCTTCCCTTCGTACATCTCGACGTATTTCTTCGGAGCCTTGTAAGGGTTGTGTGGAGGCCCAAAGGACAGGAACAGGCAGAACGGCGCCTCTTTGTTCTTCTTGATGAACTCAACGGCAAGGTCCGTTTGGACATCCGGTTCCCAGCCGGGAACGCGCACGGGCTCCGTAGCGTCATTCAGCCAGTACTCAGGTTTCGAGTGTGCGTGCGAGCAGTTGCGGACAGCCCAGAAATCCCAGCCGCGCCGGCTCTTTGCGTCAACAGGGTTCCTGCGATTACCGGACAGATGCCACTTGCCGATGTAGCCGGTGGCATAGCCCTGTTTCTTCATCAGTTCAGATATGACAACTTCGCCGTCCGGTAATCGGATGTCATTGTGGATCACACCCGTTGTGTGACCGTAACGCCCGGTGAGCAGGTGGGCGCGGTAAGGCGTGCACACGGGCTGAGCGGAGATGGCGTTGGTGACCGGCAGGCCTTCGCTCGCGAGCCGATCGAGGTTGGGAGTGATGACCCGTTCATTCCCCATACACCCCATGGCGTGAGCCCGCATTTGATCGGCGAACACAAACACGATGTTGGGACGTTCACCCGACTCCCGCGCTGCGAACAGCTTGCTTCCGGCGAAAGCAACAGGCATCGCCGCCGCCGCAGTCCTAACGAATTGGCGTCTTGTCAGTGTTTTCATTGTTGTTCCTTCTCTTCGCTCCAGCCTGCCTCCTAATTGCCATGGGTTGGAACTGCTCGGCCGCGTCCTTAAAATCCCAGCGCTGTCCTTTCTCGACGCTGCCCCCGGCGGGCGCGACCTCAATCCAGTCAATCTCCACGGGTTGCTTCTGAACCGGCGGAAAGAGGCGCAGGTGGATCAGGCGCCCGTCAACGTTAAGCGGCACACTCAGTTCCTGCCAGTTTCCGCCCGGGACGTTGAACGCCTTCGTCTGCCCGGTCTTCGGAAACGATGCCTGACCTTCCGTTCGCCACTGCAGTCGGCCGGTGCCGTTCTTGCGTATTCGGACCCGGAGTTTGACCTCCACGGGGCCGTTGACTCGCACCTTGGCGTTGGCGAGGAAAGCCCCTTTGCCCGCGGCGGCGACATGCAACGAATTGCCGCGCACAGACGCATCGCAGCCCCTGGCGATCCATCCCTGCATCTGCGCTGTGTCGACTCGGGCCGGCGGACGGACCTTCTCTTTTGGGGTGGAGACCGACGGCTTCTTCGACTTGGGCATCTTCACCCCCCCCTTCTGGACGCCGATGGTCGCGGGATCGAACTTGGCGGGATCGAACTTCGGGTTGGGAAGTGGGACAACGACGTCCGCCTCGGCAATGTAGTCCTCGATCAACCGGTCCATCGCCTTTACTCTCTCCGGATGAGCGTCAGCCAGGTTGTTGTTTTCGCCGATGTCTTCCCGGAGGTTGTACAAACGGTAGTCGTGTTTGCCGTCTTCGCCGTAGTGGAAGATGCGGATGA
>CAZKRK010000140.1:0-17257 GCA_964555035.1 uncultured Victivallales bacterium | reverse complement strand
TTGGTTAATTGGGTGATTGGTCAATTGGGTGATTGGGTGATTGGGTGGTGGAGACGGCGGTTTCCGCCGTTGACGGGGTGCTTTGGGAGTTTGTGTTTTCTGAGATTAGGGGTTGAGATTAGGGGAGAGAGTAGGGGAATAGGTCCGCCCGGAGGGCGATGATTTCGGACAGTTGCTGCCATGAGCTACATTGCCAATACGGACAAACAGCGCGAAGAGATGCTGGCTGTCTGCGGCGCGTCGTGCATGGATGACCTGTTTGCGGTCATTCCCGAGGAACTTAGACCGAAGTCATTCGATTTGCCTTCCGGCAAGTCCGAGCTGGAAGTGTACAACTACCTCGCGGGCGTGGCCCGTCGCAACTACTCGCACCTGGTCTACTTCATCGGGGGCGGGATATACGACCATTTTATTCCATCGGCCGTCGATGCGCTTGCCGGGCGCAGCGAGTTTCTGACGGCGTACACGCCCTATCAGCCGGAGTCGTCGCAGGGGACGCTGCAGGCTATCTACGAATACCAGACGCAAATCTGCCGTCTGACGGAGATGGAGGCGGCCAACGCCTCGTTGTACGACGGCGGGTCGGCCATGTGCGAGGCGTGCAATATGGCGCTGCACGCCACGCGGCGCAACCGCATTGTCATGGACAGCGGCATCAATCCCGTGTACCGGACAATGGTGTACGCGTACACGGCGAACCTCTCGATAGATTTCGAGGAGGTGCCGGTTGTTCACGGCCAGAGTGACCGCGTGAATCTCTTCAAGGCTCTGGACGACGACACGGCGGCCGTGATTCTGCAGAATCCGAACTTCTTCGGGGTTGTCGACGACCACTCCGACATCGTGGAGCATTGTCACGAACGCGGCATACTGGTGATCCAGTCGGTGTATCCGGTGGCGATGGCGTTGTTGAAGACGCCGGGCGAGATCGGCGTGGACATCGTGACCGGCGAGGGGCAGTCCCTGGGGTTGCCGCTGGGATTCGGCGGGCCATACCTTGGTTTCATGGCGACTACGCGCAAACTGGTGCGCCGTATGCCGGGCCGCATTGTCGGTCGTACGGTGGACCGCGCGGGACGCGAGGCGTTCGTGCTGACGCTGCAGGCGCGCGAGCAGCACATACGTCGCGAGAAGGCTACCTCGAACATCTGCACGAACCAGGCATTGTGCGCGCTGCGGGCGCACATCCATCTTTCGCTGATTGGCAAGGAGGGCTTGAAGGAGGTGGCGCGGCTTTGCGCCGCGAAGGCGGCCTACGCCAGGCAGCGCTTCAAGGCGATTCCCGGCGTTGCAGTTATGGAATCCAGTCCCACCTTCAACGAGTTCATCGTGAGGCTTCCGATCAACGCGGCGGACCTGGTTGGCGAGACGATCGAGCGCGGCATCGCGCCGGGGCTGCCGTTGGGGCGTTTCTATCCCAACATGGACAACTACATGCTGGTGGCGGTTACGGAAAAGCGGACCAAGTTCGAGATCGGGCAGCTGGCCGAAACGGTGGAGGCGGTCCTATGTCAGTGATCTTCGAGGGATCGATGCCCGGTCGCCGCGGAGTCAAATTGCCGGCGTGCGATGTGCCGACGGATTGCGGGATTCCCGAAGCCTACCGACGGGGTGAGGACGCCGAGTTGTGCGAGCTTTCCGAGCTGGACGTGGTGCGGCATTTCACGGGACTGTCGCGTAAGAACTTCGGTGTCGACAGCGGCTTCTATCCCCTTGGGTCGTGTACGATGAAGTACAACCCGAAGATCAACGAGGACGTGGCCAACCTGGACGGTTTTGTCAACCTGCACCCGTTTCTGCCGCAGCTTCACCAGGGCGGCATGTTCACGCAGGGGGCTTTCCACGTCATGTACGAGTTGGAACGGTTCCTGTGTGAGATCGCCGGGATGGCAGCGTTCACGCTGCATCCGATGGCCGGTGCGCACGGTGAGCTGACCGGCATGATGTGCATCGCAGCCTACCATCGAGACAAAGGAAGCCGCAGAACAGACGTGCTGATTCCCGATGAGGCGCACGGCACCAATCCCTCCAGCGCGGCGATTGCCGGTTACAGGACGCGGGCCGTGCCGACAGACCCCGAGACCGGCATGCTGGACGTGAAGGCACTGGCAGACATGGTCAACGATGAAACCGCGGCGATCATGCTGACCAACCCCAACACGCTGGGGATCTTCAATGCGAATGTAGCCGAAGTCGCTGCGATCGCGCATCGCCACGACGCGATGGTGTATTACGACGGCGCCAACCTGAATGCCGTGCTTGGCAAGTTCCGTCCCGGCGATGCTGGAATCGACGTCATGCACATCAATCTGCACAAGACGTTCTCCACGCCTCACGGGGGCGGCGGTCCTGGATCGGGGCCGGTGGGCGTTTGCGAGAAGCTGGTGCCGTACCTGCCGATATCGCGTGTAGTGAAGCGGTCCGACAGCACCTACGTGCTGAACTATGGCTGCCGCAAATCCATCGGCTACATGTCGCCGTTCTACGGTAACTTCCTGGTTTACCTGCGTGCGCTGGCCTACATCCTGGTCAACGGCCGCGAAGGGCTGATCGAAGTGAGCGAGAATGCCGTGCTCAGTGCCAACTACGTGATGCATCGGCTGAAGGACTGCTACGATCTGCCCTACGACCGGATCTGCATGCACGAGTGTGTTCTGTCGGCTTCCCGACAGGCTGAGAAAGGCGTGCGCGCCCTGGACATCGCCAAGGCGCTGATCGACCGCGGGTTCCATCCGCCGACGGTCTACTTCCCGTTGATCGTCAAAGAGGCCCTGATGATCGAGCCTACGGAATGCGAAAGCAAAGAGACGCTCGACGCTTTCATCCATGCGATGCGGGAGATTGCCGAGCTGGCCGAAGAGATGCCGGAAGACGTCCGGGCGGCCCCCGTCACAACCCCCGTCAGCCGTCCGGACGAAGTCAAGGCCGCGCGGGATATGGATTTCTGTTTCGGGGGGTAGCCGTAGCGGTTTTCCGCTCCGCTCGGGATGACAGGTCGTCTGCTTTGTGAGTTCAGGGCGTGCTGCTTGTCCCGGCGGCATCGCTGAAGGTGTTTCTGCTTGTCGAATCCCGCGGCGTGCGCGGCCCCCTCGAATGGTACCCGGAGCCTTCAAGCGGACGACCTGTCATCCCGAGCGCAGCGCAGCGGAGTCGAGGGATCTCGTGGGCAGTGATCACGTCGGGAGTTGTTTCCAGTTCTCGAGATCCCTCGACTCCGCTGCGCTGCGCTTCGCTTCGCTCGGGATGACAGGTCGTCTGCTTTGTCCGTTCAGGGCGTGCTGCTTGACCCGTGTTACCCCCAATCCCGTTTCCCAAAAGAGCAGCCGGTTGGGATCTACGCGAGGGGAACCGACAACCCGTTTATCTGCCCGTGTCCTCGGGGGGGGGTCACGGAATCCGCACCCGTATCCGGTAGTAGCCCCGCGCAGCAGGCGCGTTCGTGTTTTGGAGGGTGTCCCGGTCCAGGCCGTTGCCGGGGGTGTTGATCTGGTTCGGCACGTTTGACCAGGCGGCGATGTCGCCGGAGTATTGCAGGGTGTATCTGCGGTTGGTGCGGGCGGGGCCGAAGTGAACCTGTTCGGTTGCGGTGTGCGGGAATGCCTCGATGTCCAGGATTCTGAGGTGTGAGGCCGCGTTCGTAGGGTCGGTACCGGCTACGTATTCCGCCCGGGTGTCGAACGCGTCGCCGTCGGGGTTGCTCCGGGCCGCATCCGGACTGGCGGGGTCAAATCCGTGTCCCGCATACCAGCCGTCCGGCACGCCATCGCGGTTGGAGTCAGCCGTGGGATGGACGAATTCGTACGGGCCGATGTCGATCGTGGCCTGTCCGCTTCCGTTACCGTCGAGGGGGCGTCCCAGTCCGTCGAAGTCGTTGGTCACGGTGACGGTGATTTCGGCGACTTCTCCGAGATGGTTCGTGACCATGTACCGGGCCGTGACGTTGCTGCCGCCTTCGATGCAGGGGCTGCCGGCGGCAAGGTGGTAATCATCGGCGCCGAGATTGACGAAGAGGGGGTTGGCGTTGGTGTTGCCGTCGCTCCAGGTGAGTGACGAGTTGCCGGAGACGGAGGCGGCCGCCTGTCCGCCTTCGACGACGCAGTGCATGACGGTGGCGTGAGAGCCGCGGTCGTTGGTGTAGGGGCTGTCGGTCAGCAACAGCGGGGTGGGGCAGTCCCAGATGATGTTGTTCGCAAGAGTGGCCCTGCCGCTGCCGGGGTAGAGGTAGTACGGCGCGTCCCAGCGCCCGTCGTGATCGAAGAAGCGCACTCCGCGAGCGCAGTTGACGATCAGGTTGTTGAAAATGAATGCATCGCACTGATTTTGAACGGCGACACCGGCGCTGGAGCAGTTGTAGATCAGGTTGTCGATCATGACCGGCCTGCTCCGGTCGCGCAGCACGATGCCGTGGTCGTCGCAATCGGCGATCTCGTTTCCGATCAGGATGGCGGAACAGCGGGTCGGGTTTATCATGTCGTCGTGCGAGGGGTTGAGCATCCGGTTGTAGCGGATGAGCGGCGGCGGAATCGACTCGCCGTAGAGGTCGACGTCGTCGTTGTCGCCGTGGTGGTCGGTGAAGTAGCAATACTCCACGAGCACGTAGGAATGGCGCGTGTGGACGCCCTGGCCAATCGATATGAACTGACACCGGCGGATGTTGGCCGTGGCCTTGCCGGGTACGTCGGGGTCGTCGGATATGACGGCGATGGCGTCGCCTTCCCTTGAGCCTGAGTCGTTCGGCAGGTTACGGAAGAGGCAGTATTCGATGTCGACGTGGCAGGCGACGACCACGACGGCCTGGAAGTGAGGCGTTTCCAGACAGTCCCGGGCTTGTTGCGGGTGAAGAGGATATTGGCGGAGGGCGTTCCGTCCGCGACCAGGGCGCCCTGGATCGTCATTCCCGTTCCCGGGTAGAAGCGGACCGCTACTCCCGGCTCGATCGTGAGGGTTGCGTTGCCGGCCACCGTTATGCCGCCCACAACGTTGTAGGGTGCGTTTGTGGCGGTCCAGACGGTGTCGGTGGCGATGATGCCGCTGACGATGGTTCCGGGCGGGTTGGTGTTGAGGGTTTCCTCGAGCCACAGATCGGGCACCATGATGAAGTCGCTGCTGTTGCTTGAGTCGTTCATGCCGACAATTGCGACCGTGTGCGTGCCGATGCCGAGCCAGGCCGCGGCCGGCCCGAGATCGTTGGTGACCGCGGGCTGCGGCGAGTTGGCGCCGGTCGAGCATTCGTGGTCGCCGTCGGCGACCGTATCGAAGGCCGGTTCCGCCGGGGCGCCGGCATAGCGTCCGGTGCCGAGGAGGTTGGTGCCGTTCAGGTAGGCGATGTAGCCGTCGTCCCAGTCCATGGAGAACATCAGGTGCCAGTCGGCGGAGGGTGTGTTGGTGACGGCGAACTGTTTGCGGATGTAGAAGGTCGTGTAGTTGTTCTGCATGTTGGTGACGAGGGTTGCGCAGTTCACGGTTTCGTTGGTGCTCGCGGTGGAGTATCCGAACCCTCCCGGACCGGATTGCCAGGTGGCGTCGAGCGCGGCCTCGTCGGCGGTCTTCCAGTCGGCCCGCGGGGCGTTCGTGCCCGCGCGGTAGTGCCAGTCGTCTTCGTGCATGGCGAGGGGGACGCGGGCGGCCGGCATGGTGAAGAAGGCGGTGCAGTCGGCGATTGCGAACCCGTAGGCATTGCCGGCTGCGTAGCGGTAGTAGTAGGTGGCTCCGGACAGGAGGCCGCGAAGAGTCATCCCGATCTCGCCTTCGGCCCGCGGCCCGAGTGAATTGGTGTTCGCCCATGCGGCGGTGTTGCTGCCGCCGTCCTGCCGGCCCCAGTAGGCCGTGACCTCGCATGGCGCCGCGCCGGTCGAGACCAGTGTGCCTGAAATGTCGGCGGTTGTCCGGGTGACGTTGGATACGCTCGAGCCCAACGACTCCCGACCATGGCCGATCAGTTCCAGGTCGAGGCTCGTGTCGGAACTGGTTGGGTTGCATTGGTGGAGCTCCACGGCCACGACGTTGTCGCCGTCAACCAGCGGATTGCCGCTGTAGTCGAACCGGAAGAAGGTGTCTTCGTTGGCGCCGCCGACTACGCCGCTTGCATACTGGTCGTAGGTCACGGCGCCGGCGGGCATGTTGTCTCGCACGACCTCGGTGTCGTTGAGGTAGACAATGGCGCCGTCGTCGCGCAGGAGATTGACCGTCAAGCCGGTGACGCCGGCTGCGCCGCCGACGCTGAAGTGGTGCCGGAAGTAGGTCGTAGGGTACTTGTCGCCGGAATCGGGGCCGTAGCTTGTGACCGTACTCTCGTCCCCCTCGTCGTATCCGAGTTGGGCGGGTCCGCTGGCCCAGGTGGAGTCGTCGAATCCCGGCACTCTCCAGGCGGAGCCCTGGTCGGAGCCGTTGTCGAGGTACTTCCACACGGCGCCTTTGGGAACGTTGGTGGCGCTGAACGGTTCGCCCGATCCGCCCGATCCGCAGATATTCTCGATTTCCGGCAAACCGCTCGGCGTGGTGAATGACGCCGAGGGGGCGGCCCAGAATTCTCCGAGCGCGTTCGTGCCGTAGAAGCGGTAGTAGTAGGTCACTCGCGGCAGCAGACCGGTCACGCTCAGCGTCAACGGACCGACGGGCTGGTTCCCGAAATCGTGTGAGTTGCTCCAATTGGTCACGGCCTCGCCGCCGTCAGTGTCGCCCCAGTAGACGTGTATCGTTGGCGGCGCCTGTCCGGTGCTGATCACGCTGCCGCAGAGCTCGGCGGAGCTGGGCGTGAGGGAGCGTGCGCCGGGGCTGTTGTCCACCCTGGGCGGTCCGAGCGGGATCTGCTCGAGAAACAGGGCGCTGACCGGCGCGCTGGCATTGACCTCGCCGAGGTACGTCCTGGCATGGACACGTGCGCTCTGCGCCAGGACAAACGGTTCAGTGTACAACTCGTCGTCGGCCGTCGGCAGGGAGCCGTCCAGCGTGTAGTAGATGCCGGCGGCGTCTACCGCGGAGGCGATCGTCACAAGGATCGAGCTTTCGAACTGGTTCGTGCCCGAGGGCACAATCACGGGGGGCTGCAGGTTCGAGTAGTCGGTGTCGACGATGGTACAGGTGTAGGTGTCGTTACCGCCGAGGCGGGCATTGCCGGAAACGGAGGTTATCGCGACTACCACGCTCTCATCCGGTTCAGGCAGGTGGTCGTCACGAATGTCGAGCTCCAGGACGGCGCCGGTGTCGTGGGGCCAGAGGACGACCGTTCCGGCGTCCAGGGAGTAGTCGACCCCGGCTGAAGCCGTGCCGCCGACGACATAGCTGACCGTAACCGTGCCGGCTACGGGCGGGAACATGGAAATCGTCACGGCAACGGTCGCATTCGACTCCGGGCTGCTGTCGCGGGTGCGCACGAACCCGACGGAAGGCATGCCGCTGACATTGTTCGCGGCGCCCGGCGTTCCGCCGACGGTGCAGGCGATCCAGTTGGTCGGGTCGTTTCCGTACAGGCGCGCGTCGACGCGCTCGAGCGAGGGTCCCCCGTTGTCGGCGGCCGTCGGCCAGGGCGCATCGTCCTCGTATTTCACGCGGTCCGTGCGGATACGGGGCACGAACCCGTCCGGTTCCGGGCGTCCGGGTCTGTACAGCTTGACGCTCTCGCCGTTGTTGGCCAGGTCGCCGTTGTAGGGACCGAAGACCTGCACGGCGGGGTTGGTCAGCCCGAATTGCGACCTGAAGGCAGCCGGCTCGACGCCGACGACCAGCACGCACTCTCCGGGCGCGATCCAGGTGTTGGTCGGGAATGCGAATTCCACCGCGCCGTCGAGGTCCCAGGTGTTCGAGGGCCACGCCTGGTCGAAGAGCGGCACGTTGGTGGCGGCCGTATTGCAGAGTTCCAGGAACTCCTTTCCGGTTGCGGAGGGGTTGTACATGATCTCGTTGATGACAATGGGGCCGACTCTCGGGTAGGCGTTGGATAGTCCCGTGCCGTCGCGGAACTGCTCGACCGTGAGCGGGTTGTCGACCCCGAAGGTACGGTTGCTCATGGCCACGAAGTCCACCCCGCCGTCACTGCGTCGGTATCGTCCGAAAGAGACCCCGTTGTCGGCCGCGCCGAATTTGACCCAGGTACGGTAGCTGGTGAGGTTTGTGCCGTCGGCTGAAGAGAGGTAGACCTGTTCGCCGAATTCGCTGATGGCGAAGTACGAAGGATCGTTGGTGTCTGCGCCGAATGACGTTCCGGCGTAGAAGACGTGACGCCCGCCGGCCGTAATCGGTAGCGATGCGCCGGCGATGCGGTACTTCCTGACGTTGTCTTCGTCGTCGCTCAGGTACCAGCCGGCGATGTCCACGGTCGCGGTGCCCGTGTTGCACACTTCGATGGCGTCTTCGAGGGGATCGTCGGTATGGGACAGGACCTCGCCGATTACGATTGTGCCGTAAGGGGGTGCGGGATCGTCGTAGCCGGGAGAACCGCCGACATAGCTGCCGGCCCGCCAGGTGGACGGACTGTCGGGGTTGCCGGCGGGATCGTTCATCACCAGCGAGTATCCCTCGCCGTCCGTGGTGGGATACCACTGGGTGTCGCTGTCGTCGTCGTAGCGAACACTGAAGACCGTGTTGTTTTCGGCGTCGCCGATCGTGAGCCTTTCGCCCGAGTTGCGCAGCCCGGTGTCGTTGGCGAAGACGCCGTGCCAGGCGTTGGTGGGGTACCGTGCGGCATAGGCCGCGGTGTCTTTCACGATGACGAAGAACTCCCCTGGGGCGAGGGTGGCGCCGTTGGTGAAGTTGAAGTCGATACCGTTGGAGAACGTCAGTCCCGACAGGTCGAGCGGGGTTGCGCCGACGTTGCCGAGCTCGAGAAACTCGTGCACGTCATTGGTGCTGTCGGCGGGGTTGTACATGATCTCGGTGATGCGCAGGCCGGCGATGAGCGCCTCGAGGGTGGTGGTCATTGCCGTCAGGACTGTCGGTTCGTCCGTGTAGAGCGATTCGCCGCGGTTGTGGAGGGCGCGCACGCGGTAACTGTATTCCGTGTTCTGGGCCAGGGCGAGGTCGGTCCAGTTGGTGATGCCCGCCGCGACCGTCGCAACGACCTCCCAGGTCGTTCCGTCCGGGGAGCGTTCCACTTCGAAATATGTTTCGTCCGGGCTGTTGTCCTGCCATTGCAGGCGGATGCGGTTTTCGTCTCCGACCATGAAATTCAGGAGCGCCAGGTCTGACGGCGCCGTAGGGCCGGCCCCGGAGGGGTAGGAAGCGCCGCGATCGCCGCCGTCCGATGCCGTCTGCCAGGCGGGGGAGATGTCGAGGAGCCGGTAGTCGTCTTCGGGTGGATCGCGGAACCAGGGATTGCGGTTGATGTTGGCTTCTCCCGGCCAGACGTTGGTGCCGTCGAGGTTCACGTCCGACCACGTGAACACGGCCCCGCCCGCAACACCGGTTTCGTTGTCCCACACGATTGCATTGCGATTGGTGGAGACGAAGGTCTCGCCGGAGACGAACGGATAGAAGCCCATGTCCGTGATAGTGCCGTCGGAGTCGCGCGGGGAGGCGGGATCGCCCGCGTCGATGCACGGAGAATCTTCCCGGAGCTGGAGCTCGCGGCCGGCGACATTCACGAAGCCGGCGGAGACGTTGGTGTTGCCGTCGCCGGGCCAGGTTTCGCCGACAAGCGAATGGCGGATGTGGATATTGGTGGGGCTGTAGTCGGTCTGGACGGGGTCGATACCGCCGGGCTCGATGATCGAGTTGCTCACGTAGTACTCGAGGAACACGTCCGGCTCGCCTTCTTTGTCCCGAACCTGGATGCCGGTGGAGTTGCCGACAATCGTGGCGTGGTCGAGATTGATCCGGCCGGTATTCGTTCCGCGTTCCTTGATCGAAACCCCGGTTCCGTTGTCGGCACTGATGAACCGGTGAGCATTGACCAGCCCGCCGTATGCGCTGAGCCCCTTGTCAAACGCGTCCCGTGAGATGTAGTCGTTTATCGACACCTTGGCTCGCAGGGTGTCGATGGCGTCGTCGTCGAAGTGTGCGTTCACGCCCCCGCTCATAGCGATGGTCTGGTCGACTCCCTGGCTGTGAAAGTAGATGCCGTCGTTGTCGTTGGGACCGAACATCTCCGTGATCCAGGTTTCCTCCAGCAGGGCCGCGGTGTTGTCGACTTCCGGTCCCATGACCGCGCGTGCCAGGTGGCAGTTGCGCAACGTGATGTCGGAGCCGGACACGGACTGCATGACCTTGCCGTCGAGGTCGGTGACGCAGCTTCCGTCCATGACCACGGTGGAGCCGTCCAGGCGGAGGGCCGGTCCGCTGCCGGTGTGTCCGCCGCCGGGCGAGTGCCCGGCGCGCGTAATCATGGTGTATCGGTAGAGGGACGCGGCGGCGCTGTCGTGGTGCAGCTCGCCCCAGGCCCGCGCGGGGTCCGGGGCCGTGAATGTCACGGGACTGGTGCGTGTGCCGAGGCTTTGCACGGCGCCCTGCACGTCGATGTCCGTGCCGCCGGAGCCGGAGGAAACTCCATCGAGGAGCACGAGCGTTCCGGGCTCGATCGTGAGCGTATGCCCGGCGGGCACGAGCAGGTCGCCCGTCACGCGGACGATTCCGCTCCAGGTCGTCGCCCCGCCCGGCAGCGTGCCCGAGACCGCGTTGGTGGGTATGCCCTCGAGCGAAGCCAGCGCTTTGCTCGCCTGCTTGCCGTCGACGGTTGCACTGAGCACAAAATCGCCGCCACCCGAGAAGGTGACCAGGGCGCTGCCGCGGCCGTTATACAGGGAGACCTGGTTGGTCGAGAGCGTGATCCCGGGATTCGACACCTCCAGTGTCGCCGTGGCATCCCACACCTCGCGCGCCATTTGCCCCTGGTCGTCGCGCAGGTCTACGCGCACGAGAACGGGAATGCCGGGCAGGTAGCTGTCGCGCGCCACCAGCTCGGGCAGCAGGCTGCCGGGGCCGCGTATGCCGGTTGCGCAGGCGGTGATCGTGTTGTGGTTGTTCGACAACACGGAAGATTCGCCGCTGAAGATCGCCGTGCGGCAATGGTGAATGAGGCTGTCCCGGACGGACACCGTGCTGAGCGTGTCGCCCGCGCCGGTGTCCTTGATCGCTTCGGCAACCACCTCAAGATCGAAGCTCATGTCGACGCTGCTGCCGTTTATCTGGTGGACTTCCACGGCAAGCCGATTGGTGCCGGGAACGAGAAGCGAAGGGTCGACGGAGCTGGCATGGAAGGTGTCTTCATCAACTCCGGCTACATTGGCGGCGGCCCAGGTCTGGTAGTCGACCGTGCCCGCCGGCATGTTCTGGCGAACGGCTTCCGAACCGTTCAGATGTATGATGGCGCCATCGTCGCGGAGCAGCCGCATCGTCAGACCCACGACGTTCCAGGACTCCGGCACAGTGAAGGTGCGCCGGAAGTAGGTGGTGGGATAGCGGTTGTCAGGGTCCGGGCCGTACCCGACCAGCGTGCTCTCGTCGCCTTCGTCGTACCCAAGCTGGGCCGGGCCGCTGGACCAGGAGCTGTCGTCGAAGCCAATGCCGGTCCAGGCCGTGCCCTGGTCGGAACCGTCGTCGAGGTAGCGCCACACGCTTCCGGCGGGCGAGACGACGCTCGGCGCGCCTGGCTGCGTGGGGCGCGCGCCGGCCGAGACGCCGTCCCCGGACAGGTCGTGCAGCATGCAGCCCGTGACGAGTCCAACCGATCCAGCGCCGAAACGGATGCCGTCCACCGTTGCCGCGCCCCGCGAGTGGCGAACGGTGGTGTCCCGAATGGTGGCGTTGCACCCGATGAACTCCGCGCCCGCTTCGCTCATGCCTTCCAGGAGGCACTCCTCGATCGTGGTGGGCGTCTGCTCAAAGACCGTCGCGCCGTACTCCGCGATACGGCAGCGGCGGATCACGGTTTCGCCCGCGTTGCGAGCGGTGACAATGTCCGAGTCTCCGTCGACGAGCTCGCAGTCCTCCAGCAGCAGACCGGCGCCGTCTTCGACCGCGATGCTGCCGCCCGCGAGAATTGCGTCTTGCACGGTAACGGTGGAAGCCGCTC
Source organism: uncultured Victivallales bacterium (assembly GCA_964555035.1). GTDB lineage: Bacteria > Verrucomicrobiota > Kiritimatiellia > UBA8416 > CAYOBW01 > CAZKRK01. The sequence continues at coordinate 5,253 of CAZKRK010000140.1, read as the reverse complement.
CCTGGGCCTGGATGTTCCAGGAAGACGTTCCGTCGGCCGGGTAGAAGCGGACGGGCGCGTCCGCGCTGCCCTCGACACTGAGGGAACCGGAAGCGACGGCGAGCCGTACATCGGGATCAAGGGTAATCACCGTGCCGGGGTTGATCGTGAGCAGGGCGGACGAGGCAATCGTGACATGCGACGTCAGGTGCACGATGCCGGACGACGCGTCCCACACGGTGTCGACGTCGACAACGCCGCCCCGCGGTGCCTCATTGGTCTGCACGATGACTTGGTGTGTGTGCGTCTGCAGCAGACGGTTCTCATGGTCCAGGGCCTCGATCGTGACCGTGTTTGCCAGGTTGCTCAGGACGACGGCGTTGGTCGTCGACCAGTTGCCGGTCCGCGTCCTCCACGCGGCGTCGACGCCGTTGACAAGAATGCGCGTGGTCCAGCCTTGCGGGCCTTTGCCGGAGAGCGACACGGAAGAGCTGCCCACGATGGATACCGAGGGTCCCTCGGCAATCGCGCCGGTCACCGAGGCCGTGAGCTCGGTGTTGATCTCTCCCCGGATCGAGGTCCTGCGTTTGGCGAGGAAACCCTCCAGTACGGCCCGGTAGGTGGGGCTCAAGGCGCTTCCCATTTCGTCGAACACTTCCGCCATGGATGCTTCCGACAACGTGGTGTCCAACACGTCCAGGAGGTTGCCCACGTAGCGCGACACGACGGGCGGGTTCAGGAGGACGTTGCTGACCACCGGTTGCGCGCCGCCCCCGTTCGATTCGAAGGCCCAGATCGAGCGCGAGTTGTTCACGCCCGGCTCGTCCTCGTCGACGATCGTGTCGAAATCCCACGGCAGCAGGTCGAACTGCCCGTCCACGGGGTCGGCGTACATGTAGTAGTCGTCGCCCCGGCAGTAGCGTGCCGCGACCAGCCCGCCTTCGCTGTTCTCCAGGCCGACCTGCATGGCGTAGTGGCGCGCCCACTGCGGCACGTTGACGCGGTTGGTCAGCAGGGTCGGCAGCAGGGACGTATCCTGGTTGACGATCCAGCACAGGTTGGAGAGGGAGTGCCAGATCGTGAACGGGTTGTTGGTTTCGCTACGGTACGATCCATCCTGGTAGTCCAGGATATTGGCGCGGAAATCGAGGTCGCCCGTGCGTTCGCCGCGATAGATGTTGCCGGTGTTGTCGGGGTAGTGCTTGGCGATGAAATCGCGGCCGATTTTCTCCAGGCGAACGTACACGGGGCCGTTGTCGCTGTCGTTGACCAGGTCCGACTTGACCGTGTCGTTCAACCGGATGCGGCACAAAGCGGCCTCGGGCGCTACATTGCCGCCGGCGCTTTGCTGCATGGTGCGCATGCCGATGTACTGCAACAGGGGTTCGTTGTGGAGGAAGTTGATGTCCTGGTAGCCTTTCCAGGTTTCTCCGCGCGGGAATTCGATGCGGAAGCTGTAAGGATTGACGCGGGAACCGTAGCCGCGATAGCGCATGCCGCAGTTGTAGATGACTCGTCCGCCGGACGTGACGAAGGTGCCGTCGAGCAGTACGTTGGAGCGATCGCTTCGCGTTTCCAGACCGGCCGGGCCGCGTCGGTTGAGCTCGGTCATAAGGAGGTGGTAGGAGGGGTATTCGCCGTTGAAACCGGTGTCCTCGCCGAAGTAGCAGAGGTAGGAGTAGGGGCCGTTGACTACGCCCGAGCGGCTGATTGCCGGTACGGTTCGGCTGAGACCGTTCGTGTCCTGGATTGCGACGCGGAACTCCAACAGCTCGCCGTCCTGCATGGCCGGGTCGCCCTTGGCGGGGACCTGGACGGCGTACGTGCCGTCGCCGGGGATCTCATCGCCGTGGGTTCCGTCGTCGAACATCTCGGTCTGCTGCCACGCGAGCTGGGGGTAGCGGTCCTTGCGGTATTCAAGGTGGACATCGGGGAGCACGTCGCTTTCGAATCCGGCGACGCGCGCCCTGATCGTGACGATCGAGCCGGGGAAGGGCAGGGGGGGCTCGTGAATCACGGCCCCGGCTACGGGGGGCGGGTTCGGATCGTGGATGGAATTGACGACGCCGGGCGTGCCGGATGCGGTGGTGGCTGCCATCCAGGCGCCGTAGAAGTGGTCGCGCAGCCTGCCGAAGCCGGGATGAACGAGCTCCAGGGAGGTCCCGCCTCCATCGGACGGTCCGCCGTCGATGTACTTGATGGTGTCGACCGTAGTCCATTCGCGTTCCACGTAGCGGGAGAGGGTTACGCGCTCGCCGCCGTTGTTGAGGGCGCCGCCGTAGTTGCCCACGACGTTGGTCACACCGGGATACGCCGCGGTGAAGGCGGCCAGGTCTTCGCACACGACGATGTAGTTGCCGGGGGGCAGTATCGTGCCGGGGTCGAACGAGTAGTCCACACCGTTGTCGAGACGGTAGTCGTGCAGCTCGGCCGGCGTGGCCCCGGCGTTGAACAGCTCGACGTACTCGGTGTTGTTCGTAGTGCCGAAAGGCTCGTACGGAGCATACATGAGCTCGTTGATGATGACCTGCGCATGTGACAGGGGCGCGAAGACGGCGAACAGAACGGCCAGCGCCTGAAGGAGGTATGATTTGTGCGGTGTCATTTTGTGTCTGTTTTCTGCAAAGGAAAAGAACATAGCAGATTGTCAGCACAGTGTTAAGGCGGCAAGTGGGGGGGCTTGGGCGCATGTGCGATTTGCTTTGCCAGGCCCGGAGGGCCGTCATAGTAGAGCCTGGGGTGGAGCGCAGCGGAACCCCAGGGCTGCTCGTTTCGTCATAACAGATGGATCTCCAAAGCGTTGTGGTGAATTGTCCGCGTCGTCGCGAAAACGACAATACGGAAAATGCGTGTGAGACCTTTGCCGGATGCAACGTAGGTCCGATTTGCAATCGGACCCTACTCCGGTCGGGTCCGGTCGCACGTGGCGTGATCTGAGGCAACCAGCGGGGGTTGGGTCCGATTGCAAATCGGACCTACGCTTGCCGCACACACACGTTCCGGCCCTCCGGGAGTCACGAAGCATCCGCCTTTTCCGCACACCGGCGAGTTCTACGAGCTGGGCGCGGACTGTTCCGTCAGGGCGGCCAGCACTGCGTCGTGGCAGGGGCCGTTGGTGGCGACCACGCCGCGGTTGGCGCTGAGGGTGCGGCCGCGCGAGAAGTCGAGCGGCTGCCCGTTGGTATCCGTGACGCGCCCCCCCGCGGCGGTGATCACGGCCCATCCCGCGGCATGGTCCCAGATCTTCTCCTGGTAGCCGGGCCGCGTCGGCAGTCGCAGGTAGATGTCGGCATCGCCGCGGGCGACGACGGCATACTTGCATTGACTGTCGATACGTGCCGACGGGCGGGTGATGCCGAGGGCCGCTTTGACCCGGGCGGACCTTCCGTGGGCGGTGTGGGCCGATTCGACGGATTCGCACATCACGGCGTCGGCAGGATCGGCGGTTGGCGACACCGCAATGGCCGTGGTTTCTCTGCCGTCGATCGGACGCCACCACGCTTCGTGGCCGACGATTCCGACCAGCAACGTCCCTTTGCCGCGGGCGTCTGCCAGGGAAGGGTAGGGGAAGTTGGGACAGCCCATAACGCCCAGCACCACTTTGCCGTCCTCGATCAGTCCCAGCGCGACGGCATACTGGTCGCCGCGAATGAAACCCTTGGTGCCGTCGATCGGGTCGCAAGTCCAGAAGCGTCCCGAGGGGCCGCCGGGAGCGTTGCCGTGGTCTATGGCGTCAAGGACGTCGTCGTCGGACAGTCCGGGCAACCGGTCGCGTACGTGGCGGCAGACCATTGCGGTCAGCTCGGCGCTTTCGGGTTTGCGAAGCTGTTCGGAGGTCTCTTCGGCGACAACCGGGTCGCCCGGAAAGGACTCGGCGAGCTTGCTGCATATGATGGCCTGGGAGCCAAAATCGGCGGTAGTGACCGGCGAGCGGTCCTCCTTGTCCAGAATGCCCGCTTCGCCAAACTCACTGCGCACATCGCGACAAAGCAGGCTTGCCAGGGCGACGGCATCGACGGCGGTTTGGAGCTCTTGGGTGTAGGTGCTGTCTGTGGTTCTCAATCGCCTCTCCTCTTGCGGTTGTCGACGATTAAGGCCTATCCTGCCCGAACGCTCAAGCAGAAAGGGGGCAGGCATGCCCAGGGTCGACATCTACTACGCGAGTATCTGCGGATTGTGTACCAAGGCCCTTGAGTTCTTTCGCAGTCGCGGCGTCACCTACACGGCCTTTGCCGTCGATTGGGACGGCGAAAACGAGCAGTTTCGCGATTCGGAGAACACGCGGGCGATGTACCGACGGTGTGGAGAGAGGGTGGATTTCGTCCCCCAGATGTTCATCGGCGACACTCACGTCCGCGGCTGGCGCCGGCTCGAACCGATGATCGAATCCGGCGAGATCGATGCCCTGCTGAGAACGACTACGGCGTGACAGCCTTCGCTCTCCTTACTTCTCTATCGTGACGCGTGACGGCATCCGCGTTGTAACGGCTTGACTCTCGGAACATTACACAGTGCGTGCACGTTGACGTGTCGTTCCAACGACCGGAAAATGGGAATGACACCGTGCCGGCAGCGGTAGCCCCGGAGGGGCGACATAGTAAAGCCTGGGGTGGAGCGTAGCGAAACCCCAGGACACCGGCGCAAGCATGGAAACAAGCCCCGGAGGGGCGGCATAGGCGGCACGAAGACGTATGCCGCCACGCACAGCCCAGCGGTCGAACCAGGCGCATATGTCGCCCCTCCGGGGCTCACCGGGTTTGCCGACTGACGGATCCTGGGGTTCCGCTACGCTTCACCCCAGGCTTTACTATGTCGGCCCTCCGGGCCTATGGACGGCGCTGCACTTCCACCACCGGAATTGCTGGCGGATGTATGCCAGGCTGTGACGATAGCGAATGAGTGTCACTCATGATTCCGAGAGGTGAGGTTTTATGTGAAGCCTGCGCTCTCCGCTCCGCTGCGAGCGAAGGCTGGTGGGCGAGGCGGGATTCGAACCCGCACACCTTTCGGCACAAGATCCTAAATCTTGCGTGTCTGCCATTCCACCACTCGCCCGAGGGTAGGTGATTGGTCGATTGGTTGATTGGGGATTGGGGAGCAATGCAGACCAATCGACGGCGACCGGTAGGCTAGCAGGTAGCCGCGGCGGTGACAAGGGGTTGGTTGGTCTGCGTGATGGACGGCGTGGGATCAACCCCTGCGTTGTTATCCCGAGGGCGCCAACGGCCGGCCCCTCACCCGCCTCCGCTGCGCTGCGGCGACCTCTCCCCCGAG
>CAZKRK010000139.1:0-17462 GCA_964555035.1 uncultured Victivallales bacterium | reverse complement strand
TCCAGGTTGAATTGGCGGGCGTTTCGCGAACGTAGACCCTTTTCGGATGGGGTCCGGCTAGGGCGCGAACGCCCGTCCCCACCCCATGAGTTTGGCCGCAAAACGGGGGAGGTTATCCTCGGGTCCGATGTGGATACGGCGGATCGCCAGGGGACGCTCCCTTACCTCGGGCAGGCGGGCGGGACCGGGGAGCAGGGTGAACGCCAGCCGGATACCGGCCGCCTTGAGGAGCTCTTCGCTCGTCGCGTCGAAATCGCCCGCCAACCCGTTGGGATAGGCAAAGGAAATCACCTCCTCGCCGATGCGTTTGCCAATGGCCCGCACGGAACCGTTGATTTCGCGTGCCATCTCCCCGGGCGTGAGTCGGCTGAGAACGACGTGCGAACAGGTGTGCGCCCCTACGCTGAAGCCGTTGTCGAGCATGTGCCGCAGGTTGTCCCAGGTCAGGTGTACCGGCGTGAATTCATCTTCCGGCTCGATCGCAAGGGCTTCGCGCCGCTCCTTCGGTCGCATCTGCTTCAGTCGCTTGATCCATGCGCGCAGTTCCCTGTCGTCGCCACCCTCTCCCTGCCTGCCGGTCCCGGCAAAACGATGCGCGGCAAGATCCCAGTAGAACGGTTCGGAAGCGCCTACGTAGTCCGTGGCCAGGAAGATGGTCGCCGGCAGCCCGCGGTCTTTGAGGACGGGCAGAGCGTGGGTCATGTTGTCCAGGTAACCGTCGTCGAACGTGATCAGCGCCGGGCGCGCCGGCAGGGAGCTCTCGCCACGCACCCAGGCGTCAACCGTTGCGAGCGACACCACCGAGAAGTGGCGGCGAACATAGTCCATCTGGCGCGCGAAGGCGGCGGGCGAAGCGCTCACGCCCGGCAGGAAGGTAGCGCTGTCGAGCTCCGCCGCGGCTGCCACGCGGTGATAGGCCAGGACGGTCAGCGAACGCCGCGCCGCCGCTTTTCCCAACGTCACCAGGCCCGAACGATATATCAGCTCGAGAAGCGCATGTGACAAGACGCTCATGTCCGGCGACTCCCGCGTTGCATCCTGATGTCCAGGGCCCGGCGCCACGCGTCACGCAACATGTCGACCTGGGCGCGAATCGAGAACTTCTCGTGCGCATGCGCCGCGGCGCTGTGTGCCATGGACGCCGCGAAATCGCGTTCTTCAAGCAACCGTCGCACGCGGGAGGCAAAGCCGGCGGCGTCGCCGAATTCGGCCAGGAGAGCGTGTTTCCCGTCCGTGACCATTTCGGGGATCCCTCCCACGGATGTCGTCACGATGGGACAGCGCAGGGCGGCGGCTTCCAGGAGGGCCACCGGGGTGCCTTCGGTGCAGGACGTCATCACGAACACGTCGCAGGCTTTCATGATCTGAAGCGTCGCGTTCCGTTCGCGGTAGCCCAGTAGGTGAACATGCCGGCCGAGGCCGTATTCGAGTATCAGCCGTTCGAGCTTTGCGCGTTCGCGTCCGTCGCCGACGATGACACAGTGGGTGTCGCTCTTGCGCAGTTCTCGCCAGACCTGCAGCAGAAAAGCATAGCCCTTGGCGCGAACCATCCGGCCGGCGGCGCAGCAGACTTGCGCGGACTGAGGCAGGCCCAGTTCCCCAAGCAACTCCTCGCGGTCGGCGACGATTTCCTCGGCCGAGATGTCGATGGCATTGGGCACCACGGCAATTCGCCCGGGATCTATACCGACGCCTTCGAGGGAGCGACGTATGTCGTCGGACACGGCGACGAACAGGTCCGTGGCGGGGCTGCTGAGCAATTCCATCCGATGATAGAGGCGCCCTTTGAGGTTGTGCTCGTGCTCCGACGGATACCAGCTATTCAGAGTGGACACGAGAGCACACGGCGTGTGGCGGCGGACGCGACAGGCCCAGAGCTTGGATATCGGGTTCTGTGAGTCAAGGATGTTGTAGCCGTGGCGACGGACAATTCGCTCCAGCATGCCGGGTGCACGGGGACTGTACTTGCTTCGCGTCGCGGTGTGCAGCGTGATTCCGAGCCGGCCGGCGGCGGATGTCACGGGGCTTTCCCGGATGACTGCCAATCCCGCTTCTTCCGGGGACAGGTGCCGGAGCGCGCCGAGCACGCGCGAGTTGGCTCCGCCGGCGCGGCGGGCGAAGTCGACAATCAAGGTTTTGGTCAAGGGCTTCAATAGTCAGGTCATTCTCTTGTCATGCTCCGCGGTCTCTCGTTCGGACCGCAAATCCGGCCCGCCAGGGTCGCGGCCTACACCCGTATTGACGCTCTTCTCCGGTGTCCACTTGACTACCGCGCGTCCGCGCAGGAAGTCGCACATGCCCCACCCCGTGCCGACACAACCCAGGCAGAAGTAGCGTGCCGTGGAGAGCGTCTTGACCACCGTGCTGAGGCGGCCTTTCAACAGCAGGTTTGCCATCGGGGCAATCGCGGCCGCGCTGTAAAACGCGAGCTGCAACCCGAGCGCAACCAGAAAGACCCCATTCCAAGGCGCAAGACAGACCGACGTCAGAAGCATCAATCCCAGGAAGAGGGGCAGGCAGCGCCGCAGGACCCGGTTGCACAGGAACACCCACGCGAAGAGGCCCGTGCGAAATGGGTTGAGGAGCATGCGCTTGGCCCAGATTCCGCGCATGCTCTGCGATACGATGCGGCGCCGGCGCCGCACTTCGTGGGCCGGGCTGCGCGAGGGGACGGGAATGGCGGCCGTCGCGTCCTCGTCGAACACGAAACGGCGCCCCTGTTCGACAACGGTCAGACACGTGAACAGGTCGTCCGTCACACCCTCCAGGATGGGGCGGAAGAGCGCGCGCCGGATTGCGTAGAGCTTGCCGTCGTTTGAAGGAATGCTGGTCAGCCGGCTCTCCCATCTCTTCAGGGCGCTGTCGAAGCGGACATACTTGCGCTGGGGGTCCTTGAGCGCGCCCTCTTTCCCGCGGATCACGCGTCGCCCACAGACGCCGCCGATAGCGGGGTCGGCGAAATGGCGCACCAGCTTCCTGACGGCATCGCCGGCCGGCAGCGCGTCGGCGTCGGTGAAAACCAGGATCTCGCCGGCGGCGTGCGCGACGGCATCGTTCAGTGCGGCGATCTTCCCGCGGTGCTCGTCGCTGCCGAACACGCGTAGGCGATCGCCCTCGTTTGCGCGCAAGAGGCTTTCGGTCGCGTCTTCGGATCCATCGAGGAAGAAGACCGCATCGAGCTCGTCGTCCGGGTAGTCCAAGTCAGATATGTTCCGGACTTTGGCTTGCACGAGCCGTGCCGCATTTCTGAGGGCAATAATGAGGGTGACTGACGGCCGTAGCGCGTCGTCCTGCTTCCACGGCCTGCGGACAAGCCGGGACACGAGGCACACGGCGGCGGGATAGAGGAAGAAGACCGTCAGGACTCCCGTCACGGCCAGGCAGAAGAGAACGGCGTTAAGCAGCAGGAAGCTCTTCATTGGCTTCTGCCGGCGATGCCGGCCGTGTTATCCGCAGCGCCACTTGCGAAAGCGCCAGTGTCAGCAGCAGGTGTTTGTTGAAGAAATTGCTGATGAGAGCGATGAAGAGCAGGAGCGCGATGAAAGCGATCTGATACGTGCCGATCAGGGCTGCGAGACCGGTTTCGCCCTGCTGTTCGGCCCGGCGCTGCGCGCGCCTGAAGTCCCGCAGGGCGCGCCACAGAATTGCCAGGTAGATGAGCGCGCCGACGATGCCCGTTCCGACAAGGACCTCCACGTAGGTGTTGTGCGCATCGCGCACGTACGACTCCGGATTGCGCGTATACCGGCGGGCATGCTCGGAACGTGCGTAGATCTCCGAGAAAGCGCCCGGGCCGTGTCCGAACAGTGGGCGCTGCTTGAGAGCCTCGTAGCCGACGTCCAGGTAGGACGCGCGGCGGCCGATCGAGCGATCGGCCGTATCCGCAACGCTCCTCTGCCGCTCCCAGTAGGTTCTCGGCACGGCCACTGCCAACACCACGATCGCCACGGGCACGCCCAGCGTGATGAACCCGAGGTGGCGTGGGGTCAGGCGCCGCGTGTGGTGAGCGAGCATCAGCAGGGCGGTCAGGCCGAAGATGATGGCGCCGCTGCGCGAGAAGGTGGAGACGAGAGCTGCAAGGCAAATGGCGAGCAACCCGACGTTCAGCACTCGCCGGCATACGCCGCGGTCGTGCACGATTTTGTGGACGATGAAAGGCGCCGCAAAGGCGATCAGGACGGCGAGCTGGTTGGGATCCGTGCTGCCGCCGGCAGCCCGCCCGGCCTCTCCGGTTGGCGTCAGCTCGACCAGGCCCGGTACGCGAAAGAAGTAGCCGAGCACGGCCAACAGTGAGCTGAGGCCGACGCTCCAGCCGATCAAGGCCGGCAGCGTGCGACGAAATCCCTGCCCCGAGACGAACACCAGGCTGATGGCGACAAACAACCACGCCACGACGACGAGCAGTGACTCACGGATCGCGACTTCTCTGTTGGGCGACAGGCAGGTGGAAACGACGGATGCTACCGTGAAGAGAGCCAGCAACGGCCAGAGGGTTGTCTTCAGATGGCCGTGCAAGCGCCTGCGGGCCACCTGCTGCAATGCGAGTCCCAGCACGATGACGGCGGCGACGAGCCAGTGGAGCCGAACAAGGCCGAGTGGCGTGCCGAGTGCGCGATGGGCGCCGAACGGAATCAGGAACAGTACGAAGTAGTATCCGGACCGAGGATAGCGTATCAGGATCGCCAGTGCCAGAATAGCGAGACCGGGCAAGACCGCCAGGTAGTTGTACGGCGTTGCCAGGATGGCCACGATCGCGAGGATGAAGCAGACGTAGAGCAGCCCGATGAGACGGTGGGGTGCGGAAGCGGAAGCTGTGGATGACGTTCTCATGCCATGCTGCGAGAGAGAAAGTACTGGTTGATCATGTAGTAATTCAAAGGGGACACCGGTTTGTACTCGACAACGTAGTCTACCAGGTCGTCTTCTCTCACTGTTTCACGATAGACTCTTCCCCGGCAGGTGGCGCGCTTCCGGCGAGCACGCAGGTCTCCTCCCCGTCTCACCTCTGTTTCCAGGGTAAACTCCACGGGCGCATCAACTTCCAGTTTGGCGGAAGCGCGCATAAGAAAGGCCCGCTCGTTGATGTCAATCAGCGTGGCGACCGGCTGTGCCCCCACTTTCATCAACACGCGGGCTTCTTCCCGCGGTGCGACTCGTTCGAGTTTGCGCTTCTCTTCGTAGCGTCTGACCACTTTGGAGCGCAGCAGATCGTTTGCGACAAACTTGCAGGTTCTCGTAACCGTAATGGACAGGATCCGCCATCCCGCGTAGAAAACGATCCCGACGTCCCATGCCAGCCTGTCCTTCTTGCGTACGAGGGCATTGTCCACCAGCGTGCGGATTCGCTTCGGCGATGTGTGCGGCGTGAAGAGCTGGGCAAAGCCGACCACTCCCGGCATGACGCCGAATCGGACGTCGTAGTTGGGGATGTGCTTGCATATTGCCTCGTAGACCGCCGGACGAACGGGCCGGGGGCCGACAAGATCCATGTCGCCCTTCAACACATTGATGAGCTGGAGCAGCTCGTCCAGACGTGTCTCGCGCAGGAACCGGCCAAAGGGGGTCGCAAGCTGGTAGTCGTGAGTCAACAGGTTGGGTCCGACGACGTCTTCCGCGTTCGGCACGAGCGTCCTGAACTTGTACATGACGAACTCGCGTTTGTGCAGACCTAGACGAGCCCCCTTGTAGACGACGGGGCGGCCGATACGCAGGAGTACGGCCAGGGCCACGACAGCGATGACCGGCAGCGCGAACAACAGCAGCAGGGCGGCGAGAGCCAAGTTGAAGATCCGACCGACCGCGGCGGAAGGCTTGAAATAGCCGCCCCCGACCAACCCATAGCTGTCATCTCTGCTAGCCATCGTGTCAAGACCACGTCGTCAGCGGTCGTCCCGGTCGGCACTCTCACGAAACGTTCAATGCTCAATGCCCAGTGTTCAATGCTCAAGTAAACTTGGCCATTGAACACTGAACATTGAGCATTGAGCATTCCACCGAGCTTCTCGTATCTCGGCCTGTCCCGGCGGCGTCCCCCTGGTACTTTCTAGACCTTCTTGATCGAACACAACACCGGCAAATCGGTGTAACGGGCAACCTGGATCGGGCTTCGGAACGTATGGTCGAAGAACTCCACCACGAACGCGAGACTGCAGCCGGTCAGAAAGCCGACCAGGAGACCCAACGCAAGCGTCAACGGCTTGTTCGGGAACACGCGCTCGGCCGTGAGCGCGGCTTTGCTCAGGACGGTAACGTCCGCCGAGAGACTGGCCTTGGCGATTTCCGCGTTGATCGCAGCTTCTTCGCCCCGCTTGGCGAATGTCTGGTAGGAGCTTTCGATCAATTCCCTTTCCCGCATGACGCGCTGCATGTCCAGGGCGTGCCGTTGAAGCTCTATGTTGCGGTCCTCAATCTCCTTGATGGTCATCTGCAGGAGGGTCATGCGGGCTTCGAGCGTGCGGTCTTGCACGAAGCTGGAGGCGACGTACTCGTCCCGGAGAAGGCTGAGACGCCCCATGAGGTCGCGCTTCAGTTCCATGTTGTTGGTCATCTCCAACTCCGGCAGCGTGACGGTCGCTTCTTCCGCGGCTGCCGCGAGCCGGTCTTCCAGTGCTTCCAGTCTGATGCGGTACTGCTCGCACTGCCGGGTGAAGAACTCCTTCTGGTCGCGCGGATTGAAGACTTCGCTACGGTAGCCGACATACTGGTTCAGAAGCGTGTCCAGGCAGCGCTCCGCGTTGGCCTGGCTACCATTACGGAGCATGACGCGGATAACCTTCGATTGCGGAACGACTTCTATCGTTAGCTCCTTGCGCAGGTGGCGCACCTCGTCTTGAATGGCCAGTTCCGGTTTGCGCTGGAACTTGAACAGGGATTTGAGAGTGTTCCGGATCTTCTCGGCAACGGTAACGTTCGAGGTGTCGCGCTTGGCCGTGTCGGGATGCTCGCGGAGGTAGCGGACGGTACGCTCGACCAACTCGGGCGAATTGAGGATTTCCAGCTCGGAAGCCACGTCTTCCGTGGAAACAGGCATGCTCCGAACGTCGGTGACTTCAAGAGCGCCGGCGCTGACTTCGGGCCGCTTGCCGCGAATCAGAACGGAACAGGTGGCCCGATAGGTTGGCGGCCAGAGGAACGCAATCACCACCGCGCCCAGAAACACGAGCACGGTCGTCGTCACAATTGTCCCGCGGTGTGCGAAGAACAATTCGCACAGATCCCGTTTCCAATCTTCGGCAAGATTGTTCTTTCGATCTTCCGGCTGCGTCATTTCGTTCGACTTCCCTGACAATACGTTCTACTCGCCGAGGGTCGCTTCAACCGTCGCTTCGGGAACTGGTTCACTTTCATCCAAATCGTATGAGAGACTCAGCCCCCATCCGCGGAACATCACGATATCCTGCAACTCCCGCGCCAGCTCCGCGACTTGTGAAATCGTCCGCTTCGGTACGTACACCACGTCGTCCGGCTGCAGAAGAAAGAACTCCGCGTTGCGGGACATGCTCAGACTCTTGCGGACATTCACGCGCCTGGCGTAGAGTTTCTCGCCCTTGCGGCGCACGACAATCACGTCGCTGAGCCTGGCAGTCGGCAGGGCACTCCCGGCCAGCGATATGGCCTCAAGCACTGTTGTCGGTCTGAGGATCTGGAAGGAGCCGGGACGGTCCACCTGGCCCATGACGTAGATCAGCGACCCGGCCGACCGTTCCAGGAAGAGGTCCACCGACAGGCCCGGCAGAACGTTGTTGTAACGATCGTTCAATTCGGCGTTCACTTCCGGGAGCGTGCGACCCGCAACGAACACGTCGCCGATCATGCCGAAAGTCGCATTGCCGTCGGGACGCACGGTCACCAGGCGGCTCAAGCCGCGCGGCGCCGTGTGCAGGTCGGTCTTGAGCTCGCGAATTGCCGACCGGAACTCCGGGACCACCACGTACAACTCCGGCTCCTTGAGAATCTTCCCGTAGCGTTCCTTGAGCTCCGCGGCCAATTCCTCGACCGTCTTCTCCAATACGTAGACTTCGCCCAGGTAGGGCAGGGAAATCTTGCCGTCGGGACGTATGCGCTCGGTTTCGCTGAGTTCCGGATTGCGCGGGAACTTCACGGAAACCGTATGGTCCACGGCCAGTCTGAAACCGCCCTCCTGTTTCTTCCATGTCTCGATCTGGTACAGCACGTCCAGGAGGTCGCCCGGCGCGATTCGGTACTCGGAGAATACGCCGTAGGGCGCATGTTCCTGGTCGAACGAGAACGCCACCTCTTTGAGCTCGATTTCCGAGCTGCCGGTCACGGTCTGGCAACCGGCGAAGATCGCCGCAACAACAGGCAGACTCGCCACAACCGTGACGAACCCGGCAATTGCCCGCACTGTTCCTCGCCTTGTTATGCTACACCTTACGCATACAGTCCCCTGGGGATGTAGTGGCGCCGTTTGTTCATAACTACGCCCAGTACTCTTCCACCGAGGTTGTCGATCTTGGAACGAGCCAGCTCAAGCACTTCCCACTTCGTGCGTTCACACTCCACGACGATCGCCACGCCGTCGAAGAGCTTCGCCACCATGGACGCGTTCGTCGCGCTCAGTACCGACTCACCGTCGAAAATGACGTAATCGAACTTGCTGCGCAACGCGACCAGTTTACCGCCGAACATGCGCGGATTGAATGCATTGGTCGAGGCGGTCGGGTCGGACCCGCGCGCAATAATCGAAAGGTTGCCGAACTCCGTCGGCTGAACAACATCTTCAAGATCCGCGCGGGAAAGGAGATAGTCCGTGATCCCGGGCGATTTGCGACAGTCGAAGAACTCGTGCATGGCGGGGCGAGTCACATTTCCGTCCACGAGAACCACCTTGCCGTCGGCGACCTCTGCCAGCGCATGGGCCATGACTATCGCGGAAGAACTCTTGCCTTCGCCGTCGCGGCAGCTCGTGACGAACAACGTCTTCACTTCCTTGCCCTTTGAAGCACTCAAGAGGTTGCTTTGCAGCGCGGAGAGCAGTCCGCCGTTCCCGGCGATCAGACGCCTGTGCTTCCCTGCCAGATGCACCGGCCGTACGCCTGAACGGCGCGCCCCCGCGGCAGGCGGCGTGGCGATCGATACGGGTCGCCGCACGGTCGATGCTTCCCCGGGTTTGCGTACCCGGCCGGGCATGGGACTTGCCTTGGTTGTTGCCGCGGGCTTCGCCACTGGTCTCGGCGCCGGCTTTGGCGTGGGCCTCGGCTCCGGCCTGGAGATGGGTTTCGGCTCCGGTTTCGGCTTGGGCCTCGGCTCCGGCTTGGCAACAGGCGTCAGTTCTGGTCTGGGCTTGGGCCTCGGCTCCGGCTTGGCAACAGGCGTCAGTCCTGGTCTGGGCTCGGGTCTGGGCTCGGGTTTGGGCGCGGGTTTGGTGATGGGCTTGGGCTCAAGTTTTGGGATGGGGGGCGACTCCACCTTGGGGGCGGGTTTCAGTTCCGGACTCGGTGCCGGTTTGGACACTGGAACCGGTTCCGGTCTGGGTTCCGGCGTCAATGCCGGCCCGGGGCTCACTGCTGCTTCAGGCTTCGGCACGCTCTTCGTGGCGGGGGGCGTTCGTTCCAGGACTGCCCTCGGAACCGGCACCGGCCTGGCCGGTTGCGGTTTCGGGGCTTTGGCGGCAGAGGGAACGGGCCGCGGAATCGGAGCCTTTGCGGGTGGAGCTGAAACCGGCGGCGGGACAGGCTTCGGGAGAGTCGCCGCAACCTGTTTCGGCTTCTGCTTCTCACCGCCATGCGAAATCTCGTCCTCTAGCGAGGAGAGTGACGCAAGGTTTTCATCAAGGATTCTCTCAAGCTTGTCCGAGAGCATCGTAGTTCTTCTGTTATGCTCCAAAAATGGGTCAACATGACTCCATAACCAAAGCGTAGGCCGAGAGTATGGTATTCCGTTGAGGCGTGTCAACAGGCAAAAGAGGACATGAGCGAGAGCGCCCTTGGCTCACGGCCGGGCAGGTAGATACTGAGTGCGGATGTGCCCGCCTGACGTGCCGTGACGTGGACCTGTTCTCTGTCCACACGGATGTCCGCCACGTGGTCGTGGATCCGGTCTCGCCGGCATTGCTCAAGACGCCAGAGCTCGCCCTGATCGTCATTGCCAGAGCAGGAGTCCCGGAACCGTGGTGAAGTGCTCGTCGTAGGTCACAAGAAACGAGCCTGTCTCGGTAGCCTGAGCGGCAATCCAAACGTCGTTGATGGGAATGGGAGAGCCTGCGGCTTTGAGCCGATGCTTGACCGTCCCGAAGATCTCCGCGGTCTCCTGCGTCACATGCAGAATCCGCACGGTCGGGCGGCGGTTGAACTCCTCGAGCTCCCCGCGGTTCGCGGCTTCCCTGCTTCCCCCCTTGAATCCGGCATGAAGCTCCCCCAGCACGATAGCGGACATGAAGACCGTCTCGGCTCGTCCCAACACATCCAGAACGGCCTCATCGCCGAGCCGCAAGGCGGTGTATGCGTTGGTGTCCAGAAGCACCTTCTTCATTCCCAGTCCTCCGCATTCACCGTCCCCATGTCAGCCACACGCTGGTTGAACTCCCGGGCGTCACGCTCACTCCAGGTTCCACAAAAGGGCGCGAAGTCATCCCTGTGAGGCGGATTCGACGGCGTCTTGATCCCAAGGCCTTCGGCGAGAATACGCTTGGCAAGTTCATTCATGCTTATCGACATCTCGCTCGCCCGACGTCTGATTTGGTCCGCCAGTTGATCGTCCATAGCATGCAATGTCAACGACTTCATATCTGCCTCCCCGTGAATCACGGCGTGAACCATATCTCGGTTCATATAGTAGCATATACGGTTCACAAGTCAAGACAGGTCTCCAGGTTGTCGAAGGCCAACACGAGCTTCTCGGCTCCCTACAGCAGTGTAGCCGCTGCTGGCTTCTTCTTGGCGGGCTCCTGCTTCTGCATGACCGCTCCTTTCACCACCCTGTCTGACTGGGAAATGTGGTCGATGCTGATATGGCCCCAACCGCCCGTGTGCTTGTCGACGATCTGCAGGACGGCCTTCTTGCCGGCAAACTCCGCAACGTCCCACGAGTGCCAGAGCATGATCTCGCGCTTCCGGCCGTCTTTCCTGGCACAACCGGTCGCCGTGCGCACAGCTTTGCCGCCGACCAGCAGGTCCATGCAGGTCTTGCCCTTGTGGCTACCGGCTCCGACCAGGAAGTTGATGCGCTTTCTGCACGGGCTTCTTGAGCTCGCTCCCGCCCACTTCGAAGGCCGCCAAGCCGAAGTAGTCGACCAGCGTGGGCACGCCGCCGGTGGAACCGAATGCGATGAACGGTTTCGCGTTCTCCACAAACGCGGCGGGTCGCTTGGCGGACTGCACCGATTTCATGTGCTTGTCGAGCAGAGCCGCGAGTTCCTTGACCATGTCAGGATGCTGGCCGGCTATGTTCTTCCGTTCGCCGATGTCATCGTCCAGGTTGTAGAGCTCTGCCCTGTTCCTGACCCGGACCAGTTTCCAGGGGCCGCGCCGAATCCCCTCATACTCGTAGTAGAGAACCTCATGCGGCGACTTGGCTCCCGGCTTCAACAGCAGATCCGAGACATCCTCGCCATCGATCACGCGGTCCGCCGGCACCTTGGCGCCGGCCAGCTTGGCGAAGGTAGGCAGCAGGTCGATGGAGACGGCGATTTCACTGTTGATCGTTCCGGCGGCAATCCTCCCCGGCCACCAGGCGATGGTCGGCGTGCGCATGTGTCCTTCGTACTTCGGTCCGCCTTTTCCACCACGTAGCTTCCCCTTGGAGGTGCCGCCGGCGCCACCGTTGTCGGACATGAAGATGACGAGCGTCTTCTCAGACAGTCCCTCTTCTCGCACTGCTTTCAGAATCTGCCCCATGCTCCAGTCGACCTCCTCGATCTGCGCGCGCGTCGGGTTGCCCTCGGCCTTGTCGAACAGCGCCTTCCGGGCAAAGCGCGGGTTATGGATGTACGAATGCGGCACATAAAGGAAGAACGGCTCGGCCTTGTGGCGTCTAATAAAGTCGACGGCCTCGTCGGTCGCGGCCTTGCAGAGCAACGCCTGGTTCGGGCCATCGGGAATGTGGGCAACGACCTTGTTCCCCTTGACGTACGGCAGCGGCGGGCACTTGACGCTCCTCAGGAACGGCCACATGTCGTTGGAGTACGGGATCCCGGCGTACTCGTCAAAGCCCTGTGCCAGCGGCATGAACTCCGGCTGGTCGCCGAGGTGCCACTTGCCGAAGCAAGCGGTGGCGTAGCCCTCCGCCTTCAGCATGTCGGCGATCGTGATTTCCTTGGGATTCAGCCCGCGTTTGTCGCCAGGAAAAACCACTCGCCCGTCCATCCCGACACGGTCCGCATAGCAGCCGGTCATCAACGCGGCCCGTGAAGGCGTGCAGGCGGTGTTGCTGACGTAGAAGTCCGTCAGCACCATCCCCTCCTTCGCCATGCGATCGAGCTCGGGCGTCTTGTTGACCGTGTTGCCGAACGGCCCGATATCGCCATAGCCCATGTCGTCGATGAAGATCAGGACTATGTTTGGCTTATCTGCCGCGATGACCTGCGAAGCCGCCATGAGCACGGCGAGCACAATCAACTTCTTCATTCTCTGTCTCCCTATCGTTCTCTGCGTTCCTGTTCGCAACGACACAGTAGTGCCTGCCCCACGGTGTGACCAGCAAGAAGCCCAGGACAAACGCATCCAATCAAAACATCTATAAAACAAATTAGTTTTGCAACAGAAAGGTCTTGCTATGAATTCAGCGCAGCACTCCCCGAAGGAAGCGGAAGACGGGGACAACACGCAATCCATCGCCTCGGCCGCGAACGATTTGGCACTCATACTCGCTTGACAGCGTGCAGCAGTGATGGTATGTTGTGATGGTATGAAACAGATGACATGTCGCACAACGTTCGCCTTGGACAGGGGGACTGTCGGGCGTCTCAAGCGTCTGTCTACCGTTTGGCATGTCTCGCAGGCTGAAGTGGTACGGCGAGCCATTGCTCTCGCCGAGGAAAAGGCGAATGCCGAAACCGACGCCGCATCCGTGTTGCGAGCGCTCCACAAGTCAGACAAGCTGCTGGTGCGCGAAGAGGCCGAGGAATACCTGTCCCAGGTCCGCGAGGACCGTCGATCCTGGCGAGGTGGGGGATGATCTGCCTGGACACCAACTATCTTATCATGGGACTGGTTGCCGGAAGCGACGAGGCGAGGAAACTCCTCGAGTGGGCTGAGAGTGACGAGACCTTCTGCGTCTCTGCTATAGTCTGGTATGAGTTCCTGTGCGGTCCAGTCACGTCCGAGCACGAACAGGCCATGCGGCTCCTGATCGCGGAGATCGTTGAGTTCAGCGACTCCGTCGCGGTGGAGGCGGCGCGCCTGTTCAACCAGGTTGGCCGAAGTCGTCAACTGCGCGTCGACGCCATGATCGCGGCCACGGCAGTCGTCAAAGACGTCCCGCTCGCGACCCGGAATGTCGCCGACTTCAGGCGTTTTGCGGACTTCGGACTCCATCTTCTCAACGTCCCTTGATCCCCGGTGCCAGCCCGGAGATTCGCATCCCCGCCATTGTCCAACCCGTCCGCTCGAGCACGGATCCGCCTTCACCTGCTACGGCGGGACAAGACGGATTTCCGCGCTACGGCCACCGACTTCCTCCTTCGCCAATAGGCTTCGGAAGGACAAGGAAATCCGGCGCTACCAGATCGACTTCATTGCGTAGACCTTGAGCGATTCGACAGTGAGAGAGCCGCCCTCGGCCGTCAGTGAAACCGTGCCGAGCGGTTTGCCTGCGTCACGCCGGCCACTGGTCTTGAAGCAGGCGCCGCCGCCACCGATCACTTCGCAGATCGGGCGGTCGACGAGCACGCGGAATGTCACCTTGCCGTCTTTCGTCTTCAACGGCATCTCGTCGAGCTTCCGGGCGTTGAAGTCGTACGTCGTCCGGCCCGCGCCAAACTGGAGAACCGCCTTCGAGGCCGTCCCTCTCTCCAGTGTGACGACAATGTCGTAGTGCCGGTCCTTCGCCTCCAGCTTGATCTCCCGCGCCTCCGCCGTCAGTTCCTTCTTCTCGACTGACTGTGGGTTCGGCTTGCGGAGCTTCTCGAGCTCCTTGATCGGCGTCGCGTACATTCGGACACCTTCATCCGTGTTGTGCAGCGTCAGGCTGGTCGGGACGGTGAAGGTCTGGTTGAAGGGCATGTTCGGTATGTCGATTCGCGCCCAACCAACCTGCACGACGCGACCGTCCGGCGGATTGCTGAAGCACTGCGAAGCGTAGTAGGCGCCCCAGTGCACGCGGTGTTTGCCTTCGTGTTCGGGTGTGAACTTCTTGCCGTCAAACGTGCCGAGGGCATAGCGCGCGTCCGCTGCAAAGATAACCCACTTCGTGTTCCTGGGATCGCCGTCAACCGGCAACTCGAATATCTCGGCGCACTCGAAGTAACCGGGAATGTTGCTGACCCGCTCCCACTGCTTGAGGTCCTTGCTGGTGTAGATGGCAATGTTCTTGCCGTACTCCTTGCACTCGTCATACACGGCGATGACCCAGTGCTGCCCGGGCTCGTACCACATCAGCTTCGGGTCACGCCCGCGGTGCCGGATGACGGGATTGCCCTCGTAGTACTTCCACGTTTTGCCGCGGTCGTTGGAATAGGCCAGCGCTTCGCCGCAGCCCGTATCGGTGAACGCCAACACCAGCGTCTTCTCGTCCCCGGTCTGCCAGCCGGAGGTGTTTTTGCGGTCGACGTTCGCGCTGCCCGAGAAGCAGTTCTTCACCGCCATCTTCGGGTGGCGGTTCTCGACGTTTCCGCCGAACGAGCGCAGCGCGCGATCGTGTTCGGTCCAGTGGACCATGTCGGGACTGGTGGCGTATCCCCAGTACATGTTGGCCCACTTGCGGCCGGCCGGATTGCACTGCCAGAAGAAGTGGTACTGGCCGTCGTAGTACATCATCCCGTTCGGATCGTTGTTCCAACCCCGCATCTGGCTGATGTGAAACTGCGGACGCAGCGCCTCGTCGTAGAGCGGCTGGAGATGGCGGATCTCGTCGCTGGACTCGACCATCGCGACGATCTCCTCCGCGGCCTGGGCGGACACCTTCGCCGTCTTGCCCTTGTATTCCCCCATGTCCAGATAGGTCCACCAGTCGATCGCATCCTTGTCCGCCGGGAAATCGCAGTCGAGACGATGCACAAGCTGTTCGCCCACCATGATCGCCATGCGCCCGCGCTTGGGGCGGTTGTTGGAGACCGGAAAGATGATGTACTTGCCCGTGATCTTGATCTCACGCGCATTCGTCATGGGAGGCGGTCCGCCGCGTCCCCTGCGAGCCGGATATGGTTTCTTCTTCATCTGTTTGTCACTCTGTGAAACTTGATCCACGTTGATGTGCCCCCAACCGCCGGAGAGAGCGTCGACAATCTCGATGGCCGCCTGCTTCCCCTTATACTTCTTCACGTCCCAGTTTTTCCAGTTGAGGAACTCGTTGCCGCCGTCGTCGATGTTGGGTCCCGTTGCGGTATGAACCACCTTCCCGTCAATGAGCAAATTCATGCAGGTCTTGCCCGGGTGGTGCCCGCCGCCGATGAGGAACGTGATGTAGTCGCGCTCAATTGTAAAGGCCGGTGACGTAAGCTTGCCCGTCGGTCTGTCGCGACGAATGAACGTGTTGACCAACCCCTTTCCCTGGAAACCGGAAACGTGCTGCTGGCTGCCGAGAGTACCCTTGGCCGGCCCCTTGCCGAAGGCCTCGCCCTCGATCTTCCAATCTCCGTAATCCTTGCCCTCGAAATCGGCAATCAGGATGTCATCCGCACCTGACGCCACCATGGCCGCCACCAACATCGTCCCTGCCATCAACACGTTCTTCATCGTTCGTCTGCTCTCCATCGCTTTGTCTCCTGTTCTTGGTCTGCGCGCCACCAAAGCTGACAACACGTTTTCTTATCGGATTCTCTCTCTTGTAGGGGGTTGGCCATGTCGTGGCCTTCTTCCCCGATTCTCTGTCCATTTTGGTTGACGAGAACGGGCGACGAGAGCGGTGAACGATCCGCCTTCGCCCTCCGGGCTACGGCGTGACAAGTTGGGATGCTCTCTACTCGTTGTCCGCTCTCGTCGCCCCTTCTCGTCAACCTCTCCCCGTTCTGTTCAACTCCCGCCCGCAACGGCGGAGGACCGCCGTCTCCAGGGCGAGGGTTGGGACGCAACCGACGCCTCCCCTCACCGCACCAGGATCGACAGCCCCGGCGCGGGTACCCGCGGCACCCCGACGAGAGCGGCATCGCGAATTGCCCGAATTGCGATCACGCCGAGCACGCGGTCGAACATGAATACCTGGTCGATCGCGCCGTCCCAGGGCTCGTTGGCGTTGTCGGCACGCAGCGACCCGATCGCAGTCGTCGGCCAGCCGTTGTCGCCGCTATCGTCAACCTGTTTCGGAGGATGCGTTTTGTGCGGCTGTGAGGCTACCCGCGTTGTTGAAGAAGCGGGAGTCTACTTGGCGTTCCGCCCGAGGATCCAGACGTTCCGGAAACGCACGTCCTGGCCGTGCTCCTGGAGCTTGAGACCCTCAGGGCTCGGGCTCACCTTTTCGCCGCCATTCGCCTTCTTTATCGGAATATCTTCATGCACCTTGACACCGTTCCACCAGACGGTCGCGCGGGCCGGCGCGATGCACTTATCGCCTTCCCAGCGCGCGGCAGTGAATATGAAATGAAATGCGTGCCACTCGCCGTTCGGACGCCAGGCGTTTACGTCCGGCACGCGCTCCATGCAGAACGCGGCAATTCCGTGCGGACCGATCTTCCAGTTGTACGGGTCGGCCGTGTTCTTGCCCTTGGGGGACTCGATCTGGATCTCGTACCGGTTCTGCAGGTATACGCCGCTGTTGGAGTATCCCTCGGCCTTGCCGTCACCGCGCTTCCCCATCATCACAAACTCAACATGGCCCTCGAAGTCGGTGTACTTCTTCCTGGTGACGAGGTCATGCGTGCCCCAGCGTTTGCCGCCGTTGGTCATCAGGACCTTGCCCTTGCCCGTGGGACTGTCGACCAGCGACCACGTGACAGGCATCTCGCTCTTGGGCCACATCTCCCAATTGTCCGCGATCGACTTCTGGGTGCCGTCAAACGGTACGTCCGCGCCTTCCGGCGCCGGGGTGCCCACGTCCTTGGTCTTGTCGTAACCGGGCTTATCTTCCGGCGCCTTCTTCTCCGGCGCCGACATGGCGGAAAAGACGAATGTCACCATAACCACGGCTGCAACGATTGCCCTGCTGATTCTCGACGTCATGCTCCGGTACCTCCACCTTCCTGCGTTGAGTGAAATCGTTTCTCAGGCGGTCGGACACGCGCCCGTCTTAAGCCAGTCTGAGGGAGCGGTTTCACGAAAAGGACGGTAATCGAACCAGGCTGGATGCGTCAAGCTGAAGGACCGGGGCCCCGTTCCGCGGACTGGCCTTCGGACGTTGTGTTCCCGTCGCGG
>CAZKRK010000138.1:0-17604 GCA_964555035.1 uncultured Victivallales bacterium | reverse complement strand
CGTAGTGTGCGGCCGTTGCCGGCCGCACCGAAGGGCGCAGGCCGCGCGGACCGGCCTCTCGTCTCCGGTCGGCGCGCAGCGCGCCGACCTCCGGCGAGTCTACGAAGGAGGCGTACGGAGGAATCGCGGGGACAGACCTCCCCACATACCTCTTGGATTCCGGCCCACACAACGGGCCGCTGCTATCAAGAAGCGATTCGGCTTCCCCTATTCCGAAAAAAAGTGCAGTTTCTGCATAGAAGGTGTGTCCCTTGCCTTCCTCCCATGTTGAGGAAGGCCCGGCGGTGAATCCTGACGGGAAATGACGAACAGGGCACCTCGGACACTGCGCAGGCCCGCCCTTTGTAGAGCGTCCGTAGTGTGCGGCCGTTGCCGGCCGCACCGGAGGGCGCAGGCTGCGCGGACCAGCCTCTCGTCTCCGGTCGGCGCGCAGCGCGCCGACCTCCGGCGAGTCTACGAAGGAGGCGTACGGAGGAATCGCGGGGACAGACCTCCCCACATACCTCTTGGATTCCGGCCCACACAACGGGCCGCTGCTATCAAGAAGCGATTCGGCTCCCGGCTACGGCTTGGCAAGCGGGATGACATGGCGGGGTGCGATTTCCTCCTCACGGCTTGAAATCCGGCGCACGTATGCGCATACTCCACGGTAGCGGGAGAGAAGATCATGCTGAGACCGCCGAGTGACTGGGTGCCGCGGGCTGAAGCGGCAAAGCTGGTTGGTGAGGCACAGACGCCCGAGGGTGACTGGGTACTCTGGTACAGGAAGCCTGCACGGAAGTGGGAAGAAGCGTTGCCGGTGGGCAACGGTCGCATGGGGGCAATGGTGTCGGGCTGCGTCATCCGCGAGCAGCTCCAGTTCAACCAAGACACGGTCTGGACCGGCACGCCGCACGACTACGCGCGTCCCGGCGCCGCCGCGGCGCTACCGGTCCTGAGGGAGATGCTGTGGCAGGGCAGGCAGCGCGAGGCCGAGGACCTCGCCACGGAGAAGTTCATGAGCGAACCGCTCCGTCAGAAGGCCTACCAGCCGTGCGGCGATCTCTGGATCGACTTCGCCGCCCACACCGAGGCCGGACAGTACCGGCGGTGGCTTGACCTGGAAACCGGCGTCAGCCGCGTGGAGTACGTTGCCGCCGGCGCCCGGTTCGTGCGCGAGACCTTCGCGTCCTACCCGGACCAGGTTGTAGTCACTCGCATACGGACCGACAAGCCTGGCGCCGTGAATTGCCGCGTGCGCCTGAGCACCCCGCACGGCGGGGGGCAGACGTCGGCCACCGAAGGCGAGCTGGTGCTCCGGGGCAGGGTCCAGGAGGGTGGCGTCGCGTTCGAAGCTCGCGCGCGCGTCATACTACAGGGCGGAATCGCACGCGTGGGCGGCAATGCCGTGGATATCTCCGGCGCCGACGCGGTCACGATCGTCCTCACGGCAGCGACCAACGTCAAGAGCTGGAAGGCGCTCGGAGCGGATCCCGCCCGGCGCTGCCAGGATTGCCTGGCCAAAGTCGCGGGCAAGCCGTTCGACGGGATGCTGCACGACCACCTGGGCGACTACCGGCCGCTCTACCAGGGCTGCGCTGTCGATTTCGGCCGCACACCCGCGGCGTCCCTGCCGACGGACGAGCGCATCAAGCTCTTCGGCGGAGGAAACGATCCCCATCTGGCCGCGCTCACGTTCCAGTATGGCCGCTATCTGCTGATCGCGTCGAGCCGGCCGGGCGCACAGCCGGCCAACCTTCAAGGTGTATGGAATCCGCACCTGCGGCCGCCGTGGGACAGCAAGTACACCTGCAACATCAACACCGAGATGAACTACTGGCCGGCCGAGGTCACCGGGCTGGGCGAGTGTCACGAGGCCTTGTTCACGGCCCTGGAAGAGCTGCGGGAATCCGGGCAACGGACAGCCAGGGTCCACTACAACGCGGGTGGATGGGTGCTGCATCACAACTTCGACCTGTGGCGCGGAACCGCGCCGATCAACGCGTCCAACCACGGCATCTGGCTCAGCGGTGGCGCATGGCTGAGCACGCATCTCTGGGAGCGGTACCTGTTCACGCGCGACGAGGCATTCCTGCGGGAGCGCGCGTATCCGATCATGAAAGGCGCTGCGCAGTTCTTTGTCGATGTTCTCGTCGAGGATCCCAAGACGAAGCGGCTCGTCAGCGGACCGTCCAGCTCACCAGAGCAGGGCGGACTTGCGATGGGGCCGACCATGGACCACCAGATCATCCGGGATCTCTTCAAGGGGTGCATCGAGGCCGCCCGGGTACTGGGAGTCGACAGCGACTTCGCCGCCGGGCTGACGGAGCTCTTGCCGCGCATCGCGCCCAACCGGATCGGCCGGCACGGCCAGCTGCAGGAGTGGCTCGAGGATAAGGACAACCCGAAAGACCGGCACCGTCACGTATCGCACCTGTGGGGCGTCTATCCCGGCGCGGACATCACGTGGAGGGAGCATCCCGACCTGTTCAAGGCCGCCCGGCAGTCGCTCGTCTATCGCGGTGACGGGGCGACGGGTTGGTCGATGGGTTGGAAAGTGAACCTGTGGGCGCGATTCCTCGACGGCAATCACGCCCACAAGATCCTCTTCAACCTGCTCGCGCCGGTCGGCACGCACGGGCGCGGCGGCATGTATCCCAACCTGTTCGATGCGCACCCGCCGTTCCAGATTGACGGCAACTTCGGCGCCACGGCGGGAATCGCCGAGATGCTGATTCAGAGTCACCTCAAGGAGATCCACCTGCTGCCGGCGCTCCCGGACGTCTGGCCTGCAGGGGAAGCCAGGGGATTGCGGGCTCGCGGCGGTTTCTGCGTCGATGTGACGTGGAAGGACAAGCGCGTCCTGCGAGCGGCGGTCAGGTCATCGCGCGGCGGCGCCTGCAACGTGCGCGCCGAAGGACTGACCAGGGTGTTTCGCAAGAACCAGGCCATCGTGAGCGAGACGCCCGAAGCCGGCGTGATCCGCTTCCTCACACGCCCGGGCGACGAGTACGAGCTGCGGCGGCCGTAGGTGGAACTCCGCGCTGCCTCCGTCGCAGATGCGCCCCGCAGGCATGCTGTAACTACTTTTTCGTTGCAACTGCGTAAATAAGTCGTTACAAATGTGCTAAACCAACGATCTGTAACGTATGCCTGGCAAACCCGGACAATCGAGACTTGCGCCATTCGAGGATGAAATCGGGAGTCTGCTGAACGATGGGGTGAGCTATCGTGGAATCGCCCGATTGCTGAACGGGAGGCATGGGTTGGGTGTCAGCCACAATGCCGTCTATGCCTACGTGACGGCCAAGGGGCGGCGCCATCGTTTCCGGCGTTCGTTTCTTGCGGGTCTGGACAGTGATTTGAGCGAAGGCCTGATGCGGCAGCTCATCGCTGAATGGACGCACAACTCGACCGCCATTGAAGGCAACACGTTGACTCTGGGCGAGACTCTCCGGGTGCTCGAGCTCGGTCTCACGATCGGCGGCAAGCCCCTCAAAGACCACGAGGAAGTCTACGGCCACGCGCGGGCCATCGAGCTTCTACGGGAGTTGGTGGAGGCGAAGAAGGTCGCTCGCGAGGATATCTTCGGGCTGCATCGCGCCGTCATGCCCAGGGTTCCCGTGGACGCGATGAATCCGGTCGGCGATTGGAAGCGCGACTACAACGGAACGACGGGAGTTGTGGGAGGGAGGTCCGTCTATATGGAGTACGCTTCCCCTGTCGACACGCCGTCACTGATGTCGCGTTGGCTTGTCGAATACAACCGGCGACTCGACGGTGCCGCGCGGAAGTCCGCGGCGTTGGACGTCTACCTGTGGTGTCACGCGAGCTTCGTGCGCATTCACCCGTTCTTCGACGGTAACGGTCGCATCGCGCGGCTCCTGGCAAATCTCCCCGTCCTGCGTGGCGGGCATCCTCCTATCACCATATCGGCCGAGGACCGGCTCGAGTACATCAACGTGCTGTGGGACTATCAGTGGCAGGTTGGCCGAATCGAGCGGAAGGCGGACCTATTGCCCCAACACCCCGCACTCGACCGGATTCGCACGTTCTTCGAAGGGCAGTGGCGCGGAACGATAGCATTGTTGGAGGAAGCTCGCGCCCGGCAGCGTGCGAGGAACGAAGCCGGGGATTGAAGGACTATTGGAGCAACCAGCGTGACTGATCGGACAAGGTGCCGGCGTCCAACCTGCTCCAGGCGCCGCGAAGACCGGAAACTGCCGGTGGGCGCGCGTGGGCCTTCCAGATGAAGCAAATCGCGGACGCTTTCGGTCTGGTCCGCTCGGTCTGGCAGCAGCACCGCCACGTCTCGTATGTGGTCGCCGGCTCGCTGCAGCGGAAGGCACGCGTTTGAGGCAGGATGCCAGGCGGCTCGGTTTTCATCCTGTTCTGGCACTTGTGGACGGTGGGGCCGTTCGTTTCTACGATCTGGCGAGGCAGGGGGAGAGAGGGCCGTTCAGTGCGCGTCGAGACACGCTGTCGCATGAGTCTTTGCTGGAGCTATTGTGAGCATGACGCCCTTGCGATTGACCCATTCACGGGTGGTGTGTACTATTATGGTTCGATAGGAAGACGCGTTTTTGTCTTCTTCTTGGGACGCAACATGTTGCGTGGATGCGCATGGACTTGGAAAGGGCTCAAATGTCTGATGGTGACGAAAACAAGGATCCCGGCGCGAAGGAGCAGTCGCGGTCTGATGGCGAGAAACAGCGACGTCCGACCGACGGCGGGTTGCAGCGTCCGCCGCCGGCGATGCGAGGCATAGTGGCCTGGCTGGCAATCCTGGGGCTCATGCTGCTCATGTTTCACTTCGGGATGAAACGCATGGAAGGTGCGCGGCAGACCTATGACTACCGCCCGACGTTCGTCGACTGGGTGGAGGCCGGCCGCATCGAGAAGTGCGAGGTCATACGTGAGGTTTCCGGGTTGACCTACGTGCGGGGCGAGGTCAAGCCGGAACCCGCCGCCGGACCGACGGCGAAACCGGAGCCTTTCAAGGTGTATATTGACGGCGCCGACGACGAATTCGGCACGGAGTTGCGCGGCCTGCTGAAAGCGAACGACGTCGACTACAGCTTTCCGCCCCAGAACCCCCTGCCATGGCAGATCCTTTCCAGCATCCTGCCGATCGTGCTGATCTTCGGCATCCTGTATTTCCTGTTCATGCGGCAGGTGCGCGCCGCGGGGCACGGCGCACTCAGTTTCGGCAAGAGTCGCGCCAAGATGCTGAACCGCGACCGCAACAAGATCACGTTTGACAACGTGGCGGGAATCGACGAGGCCAAAGAGGAAGTGCAGGAGATCATTGAGTTCCTGCGTAATCCCAAACGTTTCCAGAAGTTGGGGGGACGGATACCGAAAGGCGTCGTGTTGATGGGGCCCCCGGGAACGGGCAAAACCCTGCTGGCCAAGGCGATCGCGGGCGAGGCCGATGTGCCGTTCTTCAGCATCAGCGGGTCGGATTTCGTCGAGATGTTCGTGGGCGTCGGCGCCTCCCGCGTGCGCGACATGTTCGAACAGGGCAAGAAGAACGCGCCCTGCATTATCTTTATCGACGAGATTGACGCTGTCGGACGCAGCCGTTTCACCGGCATAGGCGGCGGACACGACGAACGTGAACAGACGCTGAACGCGTTGCTGGTCGAGATGGACGGGTTCGAGACGCAGGAGGGCGTCATCATCATCGCGGCCACGAACAGGCCGGACGTGCTTGATCCCGCGCTGCTCAGGCCGGGGCGTTTCGACCGTCAGATCGTAATCGATCTGCCGACGATTGACGGGCGCGAGGCGATCCTGAAGATGCATGCCAAGGGCAAGCAGATCGCCGAAGGTGTCGACCTGCGGCGTATTGCGCGCGGCACTCCCGGCTTTTCGGGCGCGGACCTGGAGAACCTGCTCAACGAGGCGGCGTTGCTTGCGGCTCGCCAGGGCAAGGAGGCCGTGGAGCTGACCGATCTGGAGGAGGCGCGCGACAAGGTGCGCTGGGGGCGCGAGCGGCGCGGCCGCGTGCTCGACGAGAAGGAGAAGCGGATTACGGCCTACCACGAAGCCGGCCATGCGCTTGTGATGCAGATGGTGGAGGAAAGCGAGCCCCTGCACAAGATCACGATCATCCCGCGCGGGGTTGCCTACCTGGGCGCCACGATGCAGCTTCCCGAGAAGGATCGCTACATGGAGGGGCGCGTCAAGTTGAAGGGCATTCTGGCGGGGCTCATGGGAGGCCGCGTGGCCGAGGAGAGCTGCTTCAGCGACATCACATCCGGGGCCGCGTCCGACTTGAAAGAGGCAACGCGCCTTTCGCGTCTCATGGTTTGCAGCTGGGGCATGAGCGACCATCTCGGCCCGCAGACTTTCGGCGAGCACCAGGAGTTGATGTTCCTGGGGCGGGAGGTGTCGCGCTCGCAGGACTACAGCGAAGAAACCGCGCGGCGGATCGACGCCGAGGTGAACGGCCTGCTGCGGGAGGCGCACGACCGCGCGCTGAGCATCATCACCGAACAACGCGACAAGCTGGAGACGATTGCAAACGAGCTGTTTGAACGTGAGACCCTTGACGGCCGCGACGTGGAAGAAATTGTCGAGCACGGACGTATCCTGAGTGAAGCCGAGCGCGACGAAATCGATCGGGCCAAGGAGAAAGAGGAAGCGGAGAAGGCTCCCGCGACGGGTGAGACGGGTGACTTGTTTGCCGAGGCCGGGACCGACACCGAGGCCGGGACTGAGACCGGGGCGGACGCGGATGCAGAGGCGGAGGACGGTGGTGAGTAGCGTAGCGGTTCGATGGCGATGGGCGTGCCGGGAGCGTCGCGTCGCCGTGGGAAACGATCCGCTCGTGATGGGGATACTGAACGTTACGCCGGATTCTTTTTCCGACGGCGGCCGCTGTTTCGACACCGGCACGGCGATTCGTCGAGGGCTGGCGATGGTCGAGGAGGGAGCCGACATAGTTGACGTTGGCGGGGAGTCGACGCGTCCGGGGGCCCCCGCGGTCGACAACGACGAGGAGTTGCGGCGCGTTGTCTCGGTGGTGAAGGGGCTTTCGTCGCGAACCGACGTATTGCTGTCGGTCGATACGATGAAGGCCTGTGTAGCGCGGGCGGCCCTGGAGGCCGGAGCGCACATTGTAAACGACGTTTCGGCCATGACGCACGATCCCGGCATGGCGCCGGTGGTGGCGCAGAGCGGGGCGGGGGTCGTTCTGATGCACATGCGCGGCACGCCGCGTACAATGCAACGCGATCCCCGCTACGGTGACGTGGTTGAGGAGGTCGCCGGGTACCTGGCGCGACGGGTAGAGGCGGCCGTGGAAGCGGGAATCGATCGCGACGCGGTGGTGGTGGATCCGGGGATAGGTTTCGGAAAGAGCCTGGCGCACAACGTGGCGCTGCTCACGAACCTGGGTTGCACAGGGGGGTGCGGCAGGCCGGTCCTGGTGGGGTTGTCGCGCAAGAGTTTTCTGGGGGAGTTGACGGGGCGGGATGTTGACGCGCGTCTGGCCGGCAGCCTGGCGGCGTTGACGTTCTGTGTGCTCAACGGGGCGCACATTATGCGGGTACACGATGTACGGGAGTCGCGCGACGCTATCCGCGTCGCGCTAGCACTGAGTGCTGGGTGCCATGATGACGTTTGACATGCAGTTGATTGGCGGCGCGCTGCAGATCCTGGTTCTGAGCGTGGCCTTCTACTACGTGTTCCTGTTTTTCAAGGGCACTCGCGGTGCCCAGATTCTGGTGGGACTTGCCCTGATTCTCGTAGTCCTGATCGGTTCGACGCATCTGTTGCAGTGGACGGAACTGAACTTCGTGTTGCGCAAGTTCTCCGTCGGTTTGGCCCTGGCGATGCTGATCATTTTCCAGCCGGAGATCCGGCGGGCGCTGGCCGAGCTGGGTCGGCAACCCGTCTTTCGCACCACGGTTGAGAGACGCGGCGTCATCGATCACGTGGTGCAGGCGGTCGATCTGCTGGCCGAGCATCGCGTGGGAGCGCTGATCGCCTTCGAGCGCGAGATTGGAACACGCGCGATCCAGGAGACGGGCACGCGTCTGGACGCGCCCATCGTGCCGGAGTTGCTGGCCAGCATCTTCTTCCCTCATACGCCCCTGCACGACGGCGGCGTCATCGTTCGGGGCAACAAGATCATGTCGGCGGGCTGCGTGTTTCCGTTGTCGCACAACACCGACCTGCACCGCACGCTGGGCACGCGTCACCGCGCCGCGGTGGGGCTCAGCGAGGAGACGGACGCCGTTATCGTTATCGTGTCCGAGGAGACCGGCTCCATTTCGGTTTCCTACGGCGGGCGTCTCAGTCGCGGTTTGGACGGCGAACGACTGAAGCGTTTTCTTTCCGCGCTCTTGTTGAAGGGCAAGCCGGACAGTGCGTGGCGGCGCGCCCAGGAGCAGCTTGACTTGACGCCGGACGGCATCGCGAAGTCGGAGAGCCTGGCGGAGCACGAAAGGAGCGGTGGTGAGTAAGCTTGCACAGATCCCGCATCTTCTTGCGCACAACTGGCGGCTTAAGCTGCTCGCCGTTGCCGCCGCCACGTTGACCTTCTACGCGATTCGCAGTGTGACGCGCTACGGGGTCGAGTACGACGTGCCGGTCGTCGTTGAAGTTGCCGAGGAGGGCATTGCCGTTCTCAACCAGGACCCGACCACGGTCAGGGTGCGCTTCCGGGGATCGCAGGAAGACCTGCTGCGCCTGTCGCAGAGCGAAATCAAGGCCGTGGTGCGTGCTTCGGCCAGCAGCGCGGACGGCGCGGAGCTCGTACCGCTGCGTCCGCGCGACATCGAGGGCGCGCCCGGCGTGGCCGTCGTCAAGCTGGACGCCTCGGAGGTCAGACTGACGTTCGACCGCGAAGGGGAGAAGCTCGTGCAGGTAGCGAAGCCCGAAATGAGCGGCACGCCGCTGGTCGGAAGAGCCGAAGTCGATTTCGAGCCCGATATGGTTGTTCTGCGCGGACCGCGCCGGACCATCAAGGACGTGAAGATCGTCAAGACCGAGCCGATCGACGTTGAGGGCCGCGGTACCTCTTTCAGCCGCCGGGCCAAGGTTGTCCCTCCCGGCGACGGCGGAGTGCTTCAGATCGAACCGTCTGAGATCGACGTGCGCGTTAACATCGTGACGGAGACGATAAGCCTGCCCTGGACCAACCTGACCGTCTTCGCGGTGATGGAGCACGCCGCCGATTTCGAGGTGACTTTCGATCCCCCGCTGGTTGACGTGTTCCTTCACGGACGTGCGAAAGTGCTGAACGAGATTTCGAAGAGCGCCGTGATGGCCTTCGTGGACTGCGTCGGTCTTGATGCGCCCGGGGTGTATCGGACCCCTGTCAGGGTGCACGTTCCGGCGGGCCTGGACGTGAATGCGACGGTGGAACCCAAGGCTGTTGCGGTGACTCTCGCAAGAAAAGAGACCGAGGCAGGAGAAGGCGTCCCCCTGACAAACGCGGTAGACAAGGCGCCGCCCATCGTCGTACCCCTGACGCCCAGTGTGCAGGAAGACAACACCAGCGCCGAGTAGTACAGCATGACCAGGAAGCGAGCTAATACGGAGACGGGGTTCCGCATGTTGTGCGGGGTCATTCTGCTTGCCGTGAGTTTCTTTGTGGGGCTCAGCCTGTACTCCTATGACTGGCACGACATCGGCACGCTCCACTTCCCGCCGAACGATCCCCCCTGCAACCTGATCGGCCCGATCGGGGCATGGCTGTCATTCGGGCTGTTTTCGGCGTTTGGCGTTGGGGCCTACCTGGTTCCGGTTTGGCTGGTCGCGGTCGGCATCCTCATGCTGGTTGACAAGGAACCGCGCATGTGGCCGAGGGTCCTGTGGAGCGTCGCACTGCTCTTTGCCGTCGTCGTGCTGATGCAGCTGCGTTCCGAGGGCTGGGCGGCGCGCTGCGAGCGCCTGAACATACCCCACCATTCGACCGGTGTGTTTGGTGCGGCGTTTACCGAAGGCATAGTCGTGCGGGGCATCAACCGCGTGGGAACGGGAATAGTGTTCGGCGCGCTGGTGCTGGTCGCGCTCGTTATGCTCGTGCGGACGCACACGCTGTTGCGCGGCTACGAGTTGGCAGGTGAACGCTGGCAGGACCTGAGGAGCCGCATCGGCAGTTTCCTGGATAGGCGGCGCGAGGCAAGGGACGATCGCGAACGGGCCGAGCAGGAGAAGCGCGCCGAGGAAGAGCGGCGGCAGATGGAGGCGGAGATCCTTGCAGAGCAGGAAAGCGCCCGCTCGCAGGCGACCGCGCAGGAAGCGGTCGAAGAGCCTCCCGGGCCCGAGGAGAAGCCGAAGAAGAAGAAGCGCAAACCGCGCAAGAAGAAGTCCGCCGGCGAGGACTACGTTGACCCCGACGTGCCTCTCGACGTGACGGGCAGCTACAAGCTGCCGCCCGTCAACCTGCTCAATCCCCCCGCGAAGGTCGGGGGGCCGTCCGGCACGGCCGATATCGAATTCACTTCGCGCGTACTCGTCGAGACCCTGGCCGATTTCAAGATCGACGTGGAGGTCACCAACGTGGATCGCGGTCCGGTTGTGACGCGTTACGAGCTCCTGCCGGCGCCCGGGGTCAAGGTGGAGCGCATTGCGAACCTGTCGAACAACCTGGCCCTGTCGCTGAAAGCGACCAGCGTTCGAGTCCAGGCGCCGATTCCGGGAAAGGGCGTCGTCGGCGTGGAAGTGCCGAACTCGGCCGCGACGCTGGTCATCATGCGCGAGATTCTGGAGGGCAAGGCCTGGCGTCCCAAGAAGTACCAGCTTCCGCTTGTGCTGGGCAAGGACGTGAGCGGTAGCGATGTCATCGCGGACCTGGCGCGAATGCCTCACCTCCTGATCGCGGGCGCGACGGGCACCGGGAAATCCGTCTGCATGAACTCGATGTTGATGGGGCTGCTGATGTCGCGGACACCCAACCAGTTGCGGCTGATGCTGGTCGACCCCAAGATCGTCGAGTTCAGCGTGTACAACAACCTGCCCCATCTCGTCGTGCCGGTGATCACCGATCCCAAGAAGGTAGCGCTCGGTCTACGCTGGGCGATCAAGGAAATGGAGAAGCGCTACAAGCTCTTCTCGAAGGCGGGCGTGCGCAACATAGAGAGCTTCAACAACCGTCCCGTCGTAAAGCAGGAGAACCTGTTTGGCGAGGACGATGAAGAGGAGACTGCCCTGCCGGCCCGCGTCCCCCACATCGTCATCGTGATTGACGAGCTGGCAGACCTCATGCTTGTCGACCAGGCCGAGGTCGAGAACTGCATCGCGCGCCTGGCCCAGCTTTCTCGCGCGGTCGGCATTCACATGATCATTGCCACGCAGCGTCCGTCGGTCAACGTCATCACCGGCACGATCAAGGCCAACTTCCCGGCGCGGATAGCGTTCAAAGTGGCGCAGAAAGTGGACAGCCGCACGATCCTGGACGGCATGGGCGCCGAGACGCTCCTGGGGCGTGGCGACATGCTTTTCATGCCGCCGGGCAGCGTCAAGCTGGTGCGCGCGCAGGGCTCCATGATCACCGACGACGAGATCAAGCGCATCGTGAGCTTCATCAAGGAGCAGGTCGAGCCGTCTTACGAAATAGAGATCAAGAGCAAGCTTGAGAAGACGGTGGCCAGCGCCGAGATGCAGGAAGGCGGCGGCGAAGACGAAGAACTGATAGAGAAAGTGGTTGAGATCGTCCGCGAAACGCACCGGGCGTCGACTTCGTCCATTCAGCGCCGGTTGCGGATCGGGTATACGCGGGCGGCACGCATCATGGACGTACTGGAGGAGCGGGGGATCGTGGGACCTCCGCGCGGGTCGGAACCGCGCGAGATCCTTATTGATCTGGATGTGGAGATACCCGATAGTTCGCTTGATGAAGAGGACTCCGGGGATGGCATGGAGGAAGAGGCCGTCCTCACGGAAACGCAGGAATAGCGTATGGCTCTAGGTGCGAAACTCAAGGAAGCCCGCGAAAAGCGTAAGCTGACGACTTCGGAAGTGGCGGCAGCGACGCGGATGAAAGTCCAGATCGTCGAGGATCTGGAGCGGGAGGACTTCAGCCGAATTGCGGCGCCGGTCTACGGCAAGGGGTTCATCAAGCTCTATGCCGAGTTTGTCGGGCTCAAGGCGAAACCTCTTCTCGACGAGTACGTCGTGCGCTTTGTCGACCCGCCTGCGCCCGGCAGCCTGGGAGGAGAGGTAACGTTCCAACCGGCGGAGCCTGAAGCGGAAGAGGAGGAGTCCGAGCTGCGCGACGACAGTCCGTTCGCCCTGGGGAACGAGACGACTGACGGCGAACCGGACCTGTTTTCCCACGCGGCCCGCAAGGGCGACACGCCGTCGCCTGGACAGGAAGGCCGTCTGGGCGGCATGATCGGCAGGCTTATGCGGTCCGTGCGTGGGCTGCGGTCTGAGTCCCGCCTGGATGTCGTGGACGGTGTCGAGCCCGAAGACGACGATGAAGGCCTCGAAGTGGGCGAGGAGTACGCGAGGTATTCGGCCGAGGACGCGGGACCGACGCGCTACTCGGCATCGCGCATCGGGTTGGCTGCCGTCGGCTTCCTCTTGATCGTACTTTTTGTCGTTTCCTGTCTCAGACGATGCAACGATTCGGGAGGGACGGGCGAAGGGACGCCCACTCCCGACGGTGCGCCCACCACGGAACTCGAAGTCGCCCTCGAACCGGAAGAACCCTACATCGACTGACTGTCAGGGTCGCATTTCGAGACCGGTACATCCGTCGGCAGACGACCTGTCATCCCGAGCGTAGCGCAGCGGAGTCGAGGGATCTCGAGAGCCGCGATCGCTTCCGGCGTGGTTAGCAGTTCCCGAGATCCCTCGACTCCGCTGCGCTGCGCTCCTAAAGACA
Organism: uncultured Victivallales bacterium; assembly: GCA_964555035.1. Lineage (GTDB taxonomy): Bacteria > Verrucomicrobiota > Kiritimatiellia > UBA8416 > CAYOBW01 > CAZKRK01. The sequence goes on along the minus strand of CAZKRK010000138.1, from coordinate 4,778 downwards.
TCGCTTCACTGCGCATCCCGTACCAAGTGTCGTTAAGGTAGAAAAATGTGTAGGTATAAAAATGGGCAGGTAGGAAGATCGGAGAATTGAATGTATCGTCTTTCTACATACATGGTCTTTTCCTTTGGCCATTTGTTCTGGCCAAAAACCGGCCAAAAGAGAAGACCGTGGCTTCGACATATGCGCTATGTCCCCGTTCCGCGGACTGGCCTTCGGACGTTGTGTTCCCATTGCGGTTTCGTCTCGTATACGACGGCTCGCGAGGACGCTCGCCCTCCAGTTGCGTGCATCAAGCACTCCGTGATGTCCCCCATTGGAGGGCGAGCGTCCTCGCGAGCCGTCGCGGACGAAGTGGAACTGCACCGAGAGCAAGACAACACCCGTCGAGTCCGCAGTTTTGGGTATGTGTCGCCATCTTGCGTAACACGCCGGGATGAGGTAGCTTGGCGAGTGGGTGTTGTCATGGGGCACGCCCGAGCCTGAGGACATGCGTAAAAGCAATGCCAATATCTGTCGGATTCATCAGTCTGGGATGCGCCAAGAACCTGGTCGACTCACAGGTGATGGCCGACAGGCTGCTTGCGGACGGAATCGAGCTGGCGCCGTCGCCGGAAGAGGCCGACGTCGTGATCGTGAATACGTGCGCGTTCATAGAGGACGCCCGCGAGGAGTCGGTCGATATGATTCTCTCCGCCTGCCGCCTGAAGGAGGAGGGGCGCTGTTCGGCCGTACTCGTGGCCGGCTGCCTGCCGCAGCGCTATCGCGAGAACCTCTGCGCCGAGCTACCCGAGGTGGACGCGTTCATCGGGCTGGACGAGCTCGATGACGTCGGCCGCATCGCGCGGCGGCTGGCGGAGGGAAAGCGGCAGGTCGCGGTTTCGCGCCGGCCCCGGCGGCTATACGAGCCGGGCGAATCGAGCGTGGTTTTCACCGGCGGACCGTACGCGTACCTGAAAATTGCGGAGGGGTGCAACCACCGGTGTGCGTTCTGCGCGATACCGTCGATTCGCGGCAGGCACCGGTCACGCCGCATCGACAGCCTGGTTGCCGAGGGGGAGCGTCTGCTCGAAAAGGGCTTTCGCGAACTGGTTCTGATCTCGCAGGACACCACGTCGTACGGGCGCGATCTCGCTGACCATAGCGACCTCCCCGCGCTGCTGCGGGCCCTGGGCGGGATCGGCGGCGACTTCTGGGTGCGCGTGTTGTATGGTTATCCCTCCCGCGTCAACGAGCGGCTATTGGAAACGATGGCGGAAGTGCCGCAGGTCGTGCCCTACCTGGACATTCCGATTCAACACTCGCACCCCGACATTCTGCGCGGCATGCGACGTGCCGGCACGGCCGAGCACGTGGCCCGCCTGGCCGAGCGCGTGCGGCGCGTGCTGCCCGGGGCCGTGCTTCGGACAACATGCCTGGTCGGGTTTCCGGGAGAGACCGGCGCGCGTTTCGACCATCTCTTGCAACACGTGAGGGAGGTGGGCTACGATCATCTAGGCGTCTTTGTCTTTTCTCCCGAAGAGGGTACTGCCGCATGCAACCGGCCGGGGCGGCCGGCGGCAAAGACGGCCCGGGCGCGTGCGCGGCGGCTCATGGCAGCGCAACGCGCGATTGCCGAGAAGAGGGCCACCGCTCTATCGGGAGCGGAGACTACGATGCTGCTCGAGCGCCCGCTGCCGGAGGAGCCGGGGGTGTGGATCGGGCGCGTGCGGCGTCAGGCCCCGGAAGTGGACGGGGATACGTTTGTTGCCGGAGTTCCCGAAAATCGCGGGGCTGGTGATTTCATGCGCGTGCGGTTCGCCGGCTACGCGGACTATGATTTTGAGGTGGAGGCTGTCAGCGCCCGCGGAATGACAGACGGGGTTTTGAGTCTCAGGCCAGTCGGAAAGGAGTGAAACATGGCTCAGGATTGGGATATCAAACCACGAAGCGATTCGTGTTCGACTTGTGACAGGCAGTTTGCGGACGGCGAGAAGTACCAGTCGGCCCTGTTTTTCGACGATGAGGGCTACTGGCGCGGAGACTACTGCGAGGCCTGCTGGGCGGAACACGAGGGCGAGACCCCGTTCAGCACCTGGGAAGGCGTGTTCAGGCTGCCGCCGCCGCCACCGGAGGAGCCGCTGAAGAAGGAAACCGCCGAATCGCTGCTGAGAAAGCTGATGGAAGAGGACGAGCCGCGCGCCGGCGTGATCTACATCCTGGCGGTGATGCTCGAACGCAAGAAGATCCTGTCAGAGAAGGACGTCCAGACGGATGACGAGGGGGAAATGGTTCGCATCTACGCGCATCGCAAGACGGGTGAGACGTTCGTTATCCCGGATCCGCGGCTGCGGCTGGACGAATTGGACCACGTGCAGGCGGAGGTCGTGGGGATGCTTGGGGAGAAGAAGAAGGCCCCGCCGGCCGAAGAACCCACCGAGCCCACCCCCGACACCTCTTCCGAGCAGCCTCCCGACCTCAAGCCGCGGGACGGTTTCTACACGAAAGGGTAGTTACCAGTTTTCTTGAAGAAACCCGACGCTGGAAACGTCTCAGGGGGTGAATACCGTAGCCCGGCTGTACGGACGGATCCGATTCCGGTGGAATCAGAGCGATAGGTCAGCTTTGGAGACGGCGGTCCGCCGCCGTTGAGGGCAAGTACTGAGCACAAGGCGAAACAGATGCGAGCAAGTACGAGCCCTGTGTAGGAGATGATAGGTAGAAAGATGGGATGGTAGAAAGATGATACAGTCAATTCTCCTATCTTTTTTGCCTTCCCATTTTTCTACCTATGCTACACTTGGGTTGCGGGCGAATGCGTTTGCCGTGCCCAAGAACCGCGGAACAGGGCGTGCGCGACCGGCTTGACATAGTGGGAGCCGGAGACTAAACTGCCGCGCAATTGTGGTTATTGCCCTGTCGACGCAGGTCCGTTAGTGCGCCCCAGGCGTAGGCAGTGGAGAAGAGGGGCTTGAAGAGGGGAATTGATATGTCAGCGGATGAAAAACCGAGTGCGTTGACTCCGTGGTCAGCGCAGGTCGTTGTGTGCGTGTCGTTGCTTGCGGCGGCGTTTCTACATGTTCCTTCCGCCGGGGCCGCGACGAGCGTGGACTCCATGCGGGAGACGTACGAGAAGCACATCGCCAAGATCGAGATGGAGCAGGGCCAGGCTTCGTCCCGGTGCAGGAAAGTCTATGTCAGGAGCTTGAACGACCTGCTCAAATCCATGCAGAGTGCGGGCAATCTCGACGGTTACACGGCGGTCAAAAGCGAGATCGACCGTTTTGAGCAGAAGCGGATCGTCAAGCACGGCGACATCGTTGAGAAGCCAGAAGCCCTGAAGAAGCTCCAGAACGGCTACCTCGAAGCCAAGGACAATGCGGTCAGGGATAAGTGCGAGAAGATCCTGGCTTTGACCAAGAAGTATACCCAGGCGCTGGACAGGCTTCAGGTCAGGAGCACGAAGGATGGCAAGGTTGAAGATGCGCTTGCTTACCGGGAGGAGGCCGCCCGGGCCAAGGCGAGTCCCAAAGTCCAGTCAGCGGAGTTTGAGCTGGCCGAGCTGAGCGCATCCCAGCCGCAACCGGAACCTCCCCCGGTGTCCGTGACTCCTACACCGACGCCCGTCAAACCCGAGAAGGTGGCAACGGTCGACATCCCGCAGGATGGCAAAGAGATCAGCGGTTGCCGCGTCTATCCCGGCCCCGGTCCGTCGATGGCCGGCCTGCGCTTCAAACGGCTGGTCATGAAAAGCACGCCCGACGCCCGTGTTGCGCGCGGAGCTTCCGTGAACGTGCAGGAAGGCGACCTGTCGAAGGTGACCACCAAGGGCAGCAGCAGCTCCTACTACTCCTACTACTACGGCTCGCGTTCTTCGGTGGAAAAAAGCCTCGTGCGCGTTGGGGTACGGGCGCCGGGCGGGATGCAGAACGTGCAGGTCGTGATCCAGCTATTCAGCAAAGGCGTCGCTTCCGCCGGAAGCCTGGACGCCAATCTCATGGGAACCTACCGGTTGCCCGTAGGCGATCTCGACTCCAAGGGCGTGACAGTCGATTGCCCGCCGGTGCAGACCGCCAAAAGTCGCAGGAGCTCCTACTACTACGGGTCCTCCTCTTCAAAAAGAGGGACCGAGTTCTTCGGGGCTTCCGTGACGGTCTTCGGCGGTGACGGGAAACTCGCCTATCAGGCTGCGTCGTCACCGGCACTGTATCCCTTCGCGGCCGACATCAAGTTCACGCCCACCGTGGCCGAAAAGGCGAGCGCGCGCGCCCAGGATATCGATGCCGCGCGCAAGAAGTACGAACAATTGCGCGACGTGTACTACTCCGACACGAGCAACAGGGCCGCGCGGGAACTCTACTACAAGGCCCGCGACGAGTATTACAACCTCAGGGGACGCAGCAGCAGTAGCAGTAGCATTCGCGTGCGGGAGGACGGGTAGTAGGATTGCCGATTGCCGATTGGTGACCATCGGTAAGCGTCAAGCTTGGTCAGCTTCCTTGCGTTGTGGTGGGCACCGCAGCGTAGATCTCCCAGACATGGGAAGATTAAGTAGAAAGATGAAGTAGATAGATTAAGAGGCGATGGGCATACTTAATCTATCTACTTCATCTTTCTACTTGATCGCCTCTCGCAGCACGCGACAGCCACGGTCTGGCGTTTCCTGCCCTACGCCGAGATTACCCGAGCTTAACGGTTACACCCATCGGCGTTAACTCGGCCCCATGGAGCCGGCGGCTGGTCCCGCCGTAGCGGAGCGAAGGCGGATCCTCCGCCGGAAGAGGGCGCCGCTGAGGCCCGCC
>CAZKRK010000137.1:0-17627 GCA_964555035.1 uncultured Victivallales bacterium | reverse complement strand
CGCAGCGGAGGCGGGTGAGGGGCAGGCCCGCGGTGTCTCTACCCATGACCTCTGTACTATGAAGACCATCTGAAACAACAACCAAAAGGCGTCAAACGGGAATCAGGACGTGACAAGCGACACCCACTCGTGCAACGAGTGACACTTGTTACCGATCACCGATCACCGATCACCGATCACCGATCACCGATCACTGCCCCTCTCAGGTTCAACCGTTTCCGCTTCCGACCGCGATGGGAAAACGGCGCGGGAGCTCCGTTCTACGTTTACACGCGTCCGCTCTGCCACTACCGTAAGCCGCTCCCATGAAGATCGACTACGACAACATCCCGCTTGCACCGCGTCGCTACCCGTTCTTCTACGGCTGGTTCGTCCTGCTGTTGGGGGCGATTGGGTTTCTCATGAGCGCTCCGGGTCAGACGTACGGGGTGTCGCCGTTCACGGATTCGTTGATCGACGCCATGGGGTTGTCCCGCGTCCAACTCAGCCTCGCCTACATGTTCGGGACCATTGCCAGTTCCTTTTGCCTGACCTACGCCGGCCGGCTTTACGATCGGTACGGGGCGCGTGTTGTCGCTCCCGCGTCCTCGCTCATATTGGGGATTGTCCTGGTTCTGTTGAGTCAATGCGACCGCATCGCCGGCCGTGCGGCCGGTTTTTTTTCGCTGGGAAACAGCACCATTCCGGCATTCGTGATTCTGCTGCTGCTCTTTTTCGTGCTGCGCTTTTCGGGCCAGGGCGTGCTCACGATGGTTTCGCGCAACATGATGGTGAAATGGTTCGACCGCCACCGCGGCCTGGTCACGGCGATCGCCGGCATGGTCATTGCCCCCGCCTTTTCTGCTACGCCCGCGCTGCTGAACGCGCTGGTCACGCGCGCCGGATGGCGCGGCGCCTGGCTGCTGTTGGCGATTGCGATCGGAGTGTGCTTCACCGCCGTTGCCCTGCTCTTCTTCCGTGACAATCCCGAGGCGTGCGGCCTGGAACCCGACGGCCCGCTAGCCGGGAAATCCCTTGGCGCGCGACGGGAGGGCGGCGGGGAACGGCGGCAGTACACACTCGCCGAAGCGCGCTGCACCTACAGCTTCTGGGTTTTCGCCATCGGCCTGGGTCTGTTTGCCCTGCACATCACGGCCATGAGCTTCCATGCCGCGTCTCTTTTCGAGGGCGCCGGGGTCGAGCGCTCGCGCGGGTACATGGTATTCCTCTACGCCTCTATTGTCTCCTTGGCCCTGCGTCCTGTCGTCGGCTGGCTGTGCGACCGCATTCAGCTCAAGTTCCTGCTGATCGCGATGCTCACCGGTGTCGCCATTTCCGCCGTGGGGTTGTACGTGCTGCGAGCCGGCCTGCCGATGTGGACTGTCGTGTTCGGCAACGGTGTGTGCGGGGCCACGCTGGGCACACTGGCTTCGGTAACGTGGCCCAACTTCTACGGACGCACGCACCTGGGCGCCATCAGCGGCTTCAACATGGCCATCACCGTGTTCGCCAGCGCGATAGGCCCCTGGCTGTTCAGCCAGGCCGAGGCGTTTTCAGGCAGCTACCGCCCGGCCCTGCTCGGCGTAGCCGTTGCCGCGGGTGTGCTCATCTTTCTCTCTGCTCGCGCCGACAGTCCCCGGGAGAGTCCGCACTAGTCGGGAACTTCAGAAATGTTCAATGCTCAATTATCAATGCTCAACGTGGGTGGCTGATTGACTCAAGTACCCCCAACATCTTGGGCCCGAGAGCCGATTGATGATTCTCGATTAGCGATTCTTGATTTCTGAAGTGACGCAAGAAGCCGTGTTGTAGGACTCGTGGAACAGAGGATTGAGACCACACCGTGTCCGAATTCTGACAAAACCGCGTCCTCCGGTCGCAAATCACAGATCACAAATCGCTAATCGAGAATCATCAATCAACCACAACAAGTCGTAGGTACTTGAATGGATCAGCCTGCCACGATGCTCAATTATCAATGTCGATGTCCCCAACGGGGACGGCACGTCCCAGCCCAGGGTGAAACCCTGCGGACCGGTCAGACACCCAACCATCCAGGCTCCCTGAAGGGGAGCAACGCCCCTCCCGCCGCGTTCAGATGTAGCTCCCCTTCAGGGAGCGGGCCTTCGGGTGGTGCGAACGTTGCACCCGGCGATCCTCGCCGGGCTGTGATGTTGCTCGCCTTCGGCGAGCCCGTTCTCTCGCGGGATTCGCCCGTGACGCTCCTCGGGATGACAGGGCGGGGGCTGCGGCTTCCGGAGCGAATTGGCTGCGTTCGCCACACTCGATTAGGTGTCGACAGCCATGGCGAAGTAGAGTAGAAGAGGGCCGTCATCGCGCAACAACACGCAAGGGAAACGTCTACTATCCATGAAAGCACTTGTTACCGGCAGCACCGGCGGGCTCGGTTCGAATATCTGCAAACACCTTCTGGAGCAGGGCGTTGCCGTCAGGGCGCTGATGCGCGAAACATCGCCGACCGAGGCCATTGAGGATCTGGACGTCGAGCGCGTTGTGGGAGACGTTACCGACAAGGAAAGCCTCATTCGCGCGGCCGACGGCTGCGATTGGGCGTTCCACACGGCGGCTTTCATCTCGTATCTCCCCAGCGATACGCCGAGGCTGCGGGCCGTAAACGTGCAGGGCACGGCCAACGTCATCGATGCCGTGCGCGCTTGCGGCGTGAAGCGCCTGGTTCACACCTCCAGCATCAAGACGATCGCCTACTCCGAAAACTCCGACTACGCGCCCGATGAAACCGCCGACTACAACTGGAGCGAACTCCGGCTGGTATACAACGACAGCAAAAAACGCGCGGAGGAGCTCGTCCAGGAGGCCTGCCGGGACGGCAAGATCGACGCGGTGATGTGCAACCCCACGATCATCTTCGGCGAACGGGACGTCCACAACCGCTCGGGCAAGATATTCCAGGCCTTCAGGAAGGGGCTGGTTTTCTATCCCACCTTCGGGGGCAACGGCGTGACCGACGCCGATGACGTCGCCACGGCGCACATCAGCGCGGCCCGCAAGGGCCGCACGGGCGAACGCTACATCCTCAACAGCGAGAACCTGATCCACAAGGACTACTTCGATCTCGGTGCGGACGTATACGGGTGCCGACGTCCCTTCATTCCCCTGTACTACACGCCGTCGCTGGTCTCGTCGACGATCTATGGCAAGATCTACGAGGCGTTGGCCCGCGGAACCTCCCCGTTCTTCTTCCGCGACAAGACCCGCCTGGCGAAGTTCTACATCTTCGGCGACGCCGACAAGGCCAAACGGGAGCTCGACTTCAACCCCCGCCCCGCGCGCGAATCCATGGCCAAGGCCCTCAAGTGGCTGAGGGAACACGGCAAGCTCTGATCCCTCACACAATCAGGTGCCCGCGTCTTTCCGCGACTGCAAGGCGGCAGGCTGAGTACCTCGTACTCAAAGACGTTCGACATCCATGCCGAGCTCCGCGAGGCTGGACTGCCACAGTTGCCTGGCGAGGTCGCGGTCGTATGAGGCTGGTGCGGAGTTGACCGCCTGCCCGTGTCGGAAGAACTTGCCCGTCACTTCCGCCATGTCGGGCACGGATGCGAGCCGGACGATGGGTACAGCGGCCCGCGATGGCGAAACGAGCTCGCCGGTCCGAGCCTGGCCGATGAGGTGTCTGATCCAGCTCGCCAAACCGTTGTTTCGCGCGAAGTTCGAGGCTACACCGCCGGGATCCACGGCGTTTGACGTGACGTTGGCGTCCCGCAGGCGATCGGCAAGTTCGTAGGCGAACAGAATGTTCGCGAGCTTTGACTTCGCGTAAGCCTGTCTCCGGTCGTAGGCGGGCGGCCGCAGCTGCCATTTGCCGTCTGCCGCGGCCAAACCGTGGGTCCCGGACGAAACGGTGAGAACCCGGCCTTGGGCGGCGCTCCGTAGACGATCCAGAAGAAGATGGGCAAGCAGGAAGTGTCCGAGGTGGTTAGTGGCGAACGTCAACTCGAAGCCGTCCGGTGTCTCGTGATAGCTGTCGTACCGCGCGCCGGCATTGTTGATCAGCACATCAACCTGCCGGCAGGCGGCAGCTACAACCGCCGCAGCCCGACGCACATCGTCCGGCAGGGACAAGTCAACGCGAACGAACTGTGCGCGGCCGGCGTGCGTGCCGCTTCGTATCCTCTGCATGACACGTCGGCCCGCGCATTCGTTGCGGCCCAGCACAAACAGGTCGGCGCCAAGACCGGCCAGTCCCAGCGCAGTGGCACGGCCGATGCCCGCGGTTGCACCGGTGACGACACAGGTCTTGCCCCGCAGGGGCATCAGCTCGCCTTCAGCCCGCCCATGCGTCGGAGCCCGGCTCATGAGTCCTGCTGTCGAGCTACCTGCATCAACTGATTGCTGTGCAGCGACAGCCTGCGAGGATAGCCGTAATCGGCGAGCTCGCCACGAACGCTGACGTGCAGACCATACGGTGAGGCTGCCTTCTGGAGGGACTCCCTGGTGTGCAGAATGACATCGTATTCGGGGAACTTCTGCTCATAGTGGTTGGGCCCGATGATGTCTCCAAGCATCTTGCCGCCGGGAGCCAACCGCTGAGAGACCATCCTCATCAGATTCGATATCGCGTCGTCGTCGAAGTAGTAGAGGATCTGGGAGGCCCAGATGAAATCGAAGACCTGCCCGTTCAACTCCGCTTGGCCAAATGTCGAAGACGTGAGAAGCATCGGCCTCTTGCCCGCCAATCTATATCGTGCAACCTCCTCGCGGGCAACCTCGATACGACGCGGATTGATGTCCAGCCCAACGTAGTTCCGGGGGGCGAGATAACCGATGAACGCAACCCCGCCCTGCAAGGGGCCGCAGCCGAGATCCATCATCGTATGCCCCGGTTTCAGCCCGTGGCTGCGCAATACCCGAAGTTGGTAGGCGCGTAGCGTATCCCAGAACCCCAGCGGCCCAACCATGCTCTCGAGAAAGTGTTTGCGCCGCCCCGCGGGAACGACGCAACGCAACGCGTATAGCCGGCGGCGCATCCGCATCAGGCTGCGTTTCAGTGTGTGCAGGTACCTCTTCACTAGATACCCTCCTTCCGTCGTCCTCCATGCAACCCTCCCGCCTGCCATCGAATCTCACCGGATGCCGCGGGCAAGCAGAGTGTTCCTCCTGTGAAGGAAACAGAGCAATTAACGGGCCATGTCCGTTGTGTTGGGTGGTCTACGCCCCGCATATCGTATTTTCCGTACTCACACCTGCATTTTTGAGTGCCGACATGCGGGATGTTGGCGCTGGTTCGCACAGCTGAGGTCTTTGCCCAGGACGGATTGCGGTTGAATAGCAACAAGACGACCAGTGAATGACCACGGCATCTCGCTGAGGCGGAGCCCCTTGTGGTACGATTCGAGGTTGCCGGACAATGTAGTGGATTAAGGGCGCATCCGCGATTTGTTGCACTTGCGGAGTGGCCCCCGCCCGGCGTCGGTAGTTCTACGAGAGAAGGAACAGAAGCGCTATACGACGATGTCTGCCACGGGCGTTGCGATCGCTCCCACGAATACGGAGAGCTTCGTGTTGGGTGCGTGGTCCGGGACCATAAGCCTTCCGCGGGAAGCCACGAACATGTGCCTCCACGCTGAAGACGGTACCGGGTGCACCGGCGACAGCAATCCGATCGACGTCATCGACGGAGGCGGGATGCTCATCATTCTGCGCTGACCAACGGAATTGACAAAAGGGGCAAGACGGCGGAAGCTCAGCATGACGGTCCGCATAGCGAACAGGCTCGAAGAAGCTGTTCGGGGCGGCAAGGAGACAGACGATGAAGAAGGTTGGAGTGATCCTCTCCGGATGCGGGGTGTTTGACGGCTCGGAGATACATGAAGCGACTCTGTGCCTGCTCTACCTGGACAGGGCGGGAGTGGAAGTGCACTGCTTTGCGCCGGACGTGGAACAGTTGCACGTCGTGGACCACGCCACGCAGCAGGCCGAAGAAGGCACGCAAAGGAACTGCTTGCGGGAGGCGGCGCGAATCGCGCGCGGCGAGATCGGGCCTCTCTCCGACTTGAGGGTCGACGAGCTGGATGCGCTGATCCTGCCCGGCGGTTTCGGCGCGGCGAAGAACCTGTGTACCTTTGCCGTCGACGGGCCGCGGTGCGACATCAACGCGGAAGTCGCCGCGGCGATCCGGGACGCCGTCGCCCACGGGAAGGTCGTTGGCGCAATCTGCATCGCACCGGCCCTGGTGGCCCGGGCCCTGCGCGACACTGGAACGAACCCCGTGCTCACAATCGGTAACGACACCGCCACGGCTGACGCGCTGCGATCGCTCAATGCGACGCACCGGGACGCCGCTGTATCGGAGATAGTGGTCGACGAAAGAAACCGCATCGTCTCGACTCCTGCTTACATGCTCGCGCAGCGCATCTCGGAAGTCGCCTCCGGCATAGAAAAACTTGTCGACGGGGTCGTCTCCCTGATCGACGAATGAAGCCGGAGAATGAACAAAAGTTCGTGTCGGAGGCGATCGAGCCGGTGGTGGCGACGGCCGACACGGGGGCGATGGCGGCCGGCGGGCCGGGGTTGCCGCGGGAGTTTGTCTGGCGAGGACGCGCCCTGGGCATCGCCGCCGTGCTGGGCACGCGCCGCGAAACGGGACGCTGCCGCCACGGCAGCTCCGAGGCCTACGTGCGCAAACACTGGTTCGACGTGCGGACCGCCTGCGGACGCAGGGCGAGCATCTACTTCGAACGCCAACCGCGCGGACGCAAACGGACCGAACGCTGGTGGTTGTACAGTATTGAACCTGAAAGGAGCAGTTGCCGGTAATCCGTGATCGGTGATCGGTAACTGGGTGAAGGGCAGAGGGGGCGCTTGCCCGTAGCGCGGAAATCCGTTCCGCGTATGAGCATGGGAGAGAGAAAGCGACGAGAGAGATCGGACCGACAGGCCCAGTCGCTCGAACACATTCCTCTTGTCATGCGCAGGCGCGGATTCCCGCGCTACGGGGACCAACTTCAGTGGATTCGGCGCAGACGTAGGTCCGATTTGCAATCGGACCCAACGCCGCTCGGACGTGGCGACCCCCGTCACCTGAAATGACGCGGGTGGATTGGGTCCGATTGCAAATCGGACCTACGTTATAGAACCACCCGTCGCGACGGAGGCGGGTTACGGCAACGAGACGTTCAGACGGTAGAAGCAGCGCGGGGCCTTGTTTATGTCAACCAGCGTGCTGAAGCTGCTGTCGCAGGTAACGCGTTCGTAGCCGGGGACATTGCTCCACGCTCCGTCGGCGAGGTTGGTGCGGCTCTCGAGCCGGTACACGCGCGCGGTCGAAGAGACAAACGCGATGGCCATGCTGTTAGTCCTGGCGATCGCAGCGTTCATTCCGGTAGCTGACATGGCGTACAAGTTGAGCATCGCGACATTCATTCCGGACATCGGTGCGGAGCGCTACGACAGGGCGGGAATCGCCGAAGACGTTGACAGCGGGCAGCACTCCACCCCCTATGCCGTTGACCGTCCGGCTCTGCCCTGCTAGGTTCCGTCGTAACCGGTGGTAACGGTCATGACCGATGTCATTTCGCTAAGCGTGGAGAACGACGACTCCCGTCAGACCTACGCCTACGAATGTGCGGAAGTGCTGGTTGGACGGTCCACCAACGCACAACTCGTGTTGCCCGCGGCCTCCGTCTCTTCGAGACACGGGCGCTTCTTCTGCAAGGATGGAGCTCTGTTCTACCAGGACCTTTTCAGCACAAACGGTTCAGCCCTGCGCCGGGCCGACGGCAGCGTCGTCTACATGAAGGGTCCTGTCCGAAACCCCGAGCCGGTTGGTGAAGAAGACTGTCTCGAGATCGAGGGCTTTGTGCTCCGGGCCAAGATGCTGTCCGAGGACAGCACCCCCGAGTGGACCTTGACGTCCAGCATGGTGCTGAACCTGGACACCGCCGGCGAGAAGATTGAGAAACCTGACGAAGCCCTGCGGCACCTGCACCGCTTCCTGCTGAAGACGGCATCCGCCCAAGACAACGACGCTGTCCTGAGGCAGCTCGTGAAGGCGGTGGCTCGCATATTCTCTGCGCTTGGCGAGCTCGTCTTCTTCGACTCTGCCGACGACCTGCGCCCCACCATGGCCTGGGATGCCGGGGGCGCTCCCGTGGAGCCACCGGCCCGCTGGACGGAATCGAGCATTGCCCAGGAGTCTCTTGCGCGCAAAGAGGGGTGCCTGATGCAGTCTGACGGCGCAGCCGATCAAGGCCCTGCCGCGGCCGGATCTTCGGCCATGGCAGTTCCCCTGTGGCTTCAGGGCGAAGAGTCATGGGGCGTCCTCGTGGTGGCTGCGCCTCCAGGCGGAACGCCTTTCACCCGCGAGGATCTACGCCTACTGACGATTCTTGCATTCACCGCCTCGGCTACCGCGACCCGCGTACGTCTTGCCGGCGAGCTGCGCGACGCATTTGAGACAACCGTGCGTGCCATGCTCGACGCCCTTGACATGCGCGACCCGACAGCCAGCGGCCACAGCGTGCGTGTACAGGCCATAGCCATGCGCATCGCAGAGGAAATGAACTTGCCCGATGACGTGCGCGAGGTGGTCCGCTACGCGGCGTTGCTGCATGATCTGGGCAAGCTTGGAATCGAGGAGAGGATCCTCAACAAGGACGGCCGTCTGACCGACGAGGAGCGCGCCAAGATCGACGAACATACCGCGAACACCGAGGCGCTGCTTCGCAAGATCAAGTTCCCGTCGCATCTTCGCCGCGTCCCAATGGTCGCCGCCGCCCATCACGAACGCCTTGACGGGTCGGGCCCGCTGAAGATGGTGGGCACGGACATCCCGCTCGAGTCGCGCATCATTGCCGTTGCCGACGTCTTTGAGGCCCTCACGGCCTATCGCCCTTACAAAGGCGCCAGGCGCGCCGCCAACGCCAACGAGATCATGGAAGAGATGTCGGGCAAGCATCTCGATCCCGACGTAGTCAAGTCACTCGTCAACTCGCTCTCTCTCTGAGATGAAGCCGGAGAATGAACAGAAGTTCGTGTCGGAGGCGATCGAGCCGGTGGTGGCGACGGCCGACACGGGGGCGATGGCGGCCGGCGGGCCGGGGTTGCCGCGGGAGTTTGTCTGGCGAGGACGCGCCCTGGGCATCGCCGCCGTGCTGGGCACGCGCCGCGAAACGGGACGCTGCCGCCACGGCAGCTCCGAGGCCTACGTGCGCAAACACTGGTTCGACGTGCGGACCGCCTGCGGACGCAGGGCGAGCATCTACTTCGAACGCCAACCGCGCGGACGCAAACGGACCGAACGCTGGTGGTTGCACAGTATTGAACCTGAAAGGAGCAGTTGCCGGTAGTCGGTGATCGGTGATCGGTAATCGGTGATCGGTAGTCGGTGTGGCAGGTCCGGTGTTCACTCGCCGCACCCATTGGGGTCGACTACCGGTCACCGACTACCGGCAACTGCCGTTTCCAGGGCCAAGGGGGGAGGAGGATCCGTCGCGCTACGGGGACCGGCTTTCAGGGTCGCTGTTTTTGGTCATGGCTTGCTCCTTCTCGGGGGGTGTTGCGGATCTCGGTGAGGCTCGCCAAATGTCCCGCTTTGGCCGGGGAGAGTCAAGGGCTCTATGTTGTTGCATTGAACCGCTTTGCCGGTTGTGGATTCGGCGCAGACGTAGGTCCGATTTGCAATCGGACCCAACGCCGCTCGGACGTGGCGACCCCCGTCACCTGAAATGACGTGGGCGGATTGGGTCCGATTGCAAATCGGACCTACGTTTGCCGCGCACGCGGAACGAGTCGGCGTTGACGGAAATCCTGTTCACGGCCGCGTCCAGCATGACCGAGACCACGGCGTTCGAGGGGACGTTGTTGGCCGCGTGGGAGGGCGTGTTGTTGGTGAAACTGAGCGCATCCACGCGCGACGCGCCGGCGAGAAAGACAGCCATGGCGACCGAGACGGACGTGAAGGCGACTACCGAAGATGGGGCAAGCTTACGTAGCATCGACATTCTCTCCCAGTTTCCCGCGAATGAAACGGGCTGATTAGATACGCGGTTGAGCATAACACTCTTGCGGCGATCGAACAAGATTATGATTGAAGAACCCGCGGGTCTCTCCGATTCTAGTACCGCTGGTGGTCATTCGCATGCCTTGGTAGTGACAGGAGTTCTATGAGAAGAATGAACACTGAAAGGATACGACATGAGTGCTGACGGTGGTGTTGGTGATGTTTTTCTGCAGCTCGGTTTGAACGGCTCGCCCGGCGCGCGGCGCAAGACACCGGATGCGCCTTTCAGCATCCTGGTGCTCGCGCCTTTGAGCGGAACGGCCGGTTCCGCCACAAAACGATCGATCCGGCGCATTGACGCCGACAACTACGAGGACGAGTTCCGGCGTATGGCGCCGGCGCTGACGGTCGAAGTTGACGGGGAATCGGTGGAGTTGACGTTCGGTGAAATCGAAGATTTCGAGCCGGACCGTCTGCTTCGCGGCGTTCCGCCGCTGGCCGCGTTGGTGGACATTCGCAAGCGGCTGAAGAACCCGGCGACGGCGGTCGATGCGCGCGCGGAAGCGTTGCGCATGCTCGGGCTGTCGCCGGCGGCCGAGTCCGCTCCCGAAGCCGAGGCGCCGGCCGAAGCGGCGCAGGAGCCCGGGGGCGACAGCTTCGCCGATCTGCTTGGCAGACCGATGGAAACCAAAGCTGCCCCCACTGCCGCGCAACGGCCCGCCACCCCGGGAGCGGGGATCGCGGCCGACCTGATACGCAGCGTGGTGGCCGACTCCGGCTCCGCCATCTCACCCGCCGTCGACAACTCCGGCATCCTGGCGGGAATCGACGCCGCGCTGAGCGAACGCCTGGGACGCATTCTGCACGATCCCTCTTTTCAATCGCTGGAGTCTGCCTGGCGCGGAATAGACTTCCTGATGAGCACGCTCGAGACGGACGACGAGCTGCGTCTGTACATGATGGACATACCGCTCGAAGCGTTGCGCGCGGAGTTGATGGGTGCGGAGGATCTGAGGACCACGGCATTCCTTGAAACCGTATCCAGTCACGAAGGCGTGCCGTGGGCGATGGTGCTGGGGGATTATCGATTCACGCCTTCAGACGAAGACGTTGCGCTGCTCGGGCGGCTGGGCATTGTCACCATGGCACTTGGCGCGCCGTTTGTGAGCGGCGCGGCGTGTGGGTTCGCCGGTGTCACGTCTCTGGCCGAGCAGATCGAAACAGGTCAGCTCCTTGCCGCCGCGGAGGGACAGACCGCGGCCTGGTCCGCGTTGCGCGGCACGCCGGTAGCCCCGTATCTGGCGCTCACATTCCCGCGGGTCCTCATGCGTTTGCCCTACGGCGGAACGGGAGAGGCGATTGATGCATTCGACTACGACGAAATGGCCGGCGGGCGCAGTCACGACCACTATCTCTGGGGTTCCGGCGCCTATCTTTGCGGCTACGTGTACGGCCGCGCCTACCTGGACCAGGGCGCGCAAATGAACCCGCGCGCCTACGCGCAGGTTTCCGGCCTGCCGGCGCACCCCTACACCGAAGAGGGCGAACGGAGAATGCAGCCCTGCGCCGAAACCTGGCTGGCCGAGAGCCACTGCCAGGCATTGACCGGGATCGGTCTCCTGCCGATGGTCTCCGTCCGTAACCGCGACGCCGTTCAGCTGCCCAACCTGACGTCCGTCGCCTACCCCGCCAAACCTCTGGTTGGCAGGTGGGGGTAGCCGGCCCACCCCGCGGCGGCCGGCGAGGACTCGGTGACCGGGTGACCCGATGACGCCCGGGTGGAGACGCTTCGACGTCAGCACGTCACCGAGTCACCAAGTCATCCGCCCGAATCTTACAAAACATGATTGACACGACCACATTGGTCGGGTATGTGTCGCGGCGTGACTGCATGCCCGGACAATTTGGACCAGCGTTATGCCCGTCAGCTTGCGCTCCCTGAGATCGGGACAGCGGGCCAGGAGAAGCTGGGGCGGTTTCGCGTACTGGTTGTCGGCGTGGGCGGGCTGGGGTCGCCGGTGGCGCTGTACCTGGCGGGCGCGGGTGTCGGAACGATCGGCATTGTCGATGACGACGTGGTCGAGCTGAGCAACCTGCAGCGGCAGGTCCTGCACGGAACCGGCGACGTCGGCCGGCCAAAAGTGGAATCCGCCGCGGAAACGTTGTGCGAGCTCAATCCGACCGTGACTGTCAACCGGCACTGCGAGCGACTCTTGCCGGACAATGCGGCGGCGACGATTGCAGGCTACGATTTCGTGGTCGATGCCACCGACGGTTTCGCCTCGAAGTTCCTTATTGCGGATGCATGCCACTTCGCCGGCGTCCCCTACTCCCATGCCGGCATTCTCGCTTTCACGGGTCAGACCATGACAGTGATGCCGGGTGAAAGCGCATGCTACCGGTGTCTGTTCGGTGAGCCGCCGCCGTGTCGCGCGCAGGGCGACGCGCCGGCCGGCCCGCTCGGAGCGGTGGCTGGCGTTATTGGGTCGGTCCAGGCAACGGAGGCGGTCAAGTACGCCGTGGGGTGCGGCGATCTTCTTGTGAACCGGCTCTTGACCTATGACGCCCTGGCAATGCGCTTTCGTACGGTAACGGTTTCGCGTGAGGAGGACTGTCCTCTTTGCGGCAGGTCGCCGCGGATTCCCGATCCGAACCAACTTCGATCAACAGCAACAACGGAGAAGCAAGATGGGAGTTTTCACTGACAATTCACTATCGATCGGCAACACGCCGATGGTGCAGCTCAACAAGATCGTATCCGCGGGCAAAGCGCGGATCCTGGCCAAGATCGAAGGACGCAATCCGGCCTATTCGGTCAAGTGCCGTATCGGCGCCAACATGGTGTGGGACGCGGAGAAACGCGGTGTCTTGAAACCGGGTATGGAGCTCGTCGAGCCGACCAGCGGCAACACGGGCATCGCTCTGTCTTTCGTGGGTGCCGCGCGCGGCTACAAGGTGAACCTGACCATGCCGGAATCCATGAGCATCGAGCGCCGCGGAGTTCTCGCGGCGTTGGGCGCCGAGTTGATTCTGACTGAGGCCGCCAAGGGCATGCGCGGCGCCATCGACAGGGCCGAAGAGCTCGCCGCCTCCGACCCTGAGCGCTACTTCATGCCGCAGCAGTTCAAGAACGCGGCCAACCCGGAGATACACGTCAAGACAACCGGACCTGAAATCTGGGATGCAACCAAGGGCGACGTCGACGTTCTCGTGGCCGGCGTCGGAACGGGGGGAACGATCACCGGCATCTCCCGCTTCTTCAAGGAACAGCAGGGCAAGGCCATCGTGTCGGTCGCGGTTGAGCCGGCCGGCAGTCCGGTCATCTCGCAGACGCTCGCCGGCGAGAAGCTCAAGCCCGGTCCTCACATGATCCAGGGCATCGGCGCCGGTTTCATCCCCGACGTGCTCGACCTCTCCCTGATCGATCGCGTCGAGCAGGTCACCAACGAGGAGTCCTTCGAGGTCGCGCGCAGGCTGGCGCGGGAGGAAGGCATTCTGGCCGGTATCTCCAGCGGCGCCGCGGCGGCTGTCGCCGCGCGCCTGGCCGACGAGCCGGAATTCGAAGGCAAGAACATCGCCGTCATCCTCCCCGATTCCGGCGAGCGATATCTGTCGGCGGCGTTGTACGAGTAGGGCTGGCGAAGCTGCGCCTCAAATCCCCGTTGGCTCGCGGACAAGACATGCGCGCTGAACGAGGCGCGGGGGACGTAGGTCCGATTTGTAATCGGACCCAATGCCGCTCGGATCCGGTTTCCCACCTTCGTGCTCCGAGGAAACCGGCGTGGGTATGGTCCGATTGCAAATCGGACCTACGGACGTTCGATCCGGCGGAGTGACGTCACCGGGGCTTTCCGCGGGTAAACACGTCTCAGGCTGGACAAGACGCTCCGAATGTGGGAAATATCGGGTTTCTTTTCGGCGTCTGCTCCGGCGGACGCGAGTGTTAAACGTAGGATTTTGGAGTTAATGTGATGAAACCTACTCAGGAAGAGTATCGGCTTGTAGCGAACACTATTCGTGGTCTGGCGATGGACGGGGTCCAGAAGGCAAATTCGGGGCATCCCGGAATGCCGATGGGGATGGCCGACGTGGCCGCCGTCCTGTGGCTGAGATATCTTGAACACTGTCCCACCAACACCTCGTGGGCCGACCGCGACCGCTTTGTTCTCTCGGGCGGACATGGGTCGATGCTGATCTACTCCCTGCTGCACCTCTCCGGCTACGACCTGCCGATGGAAGAGCTCCGGAATTTCCGGCAGTGGGAGAGCATGACACCGGGCCACCCCGAGTATGGCGACACCCCCGGCGTGGAAACCACGACCGGTCCGCTCGGACAGGGCTGCGGCAACGCCGTCGGTATGGCCCTGGCCGAAAAAATGCTGGCCGCGCGCTACAATAGGCCGGGCATCACCCTCGTCGATCACTACACCTACGTCATCTGCGGCGACGGCGACATGATGGAAGGGCTCAGCCACGAGGCGTTCTCGACCGCCGGGCATCTCAAGCTGAACAAGTTGATCGTCTTCTACGACGACAACAACATCACGATCGAGGGCGAAACCGAGCTCGCCTACAGCGACGACGTCCGGCGCCGCTTCCAGGGCTACAACTGGAACGTGCTCGAGATCGACGCCCACGACTACAACGCGATCGAGAAAGCGATCCGCAAGGCCAAACGCAGCCGGGAAAAGCCCACCATCGTCATCTGCAAGTCCCACATCGGCAAGGGCAGCCCCAACAAACAGGACAAGGAGGAGTGCCACGGCGCCCCCCTGGGCGAAGACGAGGTCCGGCTGACGAAGGAGAACCTGGGAATGCCGCCGGACGAGACTTTCTACGTCCCGGAACGCGTCAGACAGCTTTTTGCCTCGCGCCTGCGCAGCGTGAAACGTCACGCCAACAAGTGGAATCGCCTCTTCAAGGAGTATGAGCAGGCCGAACCGGCCAAGGCGACCGAGTGGCGTACAGCGCAAAAGGGTCTGCTTCCCGCAGACCTCGAGTCCTTCCTGCCCGAGTTCGAGGTCGGCACGGCCGTGGCGACGCGCAACGCTTCCGGCAAGGTCATTCAGGGCATGGCCAAGGCCGTGCCCTATCTCGTCGGCGGATCGGCCGACCTGGCCCCCAGCAACAAGACCCTCATCAACGATGTCGCCTCCGTCGGCCCCGGCGCCTACGAAGGACGCAACCTGCACTTCGGGGTGCGCGAACACTCGATGGGCTCCATCATGAACGGCATGGTCCTGCACGGCGGGTTGCTGGTGTTCGGCGGCACGTTCTTCGTCTTCTCGGACTACTGCCGCCCGGCGATCCGCATGGCGGCGCTCATGGGGCTGCCGGTCATCTACGTCTTCACTCACGACAGCTTCTATGTCGGCGAAGACGGCCCGACCCACGAACCGGTAGAACACCTTGCCGCACTGCGCGTGATTCCCAACGTAACGGACATCCGCCCCGCGGACCCCACCGAAACCGGCGCGGCCTGGATCGCCGCCCTGCAGAACAAGAACGGACCGACGGCCTTGATGTTGACACGCCAGAACCTGCCGGTCATCGACCGCCAGCGCCACCCGGCGGCGTCCAACCTGGACCGGGGCGCCTACATTCTATCCCAGACATCCGCCGATAGGACTCCCGACGCGATCCTGATCGCCACCGGCTCGGAAGTGGCCCTGGCCATGGAGGCGTCGAAGGTCCTCGGCGAACGCTTCAACGTGCGCGTGGTCAGCATGCCCTCCTGGGCACTTTTCGAACAGCAGTCTGAAGAGTACCGCAAGAAGATCCTGCCGCCGGAATGCACGGCGCGCGTAGGCATCGAGGCCGGCGTCTCGTTTGGATGGGAACGCTACGTCGGAACCAAGGGGCGCGTCATCGCCATGGACCGTTTTGGCGCGTCCGCACCATGCAAATTGCTGGCCGAGAAGTTCGGCTTCACCCCGGAAAACGTGATTGCCGTCGTCGACGAGCTGATGGCGCCGCCGGCGTAGCAACCGGAGACACCCGTCCATGGCACGGTTCATCATACGCGGCGGAAAACCGCTCGGGGGAACGCACGTTCCCCCCGGCAACAAGAATGCCGCCCTGCCCATGTTGGCAGCCGTGCTGCTGACCGACGAACCGGTGACGCTCGAGAACGTCCCCATGATCGAGGATGTCCACACGATGCTGGGCATTCTCGATGGTCTTGGCGTAGATGTCCATCGGGACGACCACACTTTGACGCTCTGCGCCAAGTCAGTTCGTCGCACGCGTCTCGACGAGCGTCTCTGTCGCCGGGCCCGTTCTTCCGTGCTCTTTGCGGGTCCGCTGACGGCGCGCCTGGGGCGGGCCACGGTCTTTCCCCCCGGCGGCGACATGATCGGACGCAGGCCGCTGGATACGCACCTCGGCGCCATGCGGCAGCTCGGCATCCAGGTCCAGGGGCAACACCCGTACAGATTCCGCCGTCGCGCTCTGCGCGGTTCGCGGATTCTCCTGGACGAGGCCAGTGTCACGGCAACCGAAAACGTTCTCATGGCGGCGACGCTCGCCCGCGGCAAGACGGTCCTGCTGAATGCCGCTTGCGAACCGCACGTCCAGGACCTGTGCCTGATGTTGAGCAAGATGGGCGCCCGCATTTCCGGCATCGGCACCAACCGCCTCGAACTCGAGGGTGTCGAGTCCCTTCACGGCGTCACGCATCGGATCGGACCCGACTACGTGGACGCGGCCAGTTTCATGGCGGCGTCCGTTGTTACCGGCGGTGAGCTTGTCATCCCCGGTGTCCACAGGGACGCAGAGGATATGACCGTGATCGGCCGCGCATTCCGCCGTCTGGGTGTTTCCTGGAACAAGGCGGAAGACGGCCTTCTGCTGCCCGTCGTGCGCTCGTTGCGCGTGCGCAACGCGCACGGCGCCGCTATCCCCAAGCTCGAGGACGGCCCCTGGCCGAGCTTCCCGTCGGACCTGATGAGCATTTCGATCGTGATGGCAACGCAGGCCAAGGGCACGATGCTCTTCTTCGAGAAGATGTTCGAGAGCCGCATGTACTTCGTCGACCGTCTGATCGACATGGGCGCCCGGATCGTACAGTGCGATCCGCACCGCGTAATTGTCACCGGGCCGTCGCGTCTGCACGGCTCGCATCTGACCAGCCCGGACATTCGCGCCGGAATGGCGCTGTTGATTGCCGCCCTCTGCGCCCGCGGCGAAAGCACGATCGAGAATGCCCAGTGCATCGACCGCGGCTACGAGCACGTCGAAGAGCAACTCCGCGCCCTCGGCGCGGATATCGAGCGGGAAACGTAGGACCGCGCTCCGGGCCGGTTCCAAGTCGCACGGATAGACGCGGGCTCGCCGAAGGCGAGCAACGTCACAGCCCGGTGAGGATCGCCGGGTGCAACGTTCGCACTACCGAAGCCCCGCTCCCTAGCTAGACCCCATCCGAAAAGGGCCTACGTTCGCGAAACGCCCGTCAATCGAACCTGGAGACGGCGGTCCTCCGCCGTTCCGCGCAAGAGTCGAGCACAGACGGAAACAAAAATGAACGCAGTTCCCCCTTTGTTTCACCACGTGCACTCGCATTTGCTCGTAACGGCGGAGGACCGCCGTCTCCAGGGGCTTTTCGAACACCCTCTAGCTAGACCCCATCCGAAAAGGGTCGGCAACCGATTCTGGCCGGAAATGCGCG
>CAZKRK010000136.1:0-17641 GCA_964555035.1 uncultured Victivallales bacterium | reverse complement strand
GCCGGACGTGCTTGGCAGTTCCCGAGATCCCTCGACTCCGCTCCGCTGCGCTCGGAATGACAGGCGGGGCGTGAAGTCTCCGGCTAGTATCCCCAACCGCTTGACATACATAATGTCCATGATGTACATTATGTTTATGAACAGGAGGCAAGCACCATGGACACCTTGAGCATAGCTGAAGTGCGCAACAACCTGGCCGACGCCCTCAATCGCGTGGCTTACGGCGGGGAGCGTCTCGTCTTGGCCCGTCGCGACAAGCCGGTTGCAGCCCTGGTATCGCCGGAGGACCTGGCTGCCCTGGAAGCGGCTGAAGATGCAAACGACGTGCAGGCCGCGAAGCGTGTGCTGCGGGAGTACGACCGCGCCCCGGAGAAGTTCCTGACACTTGACGACTACAATAGGGCCGGGGCGTGAAGTATGCCATTCGCATTAGCCCGCGGACGGCAAAGGCCCTTGACGGCCTTCCCGAAGACGTGCGACGGCGCATAGTCCGAAGACTCGAAGCCCTGGAACACGACCCCCGCCCCCGCGGAGTCGAAGAACTGTCCGGCGTCGAAGATCTGTACCGTATCCGTGCGGGAACCTATCGCATAGTCTATGCCATTCGCGACCGTGAGCTTGTCGTGATTGTGGTTCGCATCGGGCACAGGCGGGACGTGTATCGGTAGGGACCCAGCGGAGCCTGCGTTGGGGACTCTCCGTGTCTCCGTGACTCCGTGGCGAGAGTCCCCAACGCAGGCTCCGGCAGATTTGGATACGTTTGCCCCGTCGCACCGGCATTCTCCCATTGATTCGGCGGTGCAAAAGGCTTAGGCTCCGGGGTTGAACAGTGCATTTAAGGAGGAAGTGCCGTGGATATGAAGAGGCTTTTTGCCGTAGATCTGGGAGCGTCGGGCGGGAAGTGTTTCACGGGAACGTTTTCGGACGACGGTTTCGCGCTTGACGAGATTCATCGCTTTGCGCACGGGGGATCGTCGTTCTTTGTTGCCGATGGAACGGGCGCGGTGACGGAACGGACGTACTGGGACGATGTGCAGATCTACCAGAACATCGTCGCCGGACTGCAGGCCTACAGACGGGACGTGGGAGACATGCTCGAGTCGGTCGGGGTGGACACGTGGGGCGCGGACGGGCAGTTCGTCAGCGCCGACGGCGACCTCCTAGGCAAGATCTACTGCTACCGCGACCACCGTCTCGACAACATGATCGAGGAGGTGAAGAAGCGCATCGATCCGGAACGGATCTACGCCATCACGGGCATTCACTTCCAACCTTTCAACGTCAGCAACCAGCTCCTGTGGTTCATGATGAACCGTGGCGGGCTGCTGAAGCCGGGCGCGTGCTACCTGCCGATCCCCTCGGTATTCAACTACTACCTCGGCGGCGTCAAGGTCGTTGACTCCTCGTGGGCCAGCGTGACCCAGGTTATGGATGCGCACGCGAAACAGTGGAGTAGCGAGGTCCTTGAGGCGCTGAGCGTGCCCGCCGACGTTATGCCGGAAATCGTCGAACCGGGCACAATCATCGGCGAGCTGTTGAAACCGCTGGCGGATTCGATCGGCATCAACCAGGCCAAGCTGGTGGCGGTAGGTTCACACGACACGGCCAGCGCATTTGCGGCGGCGCCGGTGGACAACACGGACGAGTCGCTGATTATCAGCTCGGGCACGTGGTCGCTCGTGGGCAAACTGATTCCGGAGCCCATCACCAACAGCGAGGCCCGGGCTGCCAACATCAGCAACGAGGGCGGCATCGGCAACATCCGTTTGCTGAAGAACGTCATGGGGAGTTGGCTCGTGCAGGAGCTGCGCCGGATCTGGACGATCGCCGACGGCAAGGAGCCGCCATGGAAGGAGTTGGACGAGGCAACCTACGCTGCGCCCGCCTTCACGGCCTTCGTCGATCCTGACGATCCCGGCTTCTACAACCCCGCGAACATGGAGGAGGCCATCGCCGACTACTGCACGCGTACGGGACAGCCGGTGCCGGCGGACCGCGGCACGTTCATGCGGCTCGTGTACGAGAGCCTGGCGCTCAAGTATCGCATGGTGAACGAGCAGATCTGCGCCGTGTGCGGGAAAGAGACCAAGGTCGTCAACATCGTCGGTGGTGGTACGAGCAACATCCTGCTCAACCAGTTCACGGCCGATGCGCTGGGAGTGCCGGTCCTGGCGGGGCCGAAGGAAGGCACGGCAGTGGGCAACCTGATGGTGCAGGCCGTGGCGGTTGGGATCATCGAGTCGCTGCACGACGCGCTGCCGCCGATCAGGGCGGCCTTTCCGATCAGGGAGTACCGTCCCCAGGACGTCGCCGCATGGGACGAAGCGTATGCGCGATTCAAGCGTATCCTCGGCGAATCCGTTTGACACGGAGTCGGTTGGACCGGATAATGCGGGTTCGTTTTTTACAGCCAGAGAACTCTTTAGGCATGTGCGAGGAGTAATCGAATGACGGACGACAAGAACAGTCAGGCGTCGCTTCCCGAAGCCTCGACGTGGTATCTGCGGATCGATGATGGGAGCGTTTTCGGTCCGGTGGAAGGTGAGACGTTGCGTTTGTGGGCCCAACAGGGACGCGTGGCTCCGGGCAACTCGATCTCGACCGACCAGAGCAACTGGCACGCCGCTGAGGAGCTCGAAAACCTCGAGATGCGGTGGCAGGTCGAGCTGAGCAACGGTACGACCTACGGGCCGATCAACATCCGCGCCCTGGAAGAACTGATCAATAACGGCACGGTGCTGCCCAACGCCACGCTGGAGGATGTTCGCACGGGCGAGAAGCTCACCCCTCGCGAAAAGCGCGACGACATTTTCTTCGGAGGCGAGGTCCCGGAGGGATTCGACCAGGAGCCGGAAGAAGAAGAGGAAGCACCTGAAGTCGAACCGGAAGTTGGCGAGGAGATGGGTGACGTCGCGCGTGAGCTGGCTTCGGCGATTGCCAAGGACGAAGCCGAAGGCGAGATGGATCACGCGTCTCTCGACGAGAAGATCAGTCAGTTCGAATCGACGCTGAAGCGCACAATGACGCTGCTGCGCGCCCACCAGCGCGAGCTGGAGAGGGAGAAGGAGCAGAACGAGGAGATCCGGGGCGAGCTGGAGAGCCAGAAGCAGCAGAATCAGCAAGTCCAGGCTGAGTTGGACGGCGCGAACCAGCGCAACGAGGAGATCCGGGGCGAGTTGGAAGCACGCGAAGGCGATCTGGCCTCGGTGCGCGACGAGCTGGCTACCGTACGCAAAGAGCACGCCCATGAAGAGGCGCGGGCGGCCGAGACGACACAGGCCCTCTCCGAGAAAGAGGAGGCCGCCCGGACGGCCGCCGAGACGATCGAGGGTCTCACGCGGCAACTCGAGGACGAACAGAACAAGTCCCGCGAGCTTACGGAACAGAGCGGTCGGCGTGAATCCGAGATAGCGGAGAACCTCAGCCAGGAAAAGGCGCAACGCGAAGAGCTGGAGACGCAGCTTGGCGACTTGCGGAAAGATCTGGACCGCATATCGGGCGAGCTGGAAGACGCCAGGTCTCAGTTGGACGAAACGAAGAAGGCTTCCCAGACGGACAGCGAACGCGTGCAGACGCTGGAGAGTCAGGTCTCCGGCCTGCGCGAGGAGCTGACGGCGGAGCGGTCGTCGAAATCCGAAATCTCCGGTGCTTTGCAGGCAAAGGAAGAGGCGCTGCAGGCCCAGGAAGAGGCGCTGCGCACCAAGGATGAGGAGCTGCAGGCCAAGGGTAGTGAGCTGGAAGCCAAGAACAGTGAGTTGGGGGCAAGGACAGCGGAAGCGGAGGAGGCGCGCCGCGAGGCCGAGGAGCGCTCGCAGCAGTTGCAGACCCTGGAGTCCGAGCTGGCGGAGGCAAAGCAGGAAGCCGACAACCTGAAGGGGCAGGTGGAAGCCGCGCAGACTGAAGTCGGTTCTCGGCAGGAGCAATCGGAAGAACGCGAGAAAACGCTTCTCGAGCAGGTCAATTCGCTCAAGGAGGACGTGCAGGTTGCCGCGGGCACGCTGGAGACGTTGAAGGTCGATCTGCGCAAGGCACAGGAAGGCGCCCTCGATGCACAGAAACTCCGCAAGAGCCTCGACCAGGAGCGCCAGCGCGTCAAGAAACTGCAGGAGCAGAATGCGGCGCTGAAGAAACGCATCAAGTCCGGGCGGGCGGAGACCGGCAAGCAGTTCGAGCAGGCCAAGAAGAAGATCGACAGCCTGCAGCGGGCGGTAGAGGAGTTTGAGAAGACGGAAGTTCTCACGCCGGAGCTGCTCGGCGACGGCGAGGGCGGCGGTTCGCTCAGCCCGCTGGAGGATCTTGAGGCACAGGCACAGCGTGAGTTGCGCGCCTGGCAGAAGTCGCGCAAGCGATAGAGTCGGCCGCAACGCGGTGCCATCACGCAAGTCGAACCGACCGGCGAGTCGGGCGTTAGCAGCAGAGAGACAACATGACAGACATGCCGTCCCCCGACAGCGCAGACGAGCTCGTCGATCCCGAGGACGAGTTGGAACTCGACGAGGATATCGAAGGTATCGACGACATCGACGATCTCGGCGCGCCTCCCACGCAGGGCCCGCCGCCGGATGGAGTCGGCGGCCTTGTGGCGGCCATGAACGGTGCCAAGGCGGGCGCCATCGAGAAACCGCCCAAGTCCCTGCCGGTTCTGGCCGCGTTCCAGGAGTTCCTGGAAGACGAGCGCAAACGTTCCCGCAACCGCATGTTGATCCTGAGCGGGTTCTTCCTGCTCATCCTGGTTTCGGTTGTTACGTGCGGGACGCTGGTCGGGATGCTCGCCTACAAAGACATGCAGGCGGACTACGACCAGGTGTGCTCGAACGTGGTGCAGCTCGAGAAGGAGTTGCAGACGAACGTCGATGATCTGGAGGAAGACGCGGCGGAAGAGAAACTCCGCCTGGCAAAGGACCTTACCTACCTGAAGTCCAACACGGAGCACACGCTCAACACCTACCTTGTGAAGCAGGGCGATGCGATCGAGACCGCCAAGCGGGAGTATCTGCAACGCCAGGACGCCGCCATCGCGGCAGCCCGGCAAGAGGCCCGGGAGAGCCAGGAGCGGGCGATGCAGAAAGTCCGTACCGAAATGGCCACCGAGATCGCGAAGGCCCCGGCCGCTGTCAAGGAGGAGCTCGCGGGCGTCAAGGACGTGATCGACACCCTGGAAGCGGAAAACGCGCGGCTGAAGCAGGAACTCGAGCAGCTCCAGACCAATCTGCCGTCGATCAACGAACAGCTCAAGTCGGCTCTGACCAAGATCAAGGACATCGAGAATCGCCCGCCACCGGCTGTTGTCACGGTTCCGCGCAGGGCAGTCATGCCGGTCGACACGGTGTCGTTCTCGATTCAACCTGGCAACGGCGCAGAACGCTATACCTGGCGCCTGCCTATTCCGGAATAAGCAGCTTCTGTCCTTCGCGGATGGAGTTGGCGTCGGGCAAACCGTTGGCCTGAACGATGGCACTCACCTTGGCCCCGTATGCCGCGGCAATGGCCGAAAGTGTTTCCCCGCGCTTGACGACGTGCTCCCGTGCCGTGAATCCCCCGGACGAATAGTCACGAGCCGCCTGCGGTCTGTGTTTCTCGATGGCCTGAACGATTCTCTCACTCAGGATTTTGATCAGATCGGTTTTGATCTGTTGCCGGGCACGACCGGACTCGCCGACGGCGGCCTCCAGCGCATCCACGCGAACGGCCACCGACCTGTCACCAGCACCTATCGAGGCCCGGAGTTGCTCCAGATCACCCAGAAGCTGTTCATGGGATTGTCGCAGATACTGAACCTGGTCTTTGAGTTGTGCCACGTCACGCCGCAGGTTATCGGCCTCCGTCCGGGCCCGCAGTTCATTCATCTGCTGCTGCCGAAGCGTCTCGCAGCCCGAGCCGAACACGCAAACGAGTCCGACGTACAGTAGAGATTGTGTCATTCTTTTCATGATCGTGACGCTAGCACGGCCAGGCGCATCACTCAATTCTTTTTGGCTTGATGCGGCACGAACGGGGCACTACGGTCAGTCGCAGGATGAAGACTCTCTATCCACTCTTGCTGGAACCGGTTTACAAGGACTACCTGTGGGGAGGAGCACGCATCCCCCGAATCTACGGGCGGGATGCCGTGCCGGAAATCTGTGCGGAGTCGTGGGAGGTCGCTGACCGTCCCGAGGGCATGAGCACTGTGACCAACGGCTCCTTGAAAGGCGAACCTCTTGAAGAACTGGTCAGGGATTTCGGCTCGAAGCTGGTCGGCACGGCGGCGCCGGCCGGTCCCTTCCCCCTGCTGATCAAGCTCATCGACGCGAAACGCCGGTTGAGCGTGCAGGTGCATCCTGACGACGATTCCGCCGCGCGCCACGGGGGGGAAGCCAAGACGGAGATGTGGTACGTCCTCGACGCGGAAGCGGACGCCACCGTGTTTGCCGGAATGATTCCCGGAGTTGCGGAACCCGGCCTGAGGGCCGCCATAGAGAGCGGGACGCTGGAGCAGCTTCTCGTGCGCACGGCGGCAGTCCCGGGAGAAGCCATCTACATTCCGGGGGGATGCCTGCACGCGATCGGCGAAGGTTGCCTGCTGCTCGAAGTGCAGCAGAATTCCAACACAACGTACCGGGTCTACGACTGGGGGCGCCTGGGCAAGGACGGCAGACCGCGCGAGTTGCATGTCGAGCAGGCCATGCGTGCGATTCGCTGGGAGAGCCAACCGCCTGTTCCGATACACCCCGCTCCGGAAGAAGGCAGCAACACGGCGCTGATCGTGGAGTCCCCCTACTTTCGTCTGATCCGAACCGAGCTGAGGGGACGGGAGCGCCGCAAACTCGACGGTCGCACGTTTCACGTGCTGTTCACGGCACACGGCGCATGCTCGGTGACCGCGGGCGGAGAGACGACCGAAGTCCCATTCGGAGCTTCCTGTCTTCTTCCCGCTGCCGTGGAGGAGTATGCGGTTGAAGCCGGATCGGACGACGCGCAGATTCTGACGATCTCGCTGGTGTGAACGGAAACCGGCGCAAACGCATCGGGCGCATCTCGCTTCCGCGGAGATTGCGGTTGTCTCCAAGAGGCGGCTATCTCATCGCGCGCGTGGAGGCGGGAAATCCGAAGCACGAAGGGAGCTCGGACTGCAAGCTGAGCGTGAAGCACCCGCGGGAGTGACTTGCGCCCGATGCGTTTGCCCCGGCCAACAACCGATTGACAATTCACGTAATGTCGGTAGGCTTATAGATGTCGGGCAGCCGTGACGAGAGGCTCCTCAGGCTGCGCCGATAGATTTGAGAGGAGGTTTATCGTGACAGCTCCAACCTTGGGAGGATGGCTTATCCATGTGATGCGAAAGGCCGACGGTGCTCTGTCCCTGGAGGAATCCCTGCACGTGATCATGGACAGCATGAAGGAGTACTTCCCCTGCCAAAGCGTGGCCGTCATCCTTATCGATGACGATACGAAAGCGCTCCGCATCAAGATTTCGCGCCAGATCAGCTACACGTATGTAAAGCAGTTTCGCAAGAGCGAGCCAAGCCGGACAGCCGAACGTGTCGTACTAGAGCAGAAGCCCATGCTTATCGACGACGCGGCCGCCGACTCGGACATCTACCGGGACGTGAAGCTCGAGCATGGTTTCACTTCAGCGGTCCTTGCCCCGATCATCAAGAATCAGCGCGGAATCGGTTACATAAGCTGTGACCGCTCGGAAGAAGAGCCGTTCGACGAGTCCGACATGCTGCACCTGCAGGTTGTCGGATATCTGATCGGGAACATCATGGACAAGTTCGAATTGATTGCCCAGGGGAAGAAGCTCTCCCAGATTGACGATGCGTCGAAAGCGCTGCAATACAAGGCGTTCGTTCCGGCTTTGGCGACGGAGCTGGAGCGCGGGAAGACGCACGAGTATCAGATCGTGCTGGCATTGGTCTACGTCGACGCGTTCCGCAAGTACATTGAGACTTACGGCATCGACGAAGCTCACGCGCTGCTGGCCGAGGTCGTGGAGATCGTCAAGGCCAACACGACTGACATGGATATCCTGGCGCGGTTCGGAGCGGACGAGTTCATTCTCTGCCTGTCCGGACGCGACGCCGATTCGGGCAGGGCCAAGCTCGAAGAGATCAAGGACGCTGTCTACGAGACGGCAGTCGGGCAGGGCGACGCCGCCATCGGCCTGACGATAGGCGCCATCGCGCTCAGGGATGCGCGCGACATGCGCAAGGGTCTGCAGGATATTCTCGGTGCTCTGGGTAAACGACTCGTGGACGCCAGAAACCAGGGCGCGGGATCACTGGACTTGGGGACGCTGGACTAGCGGGAAACTTGCCATATTCCGCCCTGCGACAGGGAGAGATTAGGGGCTGTTCTTGCCCACGAGCCAACGGCCCGCCCCTCACCCGCCTCCGCCGCGCCGCGGCGACCTCTCCCCCGAGGGGAGAGGTGGGAGTGCGCGATTCACCCTATGTCCGGTAGTTCAACTGCTCTTTCTAGGTTCACCTCTCCCCTCGGGGGAGAGGTCGCCGCAGCGCAGCGGAGGCGGGTGAGGGGCCGGCCGTTGGTTCCGCTCGGGATGACAGGGCAGGGGGTTGGAGTTCCCAACCCCGGATTGTTCGACCCGCTACCCCCGCACCTCGGGATGTTGCGAAGCGGAAACGGGGTGAAAAAGCGGTCCGTCTTCTTTGACGGCGATGCCGGCGGCCTGGAGTGCGTCCTGCACGGAGTCGGCATCGGCGGCCTCCGCCATAATGGCGTCGAGGGAGACGCACAACTCGTCGGCACACAGCTTGACGAGACCGGGATTCGACTGCTCGCCAAAAACAACGACGGTCAGGAAGTCAGCGCCCGAGCTCTGCATGAAGATGCTTTTGCTGTCACCGCGATGCAGAACATGCCGGAACTCCGGCTCCCCCACCAGACGGGCGATCTCACGCGTCGCGAAGAAAGAGCCGGCGGCCAGGGCGGCGATGTTGTCGTTGTGCTCGTAGTCTTCCATCACCGACTCGGCCAGGATATACCCGCCCTTGTTGCACAGGAAAACAGCTTCGGCCTCGGACCGGATAAGCATGTCCGACAGGACGTCCTCCACCCGCCGACTGAGTTCCTGCGTCAAACCGGTCAGCATCGGCCGGCGCTCCCTTCTGTGTCGACACAAACACTGTCCGACATCGTACCGCTCTTCAGGTTGTGCTTCTTGACGAATGCGGCCAGAGTCATACGCGCGATCAGATTGAGCGTTTCGAACACACCTTTGCCGTCACACGCAGTCGACTCCATCGTCGGAACACGCGTTTCGAGTTTGTTCAACATGAAGTCCATGTAGTGCACGGGAGCGACGTCGGGCAGGTCACGTTTGTTGAACTGCAGCACAAAGGGCAGGGTCTCGATGGAGAGCCCCTGGTCGCGCAGATTGGCCTCCAGGTTCTCAAAACTCTCGGCGGTCTCCTCGATCTTGGACCACTGCGAGTCGGCCACGAACACCACGCCGTCTACTCCCTGGAGCACGAGTTTGCGCGTCTGGTTGTAAATCACCTGACCGGGAACCGTGTACAGCTGGAATTTCGAGATGAAACCGGTCACTATGTGGGATTCAAGCGGAAGAAAGTCGAAGAAAAGGGTACGGTCCTGCTGCGTTGAGAGAACGGTCAGATCTCCCCGTGAAGCGGGGCTCATGTACTCGTGGATCTTCTCAAGGTTCGTAGTTTTACCGCCCTTGGCCGGACCGTAATACACTATCTTGAAATTGATTGTCTTCTTTCCGAAATTGATAAATGCCATAGGTCACTCACTCCCGCACAACTCCCGCGGAGCGCAGCAATTGCACAATCATTCGAGCAGCTTCCATGCCATCAATGCCATGAAACGCCTCAAGGCCTCAAGCCACTGAGAGTGTACAACATGCCTCTGACTTGTAAAGGACCAACCACAGTTAGACGCATATTCAGTGTGGTCTCTTCTTTTTGCCGTTTTTCGCCAAAGGAAGAGGCCTTGGGATATTCAGACCACCTTACCTCTCGGAAGCTGGTTTGACACGGGCGCATCTGCGACTATGTTGCGCGCAACATAATCGCAGATGCGCCCGTTTGACACCATCGGTCCTTCAATACTGTGCAAAATCCCCGACAGGATGGCACTATAGTTGCTTTCAGCTTGATAGTCGATATGTCCGCTTGGACGAAGAGAGGCGTAATCACCCGTAGAGAACGGTTTTCTTGAAACTTCACCGGAGGAGGTGCTCATGTCCTTAATAGACAGATTGCTCCACAACGCTCGACCGGACGACGGTCCCGAGAGCGATGGGGGACAGGTGGAGAACAAGAAGCCTGCAACCGTGTCACGACGGGCAATCGGACACGGTCCCGAGGACGACATGCAGGCCATGCTGCGCGATTTTGAGGACATTCAGGACATCATCGGCGACGAAGAACCGACCGGTACGGCCGGGGAAAAGACCGCCATCAGCATGACCGTCTCGGAAGTACTTGCCGCGCTTCCCGCCGATTGCCTTTCGGGAACGGAGCCGGCCGCGCCGAACGCGACAATCGATGTTACAGTGCGCGACCCGTATGACCAGTTGAAGCGCGGCAAGGTGGAAGTGGAAGTCGCCGATCTCATACGCGGCGTGCCCAACGACCTGCTCAGGGACGAGGTCGGCAACCATCTCTCGGACCTCGTCACCGTCCCGCTCGCCAAGGTAGTGGCCGGCATGTCGCCCGAGGAGTTTGCGAAACGCACGGCCACGGAAGAGCGGGAACCGGCCATTCACAGCATGCCTAACCTGTTCGACAGAGAGGATTCGGAAGGCGGGCAGGCGGTCGAACCGACTCCCGCACCGATCGAGGAGACACGGCCGGAGCCGAAAGCGGAGCAACCGGCGCCGGCGGCTCCCGGGCCGGCCGAAGCCGAGCAAGCGGAGTTGCCCGAGGTCGAAAAAGCGCCTCCCGGACCGATCGAACCGATTGCTGCCGAGACTGAGCTCTTCGAGCCGGCGGTCTATTCACAGGCACCACCCGAGGCGACGGAAGAAGCCGAAACGGAAACGCCCACGGCGGAGGTCACCGAGCCGCTGCCCGAACCGGAACCGCCAGCGCCGGCGCCTGAGAGTCCCGCACGTGTGGAGTCGCCGCCCGAAGCCGAACCGCCAACAGTGAGCGCCGCGGCGCCGACGGCGCCGGAGATACAGCCGACGGCCGCGGCACACCCCGTACCCGTTCCGGAACCCGAAACGCCATCGGCTCCCCCCAGCCCCTTGTACGTTGCCGGTCTCGACATCAACTCGGCGGATGCCTCTGAGCTCGTCGACGCCTTCGAAGGTGTCGGGCCGAAACTGGCCCAGCGCATCGTTGCCGCCAGGCCGTATTCCACGCAGCGGGAGTTGGGCAAAGTGCCGGGACTCGGACGCGCCCTGTACCATCGCATGACGGGCGACAGTCTGCCGCGTGGAAGAGTCGCGATGGAAGAGATCAGCGAAATTCTTGGAGATCCGGCGCACGGCATGCCGAAATTCAAAGCCGTCGCCCAGGCAGTGGCCGAACTGCCCGGCGTGAGCGGCTGCGTGCTTAGCCACACGGATGGCTACCTGCTCGCACAGGCCTGGAAACGAGGCAAGGGACAGTCCATCGGCGCCATAGCGCCGCAGCTCTTCAAGCAGGTGGGCAAGTACTTCGAGTTACTGCAGATGGAGGGGCCGGACTCGATGACCCTGTTCGTGGAGCCACGCCCCGTATTCATAACCCGAAGCGGCGATGTGTTCATGATTGTGTTTGTCTCGCGCAGTCGTCTCAGCGCGAGGCGGGTGACGTTTCTGGAGGTGCTGGCGTCGGAACTCACGGGACGACTGAAGCACGGCGCCGCCCAGTAGTGAGTAGTGAATGGGGAATTCGGCGCCGAGCAGGCATTCACATTGCTCTGGCCCGATTACTCGGAGGTGGCGGCGGCTCCAGCTTGGGCCTCAACGTCGGAGATGCGGTTCAAGGCTTCGTCGAACTCGGAAGGAACAGTCGTAAAGAAGTGACACTCACGACCAATAATGGCCTGGACGTCTCTGCGGAGCTTTTCGTCATGGGGATTGAGCACGGCCACGAGTACGTGGTCCGCGACGTGTTCGAAAACCAGTGCGCCGCGTCTCAGCATGAAGTCCATCGGCAGGAGGTACTGGTCGGTCTGGATGTCGAAACAGGCAAGCGACACGACAGGCGCGCCGCACTCTTCAGCCATGCGCCCGATGACTTGCTCCAGCTTTCTGAAGCCGCGTGCCTCGAGAACGTGGAGAACGGACACCGTGTCGGCTACGTCGCCGACGCTCATCTCGGTGAGGTCCTGCACGACGCTGGCGTACTCATCCTGAGTAAGGTCGCCGAATTCGAGCAGGCTCCATGCAAGCGCAAGCTCGGGCTCGATCTCGAAATGGGAGCTCACGTCCGGACCGGGCGCCGGAGCCGCGTCGCTGTCGGACCGGTCCGCTGCTACGGCCGCGGCAGCAGCTCCGGTTGCGGCCGAAGCGTCGCTCCCCTTGACGGCTGTCTCCATCCGTGCCACGAGCTCCGCAAGCTCGTCGAACCCTTGGCTGCAGTACTTCTCGGCCAGGGGCAACAACTCCTCCATGCCGCGGATGTCTCCCTCCCCCAGCAGGGCAGCACCCAGACGCTGAACGTACACGCAGGATCGCGGGGGATCACCCAGATCCTCATACGCGTTGAGAATCGCCCGCAAAGAAGGTACGTCATCCGGGACCACGGCCAGGACTTGCTCAAAGGCCTCGATCGCGCTACGGATCTCACTTTCGTGGCCGTTGCTGCCGGGAGTTTCAAGAGTGTCAGTCACGCTGTCCATCTCGCTTTACAAATATCCGCCTGGATGAGACCATACGACTTCGAAAGCAGACGCGGCCTTCCTGCCGAATGGGTAGCATCATTCGACAGACGATTCAAGCAGAATACGTTCCGCCCGTACGCCCCCTGGAACAGAGAGGTCTGACGATGCCGGCGACAACCAGACGCGCGAACCGGATTCCCGACATCCTTTTACGGAACGGCGTCATTCAGGAGGACAAACTGGCGGAAGCGCAGGCCGCGGCGCAGAGAGACAAGATACGGCTTGAGAAGTATCTTGTGACAAAGGACCTGGTCAAGCCCGATGACATGACACTGGCCCTGGCCGAGTATCTTCGCATCCCGCCGATCGGTCTGGCCCACTTCACGCCGTCCCCCACGTTGCTCGAACTCATTCCACTGGAGACGATGTCGAAGCTCCTTGTCGTGCCGGTGGCGCGAATCGGTGGTCACATGACCCTGGCCCTGAGCGATCCTTTCGACCTGGTGGCCATCGACGAGCTAAACACACTGACCGGCCTCGACATAGTGCCGCTCGTGGCTTCACAAACGGACATCCAACGCATTCTGGGCAAGCTGTCCGAACAGTCGTCGCAAGCCCTGGACATGGAAGAGCTGATGCGCAACGAAAGCGACGTGGAGGTGGTCGGCGACGACGACGCAGAACAGAGCCTTGACGAAATGCTGGAAAGTGCCGAAGGCGCTCCCGTAATCCGCATGGTGAACATGATCCTGGTTGAGGCGCTGCGGACGGGTGCCAGCGACATCCACATCGAACCGATGGAGAGGATGGTTCGGCTGAGATACCGCATCGACGGCGCCCTCACGGAAAGACCAGGCCCACCCAAAAACCTGCAGAATGCGGTGATTTCGCGCGTGAAGATCATGTCCGACCTGGACATCGCGGAAAGGCGTGTGCCGCAGGACGGCCGCTTCAATATCAAGGCCCTCGGAAAGGCGGTAGACCTTCGCGTCAGTGTGCTGCCGACCGTGCACGGCGAGAAGATTGTGATGCGTACTCTGGACAAGAGCTCTCTTGCGCCGAGCCTGTCGTCACTCGGGCTTGACGAAGTATCCGAACAGGCCATGGATTACGCCATCCACCAGCCGCACGGCATCATCCTGGTGACAGGTCCCACGGGAAGCGGCAAGACAACCACTCTGTATTCCTGCCTGCAGGACCTGAACACGCCCGACGTGAACATCATCACCTGTGAGGACCCCGTTGAGTACCAGCTCGAAGGAATCAACCAGGTCCAGATGCACTCCGAGATCGGGTTGACATTTGCCTCCGCCCTTCGCTCGATCCTGCGCCAGGACCCTGACATCGTGCTTGTCGGCGAAATCCGCGATGGCGAGACCGCGGAAATCGCGGTCAAGGCCGCACTTACAGGACACCTGGTACTGAGCACGTTGCACACCAACGACGCTCCGGGCGCCGTAACCCGCCTGATCGATATGGGCATCGAACCTTTCATGCTTGGCTCGTCTTTGATCCTGGCCCAGGCCCAGCGCCTTTACCGCAAACTCTGCACTTCCTGCAAGAAGCCGACAACGGTGGCACCCGACATTCTTGCGACAAACCGCATAGCCGCGGACTTTTTTGATGGTACGACTGTCTACGGTCCCGTAGGCTGCCCCAGGTGCTCGGGTGGCTACAAAGGGCGGGGCGCCATCATGGAAGTACTCGTTATCGACGACGCGATTCGTCAGGCAGTGCTGCTGCGCAAGAGCACGGCTGAAATCAGGGAATACGGGCGTCAGAACGGAATGGTATCACTGAAGGAAGCCGGTCTGGCGCGAGTCAAGAGCGGAGTGACGAGTCTCGACGCGGCGTTGATAGTGACGGGCGGCGAGTGAGAACGGACACGCGTGCCGCGCGTGGGTGAAATCGCCGCAAGAAGAACATGGTTTGAGACTGCTTATTGGAGACCGATAGAGAATGAGCCCAGCTTCACGCAACCGAGTTTCCGCGCTCTCCGGCAATCGTCGCGAGCCGCGGCGAGACATGGGGAAACAGCCTGCCCGCACCCCGCGCAAAGGAGTCCCGGGCGCCAAGAAAATCGTGCACGCCCATTTGCCGGGCTTTTCCAGACAGCTTGCCGCCATGCTCTCGGCCGGCATGCCCATAGTGACCGCTCTCGAAGCTCTCGAGGAGCAGACTGACAACCCGAACTTCAAGAAGGTCGTTGCCCACGTCAGGCAGAGCATCGAGAACGGCGCGGCATTGTCCGAGGCCCTTTCGCAGTTCCCGGACGTGTTCAATCACCTCTATTGCAACATGATACGCGGAGGTGAACGTGGCGGTCAGCTTCCGGAGACTATTGGGCGTCTTTCCTCCTTTCTGGAAGCCAGCGCCAGGCTGCGCCGCAAAGTCAAATCCGCCCTGATGTACCCGACGATCGTACTCTGCATCGCCCTGGCCATCGCGACCCTGATGATCATCTTCATCGTGCCGGTATTCTGCGGCATGTTTGCCGACTTCGACGCCGAGCTGCCGGGCCCGACAGCCGTCCTGATGCAAATCAGCGCATTCATGAGGGGCAACGCCCTTCTGGTTTTCGTCGGTCTTGCGATCGCCATCGTTTTGTTCAAGAAGTGGAAGGCATCTCCCAACGGCGGCTACCAATGGGACACTCTCGTGCTGAGGGCGCCGGTTTTCGGAGAACTGACCAAGAAGGTCGCCTCGGCCCGATTCGCGCGGACGTTCGGCCAGCTCATCCGCAGCGGCGTCCCGATTCTCAGTTCGCTCGAGATCGTCTCGGGAGCAACGGGCAGCCTGGTTGCGGGCAAAGTCATTATTGGAGCCAGGGACGCGGTAGAGAAGGGTGAACCGTTGTCGAGCGCCCTCATCGAGCAGTCCGTCTTCCCTATTCTGCTGGTGCGCATGCTCCAGGCGGGCGAGAAGACCGGCAAGGTGGACGAGATGATGGACAACATCGCCGACTTCTATGACGACGAAGTCGAGACAATGCTGACCGGCATGACCTCGCTTCTCGAGCCACTGCTGATGGTCTTTCTGGGCATACTGATTGGCGGGATCGTACTCTGCATGTTCCTCCCGGTTTTCAAAATGGCCGAGGTCGTCACGAGCATGTAGCAGAAGTCCCTGCTCTTTTTCACTCCTGCAAAAAGGTGCGGGTTTTTCCTTTGCAACTCACGTGCCTAGGACTAGTATGTGTCGATATTGAGAATGAATCACCCTCATGCATAGTTATGTCACGCAGATGTCTCCAATTCTGACGGACGGAAAGGGCGCTCATGGCTCGCTTGCTCATAGTTGATGACGAACCCAGCACTCTGAGCGTGCTGAACACCCTTCTGAAAGCGGAAGGTTATGACGTGACGGCAGCCCTCGGCGGAGAGCAGGCCAGAGACCTCATCAGAAACGATGATTTCGATCTCATGTTGTGTGATATTCGCATGAGTCCCATCAACGGCATGGAGCTTCTGCGAATTGTCCACGACGAACGCCCGACGATGTCGGTCATCATGCTGACTGCCTACGGCTCGGTCAAAACAGCTATAGAGGCATTGAAACTGGGGGCTTTTGACTATGTAACGAAGCCCTTCAAGGTTGACGAGCTGATCTACACAATCCAGCGTGCTCTCGAGTACAACCGTGCCATCACCGAGAATGCCGACCTCAAGGCCCAGCTCGGAACGCGGTACCGGCTTGAGAATATCGTGGCCGAGAGCGAGTCGATGAAGAAGGTTTGCGAGATGATCAAGCGTGTTGCGCCGACCGACGCAACCGTACTCATCTCCGGAGAGAGCGGCACCGGCAAGGAAGTCGTTGCCAAAGCCATTCACGCGTGCAGTCCGAGGCAGAACAAGAGCTTCCTGCCCGTTAATTGCGCTGCATTGCCTGAGCCTCTGCTCGAGTCCGAGATGTTCGGCCACGTGAAAGGCGCCTTTACCGGTGCGTCCGCCAACAAGGAAGGACTTTTCGAAGCGGCCAGCGGCGGCACCATCTTTCTGGATGAGATTGGCGCCATGCCTCTCAGCATCCAAAGCAAGCTCCTTCGCGTGCTTCAGGAACGTGAAGTCCGTCGCGTAGGCAGCAACGACACGGTGCCGATCGACTGCCGCGTTCTCGCCGCAACGAATACGCCCTTGAAAACACTTCTCGATGACGGGAAGTTCCGTGAAGATCTCTTTTACCGGCTGAGCGTCATCACTATCGACCTGGAACCCATCCGCGCCCGCAAGGAGGACATCCTCCCACTGGCCTATCACTTCCTCCGCAAAGAGGTCCCCGAGGGCAAGCAGCCCCCGATCATGGATCCTGAAGTCTGCGCCGTTTTCGAGTCTTACCCGTGGCCAGGCAACGTGCGCCAACTCGAAAATGCCGTCAAACACGCTGTCACCTTCTGCACCGGAGACAAGATCACGAAAGACGTTCTGCCGCCGAAGATCGCCCAGACACCGGTTGATGTCGCCGCGAGCAGCGGTGGTGCTTCGGATACCGTTGACGCTTCTCGGTGCAAGTCATTGAAGGCCTTTCTCCGAGCGAAAGAGCAGGACTACCTTCGGCAGGTCCTCGACATGTGCGAGGGCAACAAGGAAGAAGCTGCAAAAAGGCTCAACATCAGCCTGGCTACGCTCTACCGCAAGCTGCCTGAAGACGTGTGACATCTTCTCATCCTTGCGAATTGAAGATCTTCACCTTACCGGGAGCTTTCTGCCTGTCATCCCGAGGGCCACCAACGGCCGGCCCCTCACCCGCCTCCGCTGCGCTGCGGCGACCTCTCCCCGAGGGGAGAGGTGGGAGCGCGCGATTCACCCTAGAAAGAGCATTTGGATACTCACTACAGAGAGATTAGGGCGAAAGATTAGGG
>CAZKRK010000135.1:0-17687 GCA_964555035.1 uncultured Victivallales bacterium | reverse complement strand
CCGGCCCACTACTGAAGGCATGCCTGTTCAACCCTTGCCCCGCTACGGTAGTCGTGCCCGTACTTCGAAGAAACCGCCGGGGGCGGGGGCGTTGGTGTAGCGCATCGGTGAACCCGTGCCGGGGAGGCCGTAACCGCCGGGGGCGATACTCCAGGTTCCGTCGAGGTCGGGGGTCAGGTAGACGTCATAGAGGCGGCCGGCTGTGCCGGGCCACTCGATGACGAGCGTGCCGGCCGGCTGCAGCGGTTCGGCGGCCGTGACGGCGAAGAAGCTCCCGGAGTCGTCAGGGTCGGTGCCGGCAATGTACTCGTGTCCGTCGGGTTGGCCGTCGCCGTCGGTATCGTCGATGTCCGGGTTGTGTTCGTAGGCGCCGATGTCGAAGAACGCGTACGAATCGAGATTGCCGTTCGTGGGCCGGGGGTATCCACGCAGATCGTCGGCCGGTGCTCCGGCCGCGGCGCCGCGATCGATGGCCAGGGCGCCCCACTTCAGGCGGTAATCGCCCACGGACGGGTTGCGGAATCCCGGCGCATCCGTATAGATGTGGGGGCCGGTAACGACCGGCGCCGTGATGCAGTGGCCGAAGGACGCGGGTGTGCCCGATCCCCGTATGTTGTCGGCATTGGGGCCGTAGTTGTCGTAGACGATGCAGTTGGTTGTGCTGCTGGCGTTGTAGCAGTAGAGACCGTTGCCGTTGCCGTCGGAGCAGGTGTTCGTCACCACGGTGCAGTTGCGGAGGGAGCCGCCTCCGTAAAGCATGACGCCGCCGCCGAATTGCGTCGCGCCGTTGCGCACGACGAGGACGTTCTCGGCGCTTCCCGAGTTCTGGATGAACAACCCGCCGCCGTATTGCAGCGCATCGTTGTCGTCACAGACTGTCCGGCGGCATGCTCCGCCACTTTCCAGAAACACCCCCCCGCCGTGCGCGCCGGTGCGGTTCCCGACCACCAGGGAATCGGTGAGCGTTCCGCCGCCGTGGAGATGGACTCCGCCGGCGCGGACGGTAGCCCTGTTTCCGGACACGGAGCAGTCGGCGACATCGCCTACGGAAGAGACATAGATCCCCCCGCCGTAGACAGCCTGGTTGCTGCCGACGTTGCAGCTATGCGCTCCGCCGCCGTGGATCAGGGCGATGCCGCCGCCCCTGTCGCTCGCGATGTTGTTGGACAACGTGCAGCTCGACAGCGATCCGCCAAGCTGGGCATAGACACCTCCACCGTAGAAACCGGTGTTGCCAACGACAAGACTGTCTTCGAGTCTGGCATCGGCGGCAAGAAAGACGCCACCGCCATAGGTGATGGCGACGCTGCCTGTTATGGTCAGGTCGCGGCCGACGCCGCGCGCGATGAGGATTGCGCCGCCGTTTGTGGCCCACCCGTGCTCGAGCGTGAAGCGCTCGAGAGTTGCATCATCGTGGTTGACGTAGAAGCACTGCGACGCGTTTCCGCCGCTGACGACGGGCGGCGGATCATGCCTGTAGCCGCGCACCGCGATGGCTTTGTCGAGGATGACGGGATGGGTGAGGGCGTAGTCCCCGCCGCCCACGACGACGGCATCGCCCGGGTTGGCGGCGGTGACGGCGCTCTGAATGCTGTTCGCGGCTTTGCCCCATGTGTCGTAGGGGGCGATGTTTGCTCCGCCGGTAGACACGTAAACGGGACCGCCGTGGGCTTCGTAGGCGCCCATGTCGACGTGGTCGCCGCCCAGGCGGCCGCGGCCGGCGATGTCGACCGCGGCTACCATCCAGGATTCGTTCGTCCCGGCGTCGACACATGGGGATTCCTGCAGGATCAGGAAGTCGCCGTCCGGAGCATCGCCGAACAGCGGATCGTCAGCGGTGTTGTTCGAGCCTGCCGAGGGCAGGGGGGCCGTGCAGCAGTTTGTGAAGACGGATGCCGCACCGTGGTCGTACACGTTGCTGCCCGCGTTGCCGGCGGTGTTGAAGTAGATGATGGCATTGCGGAACCCGGCGCTGTTCTCGCAGTAGACACCTCCGCCGCATGCGCCGGCGTCATTCGCGCTGACGGTACAACTCGAGAGACGGGCGCCGCCCCGGAGGTACAGCCCTCCCCCGGCGGACTGGGCTGAGTTGTCCGCAATGAGCGAATTGCGCAGCAGACCGCCGGCTTCGACGTACGCGCCGCCGCCTTGCCGGGCGGTGTTGCCGGTGATGACGCAGTGATCGACAAACCCGCCGCTCACGCAGTACACGCCTCCGCCCCGGCCGGTCGCCGCGCAGTCGGTGAGCGTGCAGTAGCGCAGGATGGCGCCGTCACCTACCCGCACCCCGCCGCCTGTCTCCCCGGCGCCGCCGCGAACGGTGAAGTGCTCGAGCCGCGATCCCGGCGCCTGCAGCACGAAGCAGGGGGCGGAATTGTCTCCGTCGACGACTGTTGCCTCAGCCCCGCCCGTGCTTGTTATGGTTATCGCGTTGGTAACGACTACGGTGCCTTGAAGCCGGTGCGTACCGTTGCTTATCAGCACCTGGCTGCCGTTGGGACAGGCGCTGACGGCTGCCGCTATGTTGGTTGCGGCGGTCGACCAGGATGTGAAAGGATACGCGTGCGAGCCTCCGGCCGCCACGTAGGTTGAGGCCCTGAAGTCGATCCCCCAGCAGTTGCCCGACTCTCCCTTCCAGTCGACGGACTGCCCGGTGGCAGCGGTCGCGGGCGGGAACGTATACGTGTGCGGTGCCGGTGGTGTCGCCCGCAGGCTCACTTCCGTGTTGGGGGGGACGTTGCGAAAGGCGTAGATCCCGCGGGCGTCGGACGAGGTCTCGTTCGTCGTAGCGCCGTGGACCGCCTGCACGGTTGCACCTGCAAGCGGTTGGCCGTCGTCACCGTACACCCGGCCGCTCACGAGCTCGCCCGCCTGGTCCGGGAAGATGTTGTAGACGCACATTGTAACGGAGGTGAAGATATTGGTCCCGGTCTCGACGGACGGCAGGCGGTACCAGATGTCGTCGTGGCCGGTCCACCCCAGGTTGAGGTGGTGATACATGTTCTCAAAGAGATGGTAGCCGTAGCCGTCGCAGACAGCGGCGTGTCCGGCGAGGTTCGTGGCGCCCTCGAAGTACCCCTGCATCTCGAGCACGACGGGGAAGCCCGCGTCCAGGTTGGCATTGACCGTGGCGCTCAGCGTCGCCGGGTGCCAGTTGAGATCGTAGCCCTTGATGGCGTTGGTGAAGCAGAAGACGGAGGTCATCGCATCAACGAGGTCGGGCGTCAGGGCTGTCGAACCGGCCTTGGCGTAGTCCGTATGTGCGGTCAGTCCGCAATCGAACAACAGCCTGCCGATGTTCCGGAGTTGGGATTCGGGCGTATACCTGTGTGGATCGAAGGGCATTTCCGACCAGGGGTAGGGGGCGCCCGTTCCGCCTCCCCCAAATGTTCTGTCCGTAGTGGGGACGCCGTCGACGTAGAACGAATACTCCTTTGTGCCGATGCCGGTTTGCGGCCACTCGTGATAGCGCATGAGCTGGGACATGACGGTTGCAACGCAGCCGGCGAAGTAGTTGCTAGGTGCGCCCGGTTCATAGGGGGGGGTGTAGTAGTTGAAACAGGCGACGTCGTATCGATTCGAGACGACGTCCTGCCCCCACTTGCTCTTGACGAGAGGGGCGACGCAGACATCGTCGATGCTTGCGAGACCGTTGTTTCGCGCGTGGGGGGCAGAGGTTCCGCGACGGACCAGTTCCTGCCACTCGCGTTCGTTGCGTGAGGGCGCACCCGCGGGTTGCCGGGCCGCGTTTGTCTTCAGGGCGCGCAATCTCTCGGCAATGTCATGCCGGACAACGGCGCGCAGTGGCGACGCGGCTTTTGTGTCGAAGCGGCCCGAGGCCGAAAACGCCGGCACGGGAGAGAGGCGACTGTCGGCGGCGAGGATGACGTATCCTGCCGGCTTGAGATGGGCAACGTGGTAGAGACACGTCCCGTCGTCGGCCCTGTCCGTGAAAATGCCGGCGTATTTATGGTGTGTCAGGGACTCGTCCAGGTGGCCGTCGAGCGAAAGCCAGCCCCTGGCGGCGTCCGCTGCCGTGTGCGCGTCGACCGGCGCCGCGGACAGGCTGCAAACGGAGGCCATGAGAGCGACGACCGCCAGAACCGGGATGAAAGAGCGTCCCTCGACGCAGTTGAGCTTCATTCGTCGTTCCCCGTTCATTCCCGCGTCAGCCCCATTCCCAGCATCGGCAGGACGTCTTCAGCGACGCCGGGGCGGTACTCGAAGATGATGAAACCCGGCGCTTTCAGTTCGCGAGTGACACAGATCTGGTCGACCAGTTTCGGGAGGTCGAATTGGCTCCAGGTGGACAGACCGATGCCGGGGTAGCATGGGATGCGGCCGGCATGTTTGAGTTGCTTGCTGACGGCGCCCGCGAAGCCGACGGTGCTTTCGGTGTAGTCCATGGGACAGACGAAATCGAGGTAGCCCTTGTCGCACCACGTTTTCCAGTCCTGCCCGACCGAATCGCGGCAACTGCGCCAGTCGGGAAAGACGGCAGCGGAGA
Organism: uncultured Victivallales bacterium; assembly: GCA_964555035.1. Taxonomy (GTDB): domain Bacteria; phylum Verrucomicrobiota; class Kiritimatiellia; order UBA8416; family CAYOBW01; genus CAZKRK01. Next base: position 13,180 of record CAZKRK010000135.1, on the reverse strand, counting down.
TTTCGATGCCGGGGCGTACCTGGCGGGCCTGGCGGCTCACTTCAGCCACGACGCGCGTGACCTGGCTGCGACGAAACTCGAGCCACTTGCGGCGCAGTTCGCCTTCCCGCAGTACATCGCCCGGCCAGCCGCTTACCTGCCTTCCAAGCTCTGCCTCGAATCGGCGCCGCGACTCCTTGCCGTAGCAGTACTCCGCTCCCGGGTAGCGAATGTAGTCGAAGTGGATGCCGTCCAGCTTGTAGTTTCGTGCCAGCTCGACCATGGCCCGGATTTCGAGATCCTGGTTGGCCGCGCAGGAGGGACTCAGCCAGCGCGCGTCCGGTTTGCCGGCCCGACTCACATTCACCCGGCCGGCGGTCGACATGCGGTCCACGAAGGTCTTGGGCGTGTGTCCGCCCATCTTGAAACACACTTTCCATACGTGGCATTCCACGCCGTACTTCCGGCAGGCGGCAAGGCAGGCGGCAACCTGGTCGCCCTGGTCCTTGACCGAAGGGTGAACGGGCAGGACTTCACTGGGATAGAAGGCGACGCCGCCCCAGCACATGTTGGGCACGATCGCCGTGAAACCGTTTTGCGCCATGAGGCGGATCGACTCGTCCCACGAAGCGCCGTTGCCCGGTCCCGTAGCCTTGTGGCACCAGAACGCGCGGAACTCGCCTTTCTTCGGGACCAGTGACGCACACCAGGCCTTCAACAGCGCGGCGTCGGCATCCTGGGCCACGGCGATCGCTTCGGGGTAGCGTCCCTTGGTTGCGAGGGATTTGGCGGTGGAGTGCCTGGACAACGCCGCGGTCGCCAGCGCTTTGAAGTCGCGGTCGCGCCCGCCTCGCTCGGCAAGATATTCGCGTACGCTGTCGACGCCGTCGAACGCGCCGAACTTGCCGACGCGCGAGACCTGCGCCAGGGCGGAATCCCGCCAGACCGACGGCACGAGGTCGCCTGCCATGGCGAGGAGCAGCATCCGCTTGGCATCCTGGTCGTCTTTGAGCAGGACGTGCGAGAGGTACGCTCCGGAGGTCGAGGTCAGGACGGCGGGGTGGTTGCGACGGCCGTCACGATCGTGCCACCAGGCGGCAACACGACAGTCCGGACGGGCGGGCTCTGCCACCTGGATGTTCCAGGAGGCCTGTCTGACGGCCGACGGCGCGCCTTTCAGCATGCCCGGCGCTTTGCGGATCGTGGCGAAGTAACCCGGGCGTTGCTCGGACATGAACCGGGCTATTTTGAATCCGATTGCCTGCTGGAGTCGCGGCGGCAGGACGAAGAACGCCAGCAGTTTCAGCTTCTCGGCGGAGACTGCTTTCGTGACTGCCTGTTGGGCAGCGTCCGGCATGGTTGGGTTGTACGAGAGAACGAGGAGACGGTAGGGAGCGAGGGTTGCGGTCGTGATGTCGCGGTCGGAGAGAATGTCGAAGTTCACGCCGAGCTCGGAGAGGTGGTTGCCCATTTCGCGCGTGAACTGTGCGACGCTGCGTTTCTGGGCCGTGGGGGCGCTGTCGGCGATTACCAGGGCGACCGTGCCGCTCGCGGGGATCACCTCCATGTCGGCGATGTGGAATTCGGTGTCCTGGTCAAGGCCGCGCCAGGCAGAGATGCGCATGCGACTGACTTTGCTCCAGCCGGCGGGTTCCTCCTCGAAGGAGAAGTTGTGTTTGCGCAGCTCGACGGTTGCCCAGGTTCCGGGATCGGGGGCCGATACCTGCCGAACGTACCAGCCCTTGCCGCTCTGCAGGTAGAACGAGAAGTTCCGCACCGGCCTGGCGTTCGCGCAGCGCATGCGGAAGCGGATGCCCTGGGCATTGCCGAGGTCGACCGCTACGTTCGCATCCCAGCTTGCGCGCGCGTGCTTCGTGCCCGCGAAGTTGCACTGGAAGCGCAGCGCGCGTACGCCGTCCACGGTCTGGATGTTCGCTTTGGGTGAGCCCGCGCCCGGTTGCCACTGGGCGGGTTGCGAGGGGAGGGGGGCGGCGCCGTGGGCCGGATTTGCAATCCGGCCGGAGCCAATCAGGAGCACGGAAAGAACCAGTGCTCGAACGAACGTTCTTGTGTCAGTCACGACATGCTCCAATCCTGTCACAGTGGGCCGGATTTGCAATCCGGCCTGAGCCATTGGAGAGCATTCTGAGGGCAAGAGTTGGAACGGATGTTCTCGTTTTGCTCACGGCATGCTCCACTGTGGCTCGGCCGGATTGCAAATCCGGCCCACTGTTGCTGCTACTGCTGCTACTCCTGTTGCTCTCCGTCCAGCCATGTGCTCCATTTTGGCGTTACCCAGGCTCCCCGCGTCAAGCCGACCTGTCTCGGATTGCGCTGGATGTAGCTGATGATCCCGCGCAGATGGGCACAGTCACGCACTATACGGTCAAACGACTCCTCCTGCCAGAGGGTTCCGCCTCTGCTGAGCAGTTTGTTGATTTGGCGCGCGGTGTGCCGCTTCCACGATTGCAGAATCGATTCCAGTGAGAACTTGGAGAATGGACGCAGAATGACGTGCACATGGTTGGGCATCACGCAGGCGCACGAGAGCAAATAGCGCTTGTCCTGGAAGTGATGCAGAGCGTCATCCACGATGCGGGCGGCAGTTTCGTTGCGCAGAACACAGGCCCCATGACCGCCGTCGAGATAGCGCTCGATCCGATCGAAGAACCGCCGGCAGAACTCCTGCCAGTCGGCGTCGGTCGGATCCGGATGGCGCTGAAGCCACGCCTCGCGGTCGGACTTGAGTTGTTCCAGTTTCGATTTGGGCAAGGAGTCTGCGAGCCGGAATGTGACAAAGTAGGTTGCGTCGTCTTGTCGCCAATGAGGGAGGTGTCGTCGATAGAGGGTAACCGGTTCGTGAGGGTTGAGACCTGAGAAACCGGCCGGCGGCATGTCAATCATGCCGAGCCGATTCATCACGGGGCCTCCTCGCGGCAGTGAGAGCAGTGAGGAGAGCAGAGAGGAGAGCAGTGGGGAGAGCAGTGAGGAGCGCAGTGAGGAGAGCAGTGGGCCGGATTTGCAATCCGGCCTGAGCCATGGGAGAGCATTGGTAGAGCAAGTGTTGGAACGGATGTTCTCGTTTTGCTCACGGCATGCTCCACTGTGGCTTGGCCGGATTGCAAATCCGGCCCACTGTTGCTTGCCTACACCCGCATCTACTCGTCATCTTCCGTCAGCCAGCGGAAGGAGCGGGTGAAGGTGCGGCCGGTGTAGGCGTCGCGGTAGACCGTGGCTACGGCGCGGCGTTCGCCGACGACGGCGCCTATGGTCTCGCCCGGTTCAGGCGGGGCGAGCGCCTGGGCGGCGCAGAAGATCACGAAGATGTTCTGGCGGAAGGTGATCATGTCGATGACTTTGCGGAACGCGTCTTCCAGCACGCGGTCGTGCTTGACGGTATCGTCGATGTCGGGCTGATTGCCGTTTTCCCGGCGCCAGGCGTTCTCCGCCGCCTCCCGGAAGGCCGCGGCAACCGACCCGCCCTGGTTGAGCGCACTCCCCGACGTGTTCGCGAACATGTCCTGGAAACTGATGAAGGGATACCCGCCGCGCTCCTGCTTGTCCAGGATCGCGTCAACGATGATGTCGATATCGTCTTCATTCAACGGCGCTTCCTTGTAGCCATCGGCCGTGTAGCCTACCGCGACACCCCTGAACAGGGTCTCCAGGACTTCGCGTTGAGTGGTGTTGATACTCACCAGGCCCTTGCTCGACTTGCCCTTGTCAAGACGCTCCTGCTCCGGCCCGCCGGCGGTAATCGGCTGGGAAGTAGTCGTTGGGGGATTCAAGGGAATATCACGCACCGTCATGTGATCGAGCAGATAGGCGCCATGGCCCGAGTGCATCAGGTCGATCGAATCCCACCGGCCAGGTTGGCCCGACTTGACATTGGAGCGGAAAATGTAGCCGACTTCGCCGATCGTGCGCATCAAGCCGTCCTTGGCAAAAATGGGATGGCCCTGGCGGCGGTTGTCGCTGCCGTTGAATGTCCAGGGGTCGGTGACGCCGGTGTCGTTCATGGCGCCCTCGGTGTCATTGGGCCCCAGAGTCTTTGGGGCCACTTTCCAGTCGCCATTCTTGCCGTTGGAGCGCGGATCGTCTACCGACCAGGCTCCAGCTTCGTCGAACTTGCCGGGATGATACTGCTCGCGACCGCGCTTCGGCCCGCTGGCCTGCTCCACCGGTACGTACGTGTCAGTAATCCCAGGCGGGTCCTTCAAGGCAACACGCGTGACGAAATACAGCGCTTCGTCTGAGATCTCCTTGCTGACATTGATAGGTTCCTCCCCATTGTCAGGATTTTCCGTTGTAAAGACAAGGAACTCGTCGTCCGTCCCATACTCCATATTGTTGATCTTGAATTCGTAGTAGTAGTGCGGGTTGCTCTCTCCCTCGAGGTTTCGGTGTTTGCGCTGGTAGCTGCCCAGATCGTTGCTGTTTGTCCAGACGCCGATCTGCAGTACAAACCCGTCCCCGGGAACGACCCGGACATCGTCTGTCTGACCGTACACCGAAGGTCCGTCGAACGGAAACCACAACTCGACCTTGAACTCGTACCTGTAGCCGCTTTCGGCGCTGCCCCCGAGATCCTCGAGAACGATCTCGTTGATCAGGGGGATGGCCTCGCCACCCTCGGTGTGTGCCCAGGGATCCTGGTCTTTGCTTTGAGGAACCCGGTCGCCGTCCAGCCAGTTGACGAAGTTCCAGGCGACATCGGGAGGACGTTCCATCCCGGCTTCGTTCAGGACCTGCTTCAGCGGTTCCCAGTAGTCCCGGTCGAAGTCAGGATCGTTCTTGTATTTGTCGAGGTCTTCTTCGTCGTTATAGCACTCGAAATTGGTGATGCTGTTAACGTTGAACTTGAAGTACAGTTCGGCATCCTGACCGCCAACCGTGTCCTTGTCTTTGAAATAGACGTCCCGGTCGAAGTCGAGCGAGTAGAAGAAGAGATTGGATATGGGGGGCTGGATGCCGCTGTTCAGCGCTTCCAGCTCCGTCAGGCTCTCGAAGCGGATGAACTCTTTGCGGTCTTCGACGAAAGCGTTGGTGTCGACAATCTCGGAGAGCTGATCGAGGACGAGCTCGGTGACGTTCGTCCGCCAGACGGTGGAATCACCGCCAACGTAGTTCGCGTCGAGGAAGCCGCCGGCATTCACGGCGATGAACGCCACGCGCCCGAAGGGCTCTCCGTCCGGCCAGTCGTTCGATTCCGGGACGACATAGTCCCACTCACAGGAACTGTCTATGTAGTCCCATTCCCCGTCCATGTCCTCGTCGTCCAGGAGGGCGTGGGGGATGAAGTTGGTTGCCCATTTTGCGAGAAGGTCGGTACATTCCCTGGTGTCGAGGGCAGTGACGGTATTCTTGGAGTTGAAGGATTCGACCGGGTCGCCGTTGTCGTCTTCCCAGCTCGGATAGATGGCGGCTTCGCCTATGCCGGCCTGCTTGTTGAACCACTCGTTGATGCCTTCCGTGGACCTTACGAAAGCAACCTGGATCAGGTGTTCGGCACGGGCGGCGTTGAGGTGGTTCCTGGCCGCCAGCCGTTCGATGCGCATGGCAATGGAAAAGGCGACCGCCAGGAGGGTGATGACCGAGAGCAGCCCCAACACGATTATCAGGGCCACCCCGTCGCGTCTGCTGGAATGTGCTCGATTCTGTTCTTTCATGGTTCTGTCTTCCGTCTTCATGCCCTTGTCAATGGGCGCTATTGCTGGTCTCCGCTGTCTGGAGCGTGTTTACCGTCCCGGCTTGTAGCCGTGCCGGTTCCGAAAGAAAACCCGCTTGGTGTATCGCTTGATGTTACGCTCGAGGAACTGCGCCCTGGTTCCTCCGCCGGGCCTAAAGACCAAGCTCGGGTTCCGTCGCTTCAGGGCCGCCATGTCGGCGAGCTCTTTCGCCGCACGGTCGTCAACGACCTCGAGGTAGATGTCAACGTACTCCGGCAGCATATTGTCGTTACTTCGGGAGTCATACGTGGTTTGAGTCGAGCCCTCACTGTCCCTGCAGTGAAACTGCAGGCAGGCAATGTTCTCGGCCAGCGGGGGAGCGGTAACGCCCGACATGCGGTTCCGATGCCATGAGGGGTCCTTGTAGCAGTGCGCATTGGCGTTGTTGACTATGCTTGCCTTGGCCGCCGTCCGGATCAGTGCGTAGCGATCCGGATTCCGGTTGTCTTTCTTGACGAAGTAGCTGACTTCCACGGCCGTGCGCAAAGGGCTGCCGCCCGAGTCTTTCTTCTGGTTGTTCTGGAGGGAAACAAAACTGATTTCGTGCCACCTGACCGAGTCGTAGGGCGCCTCGATAGCGTCTTCATTCCGCTCCGGTCCGGCGTAAAACGTCAGCACGTTGTCGGCGACCGCGTACTGCAGGTCCTGCGCGATCATATCGATCGCGGTGCGTCCCGTGGCGGTGTTGAGTACGCGTGAAGTGCCGAGGGTCCAGCTCCGGTTGGCGTCGCGAAAGATGACTCCCATGATGACCACAATCATCATCAGGATGGCCATCGCCGCCAGGATTTCGATCAGCGAGAAACCTGAATGCGTTGTCTTTACGTGGTTCTTCATCGCTCTAGAGGTTCCCGGGGTTGTTGAACTCTGTGTAGAAAGTAGTTCGGCCCTTCTCACCCACGCTGCCGAACTTGTCGGGCCAGACCTGCAGCTCTACCTTGACACGGGGTGGCGTGTTCTGGTCGCCGTCGTCCTTCATGACTCTGAGCCGGTAGCGAAGCGCGTGATTCAGAATCTGCGGGTCGCCTCTCGACTGCCCTGCAAAGGCGCCGTTCTTGAAGTCCACGCGGTAGACCAACTGCCCCGTCAGTGACATGCCCTTGATACCTTTGTCGGAGGAGTTCACCCAGTTGCCGCGGAACTGGCGCCAGAATTCTGCTTGTTGCCACGCATTGGGAGGGGCGAGCGGGATCAACGCGTTCCCGTTTTCGACCTTGTTCCACAGATCGGTCCACTTGTCGTCATCGGCCGTAGAGCTGGCCGCGGCGAACAGGTTCGTCGCGCGCAGGCCGTTCAGTACGTTGTCGGCAAAAAGAACGGCCTGCGAGTCGTTTTGGGCCACCTTGCTGGCTTCAAGGCCGGAGGTCAGCAGGGCGAAACTGGCCACGAGTCCGATGCCCATGACGAGGATCGCCATGGCGACTTCCATCAGGGTGAAGCCCTCACACCCGCTTGCGTGTCTGCAATTCGGCTTCTTCGTGTGCATAGCTCTATTCCTCGCTGTCGGAGTATTTCGGTTCGACGATGCGACAGAGGCCCGTGAGTTTGGTGACCACGAGCACGTTCGTCATCGTGTTCTCTGTGCCAAAGTCAACTTCGGCCTTCTGTCTTTCTCGGTCCACGATCAGGATTTGCTTCTGGTGCGGTGACACTGAATTGGTCCATCTGGCGCCGCCGTCGTACTTGAACCGGATGCTGTCCTCGAAGCCACGGACTTGAGCGTTCCCGGGGGTACCGAAAACGATGCCCTCGGCCATCCAGTTCGTTTGCGAAACATCGCCCCTGGTTGTATTTGTCGAGACCACGTAGTAGGCATCGAAGACGCAGGGCATGTTGGGCTTCTCGGTGTTGCCATACCGGAAGTATGCGCTCTTGCGGTAGGTGATGGCGACTTGCCGGGCCTGCGAAATCCCGGTTTTGACGCTCAAGGTGGACGTGCGGATGGCAGCGTCCTTCTTGAAGTCGAGGAATCCGACTATGCCGATGGCCATCAGGGCAAGCATGAGGGCCATGACGGCCAGCATTTCGATCATCGTGAAGCCGGATACGGCTACTGTTCGTCTGGTTTTGGCCATGTGTACACCCATCTGGTTGAACGTCCCGGTTTGTTGCCCCACGAAAAGACCGCTACCTCTTCTTCGACATTGGTCGGTCCCATGCAGCCGGCCGGACTATCGAGCGTCAGCGACACCTGCTCCAGTTCGCCGTTGCCGGTGTAGTCCATTATGACCGCGTAGGGGCGCAGCCATGGATCGAGGAAGACGCACCCGCATCTCGAGGAGGAGCCTTTCGGGATTTCGATGTAGGCCCGATCGCGGGCGTTGTTGGTCAGCGCCAGGTAGACTGGTTTCAGCTCGGCCTCGGTCGCATACACTGCGTCTGCCCCGAGGTTGTTCTCGTCCTGGCCGGGCCAGTGCCCGAATTCCGTCCTGTACTGCTGGATGGCTTCGATGACGGACTGGGCTTCGAGCTTGGCGCGGGCGCGCCGGGCGCCTTCCTTGACGGCCCCGACTCCGGCCAGGATGATGCCCATGAGCAGGCCGATGATGGCGACGACGACCAGTAGCTCGAGCAGGGTAAAGGCCCGGCGTGCGCGAGAAACGCAAACGTGGGCCGGATTTGTAATCCGGCCCGAACCATTGGAGAGCATTGAGGGGGCAAGTGTTTGAACGGATGTTCCTGTTTTGCTCATGCCATGCTCTCCCCCGGCGCGGCCGGATTGCAAATCCGGCCCACTGTTGTTGGTGTCGGCAAACGCGTTCATTTCTGCCAGCTCCCGATGATGCGTTTTTCGTTTCCGTCGCCGTAGTCGGTGTTGTAGCAGTAGACGGCGACCCGGGCGCGGATGCGTTGCGTGCCGGTTCCGTCGTTGTCGATCACGCCGGGGATGTACCCGTCGTAGTCGGCGTCGAAGTGGACGTAGTAGCAGGCTTCGTCAGGGCATCCGCTGAGGACGCTCGGGTCCTTTCTGGCATGGACGGTGAGCGGCATTCCGTTCGTCACGTTTTCGTTTTTGAATTCCATGAATGCCGTGCGCCTGGGGTTGCTGGGGTCGACCTCACTTGGGTTCTGTCGGAGTCCGGGATCGAGGACGGCGGCGACGTCGTCTTCGATCTTGGTGGCGTCTTCGTCTTCCACGAATTCCGGCAGGCGTTCGTAGGCGGCGTAGTGCTGCAGCCACGCGGTTTCGAGGGCCTCGACTTCGGCGAAGGCCTGTACTTTGCGGGCCGTCTTCAGGGCGGCGCTGATTGCCGGGAACAGCATGCCCACCAGCAGCCCGATGATGGCGATCACCACCAGCATCTCGATCATCGTGAACGCGCGCCGGGCAACGTTCTCTCTTTTGCCGTATCTGACCATGTTCTGCCTGCCTTTCAGTCTATGTGGTCGCTATGGATATTGTCCGCATCGTTCCGTTCGTCGCGGCCCCTGGAATAGAGAGTGAAGGACTGACGTCCCTGCTTGGATGTGTAGATGTAGGGGCGCTCCCAGGGGTCGCTGATGTTGTTCCTGCGGCTGCCCCTGGGCAGGATCTTCCTGATTTCGTCCACTACGCCATCGGAGGTCAGCTGCTCGGGCACCCGGCCGTACTTGGCCTGGTAGTCGGTGACAATCTTGGCGATTTCCTGCAGCTCGGCCTTGGTCTTGGTCTCGCGTCCCTTGCCGGCAACGAGTTTCCACAGTCCAATCACCATGGACATGAGGATTCCCATAATAAGGATCACGACCAGCAGCTCCATTATCGTGAAGCCGCGGCGAGTCCGGTTCTTTCCGTCGTATGTCACAGTCATCTCCGCGATTGTCGTTGATACTTGTTCGTCCCGGGGCGCCTGCTACCCATCCACACTATAAACGTACCCGACGGTGGTGCGAAAAGTCAACGGCTGGGAAAGAAAAGGGAGATATTGGGCGAAAAAAAGATTTGCATTGAAATGCGAATCCGTTACATTACGTCGCGTTTTTTCGTTGGGCGAGAGTAGCTCAGTGGTAGAGCTCCACCTTGCCAAGGTGGCTGTCGAGGGTTCGAATCCCTTCTCTCGCTCCAGCCTTCGCCCCGAGCGCTTGCGGCTCGGGGGCTACGGCTTGGCATGCCAGTCGGTAGGTTCTGAGGGCAGAAAAAGGGAAAACAACGCCAATCGCCCCGGGTTGGGGCGTTTCCTCTGTGTGGAGGTGTAGCTCAGTTGGCAGAGCAGCTGACTCTTAATCAGCGGGTCGTGGGTTCGAGTCCCTCCACCTCTACCACTCAAATGCCCTGAAAACGGGCCGGATTCAGTAGGGTTTTCACCCGTTACGCAGCATTGCTGGTGTTTCTTCCTGTTCGCTACTGTGTGGTACTATTTCAACTGTCCTGGGTCGCTTAATACCACGCTTACCCACAATGCGCCGTCCGCACTCCTTGGGGTGCCGGCTTTGATGCAGAAACGCAGCCAGGAATTGTGGGAACGTTCCCGGGCGGGTGATTGGTCGTCTGGCGGGCGCGGGTGATTCTGTGGCTCTCAGGCGGGGCTTGCGGGCGTGCTTCTGCCCGCGGTTATGGCCGCAATCGAGTACAGCGGTAGTTGCCCTTGATTCTCGAGTTGAAGAAGTGGCCCTTGGAAGGGGCGTCCAGGAACGCTCTGTAGACATGGGGCGGAACATCGGCGTAGCGGTATTCATGGCCCGAGTGAAATTTGACATACAGACTTCGGCTACTGCCCGCATGGTCATATCCGGCGGAGTGAATCGCGGAAGAAGACACACGTTGTACCGCGTACTGTGTTCCGCCGCGTTCGATTATCCTCTGACCGCAGCCTGAGAGAAAAGTGGACCCGATGGCGGCCGCTATGAGTAGAACTGTTGCGATGCTCGGCAATAGTCGGCGCCCATGCAGCCGGAGTATGACGCCATGATCCCGTGTCGAACTGGTAAGGTCGGTCACGTCGTTCCTCAGAAGGCTTGCGGGTCGCGGTCGAGTTCGGTCCTGTCACCCTCACCAATGGCGGGATACCACTCGCCTGAAGGCGATCTGGCGCACCACGTCTCAAAGTCGTAACCTTCCGGTTGCATCCAACGCAGAGCCCGCTTCTGCGTGTTCAACCCCCACCAGGTTCTACGGACCCAGAGAGGATTCGGGCTGCCGGGGTCGAGCTCGATGTGATCACGATGGAATAGGTACAGACCAGCGAAAACGGCGATCACGATCAAGGCTGTTACCGCTCCCGAAGTGTCGTCGCGTCTTGTCATGTTTTCACTCTCCTTCCGGTTGCGATGAGTATAGCGTCCACACAATCGGATACGAGCGTCAAGAAACATGGCAATCTTCAGGTCTTGCTTTCCCGGACCGCGTGGTCCGCGTTTCTGCATTGCTTTTGGAGGACCGTGCGTATAGCGTGCCCCATGCTGATAGAACACTGATTGCGTCAAGGCAGTAGTCGTCTCTTCCAGAAACCGCCAGTTATTGAGTCAGAGAACGATGCTGATACGGGACGCGCCCACTCGGGCGCGGCTCTTGTCGGCGTTCTCTGACGGGCATCTGGCGGTGCCTTGGAAGGGGCGCGGAGGGTCGTGCCCCTTTTCATGGAGTGGCCCTTCTCGCGTGTCTCACTTCGAGTTTCCGTGTGCGACGTACCCAGACCAAGGAGGGCAACTATGGACCAATGGTCAACTCAAGCGTTGTCGATGACCTTGTTTACGAATGTGTTTGAGTCATTTCGAGAACTACGCGCTCCAAGCATGCTGGAAGACGCGATACCATATCCCTTGACACGAGTCGAAGATGACGTCTCACAGATGGTGACTGGCGGATTGATCCCTGAGGGCTTCTACGCGCAGCGCTACTATGTAATGCGTGGTCCTACCATGGTTGCCGCCATCGACACCGCGTTCAACGAACAAGACGGACTCGTCAACTTCTCATTCGTGCTTCGACCCAGGGAGTTCTTCAAAAGGAGAGCGGCGACGGCAGTCTTCCGGAATCACGTTGTTCCTTACGTACGCGCTCACGTAGGAACAGCCGATTGGGTAGAGGCTATTCCGGGACAACATTGGCTGGCAGACAGGCAAGGCTCCCTTCTTCTCGCAGCGAAGTTCTACTTCGGCGGTGGAATGAAGTCCTTCGGGCTCGCCGTGACGGAGCTTCGATACTCAGGCGTGGAGATGGGGTGACAGGCAAGGCAGATCCTCACCAGCAACTAGACAAGGAGAGGCAGATGACGACAGATCCGTTCGCGTCGCACACCATTTCCACGGTTCTCGCGTGGATCATATGCGTGCCGATAATCGTTCAAGTTCTGCTCACGCTGTGGGGCGTCTTCTTCGCGAAGCAAGAGTTTCCGCGCGGGCTGACAATCTGGTTTGGCCTCTGCTTTCTGATATTCTCGCCGTTGCGGTACATGATCTTTCAACTCGCCACCGCGGCTACATATCCCGTTCAATCGCTGTCAGCCCTGTTGTCGTGTGTAGTGCTGGTGATCTACGTGCCGATAGTTTTTGGCATCTTGTACGCCGTTGGGCTGGGGCTTCCCATGCTGGGAATGTCTATGGTGTATGGCAAAGGCGCCGAACCGCCAAAGTGGCGTGTGGTTCTCGCCTGTCTTGTCTTGCCCGTTCTCCTGACTCTGGGCTCTGTCTTCTTTCAGAAGGTCCTGCCCTGCGCGGGTTGGACGGTCCGTTGGTTGAGAGCGGAAGACGTCATCAGGTCGACGAATGGACCGGCATATGTAGTGTTCAAGTACTTCGCGTCGATCGGCGCGCCGTATCAGTTGCCACGCTACTTCGAAAATACGCCGAAGACGACGAGAGACCTTCTCCGATGCCATGTGGCGGGAATCTACCTCAACGACCGCGAACATGCTCGCTTCATCGACAGGCAGTACCCGCAGCTTGTTGAGGAGTACACGGAGGATGTGCCTTAGGGACTCCAGGGGAGGCTGCTTCGCTTCGAGTTTTCCGCGCGCGCGTGGGACGTGTCGGCTGTGTCCGAAATGCCTCTGCATCGATGTCTTTATAGCCTTTCATGCAAAGCCGCTTTGCGCCGCCTTCGTGTCTCACTGCGAGCTCGCGGTAGTTGCCTGCATGAGCGGTCTTGTGGCGTTCACGGGAAAGGCCACGTATGCGCCGCAGAATCGTTCACGTGGTCAAGGTGAGCCAGCATACACCCCGAACCCTCTCAGTGAATCCTGGCGACGAGAGTCCCCGCTGAGGGACCGGCTACGGGCAAGGACGAGGAGCGGCCGGCGCCCGTGGATTACTGACCGACGGGCGCGACCATGACTTGCCTACGCCTCCGACGAGTCGGCCCGGCGCCATGAGAAGACGAGCCCGTTCTCCGTGCAGGATGCCAGGGACAGCCGAACGCCAGGTATGGGGCGAGTTCTGTAGTGGAAGCGCACCCCCTTTGTGATGGCCCTCAGCTTCGCATGGGGCCACTTCTCGGATCCTAACAAGGCGGGCCGGGGCCCACAACCCAAGTTGCCCGGCCCTTCGCGGTTCCG
>CAZKRK010000134.1:0-17701 GCA_964555035.1 uncultured Victivallales bacterium | reverse complement strand
CACCTCTCCCCTCGGGGGAGAGGTCGGCCCGACGCCGGGAGGGCCGGGTGAGGGGCGGAGATTCAACAGTGCCGTAGGAGTGAGATTTCACAGGTAGCTCCAAGAAAGCGGCGAGGGCGGCTGAGACTTGCGCACAGCGGCGGGGGGATCGCCGTCTCCAGCGGACTCGAGACGGAGACGCCTGTTTTGTCGACCCGACCGGCCTTCTATGCTACGCTCGGAGGCGTGAACACGCGCTGCCCGAGTTCCTTGTCGATCATGAAGAGACCGCCGCCATGCTCGCCCGCGAGTTTCAGCTTGGCGATGATGTCGTTGGCAGTCTCTTCCTCTTCAACCTGCTCGGTGACGAACCACTGCAGGAAGATCTCGGTGGCATGATCCTTCTCTTCCACGGCGAGGTCGGCCAGGCCGCCGATCAGTGCGGTGACTTTCTTCTCGTGCTCGAGGACCTTTTCGAACAGGGACAGGGCGGAGTCGAAGTCGCTTGGCGGCTGATCGATCGCCTGGAGGATGACGCGTTTGCCGAGACGAAGCACGTAGTCGTAGATCATCTGGGCGTGACTCAGCTCTTCCTTGACCTGGATGGACAGCCAGTTCGCTACGCCGGGCATTCCCGCGTTAGCCGCATAGGCCGACATGGACTGGTACAGGTACGCGGAATAGGTCTCCGCGTTGATCTGCCTGTTGAGGGCTTCTATCATATTGTCGCTTGCCATTTTTCTTCCTCCTCTACCAATTCTCGCCCAACAGCTCGAAGTGGGCCCTGGCATGCGCGCATGCCGGGCACTTATTCGGCGCTTCCGCGCCTTCATGCAGGTAGCCGCAGTTGCGGCAACGCCATACGACGGGCTCGTCCCGCCTGAACACGGTTCCGTTGGCGATGTTCGCGGCGAGATCGAGATAGCGCTTCTCGTGCTGCTTCTCCGCCACCGCGATGGCCTCGAACACGTCGGCAATCCCCTCGAACCCCTCTTCACGCGCCGTTTTGGCGAATGAGGGATACATCTCGGTCCATTCGTGGTTTTCGCCCGCGGCGCCCGCCTTGAGGTTGTCGACGGTATCGCCAATCACGCCGAACGGAAACGCGCCCGTGATCTCGACGTCGCCGCCGGTCATGAATTTGAACAGGCGCTTGGCATGCTCGCTCTCCTGGGCCGCGGTCTCGGTGAAGATGTCCGCGATTTGCACGTAGCCCTGTTTGCGCGCCTTGGAGGCGAACAAGTTGTAGCGGTTGCGTGCCTGCGATTCGCCGGCGAACGCGGCCATGAGGTTCTTCTCTGTCTGACTCCCTTTGAGGTCCATGGGTGCTTGCTCCTGTCGTATTGTGCGTACTGTCAAGAAGTACTGGGGCGAAGCGCCGTCTGCGCCGCCCTGCGGACACGCGGGATGCGCCTCGCGGTCGTGCTGACGCAATCGATGCCTGCATTGAGGAGTTTCGCGACGTAGTCCGGGTCGCCTGCCAGCTCGCCGCAGACCGAAACCGGTTTACCGCTCTTCTTTCCCGCTTCGGCGATGATTCGCAACAGGCGCCACAACGCGGGGCGATCGGGACTGTAGTCGGCAGCGACCAGCTTGTTGTCGCGGTCAACCGCAAACAGGTACTGAATGAGATCGTTTGTGCCGACGCTGGCGAAGTCGGCCTCTTCCAGGAGCTCGTCAGCCTGCAGGCATGCGGCCGGCACCTCGAGCATCACGCCGTGGTAGAGCTCGCCACGTTCGATACCGTCGATCGCGTCCAGCACGTGAGTACGCAACGACAGGAACTGTTCGCGGTCGACAATCATCGGATACAGGACGTGAATCGCTCCGTGCCGCGAGGCCCTGGCCAGAGCCCTGGCCTGGGTTGCGAGCAGCTCCCGGTTGCCCAGCAGCAGACGCGCGCCCCGCCACCCCAGGGCCGGGTTCTCTTCGCGTGGGGTTCTCATGAACGGCAGCCGTTTGTCACTGCCGACATCGAGCAGGCGAAAAGTCGTCGTGGCGCCCTTCATGGCTTCGACTATACGGGCGTAGCGCTTGTACAACTCATCCTCGCTGAACATCCGCCCGGCGGCAATGACCTCGAATTCGGTACGGTACAGGCCGATGCCTTCGGCCTGCATTGCCAGTGCCTCGTCGAGCTCGCCCGGCAAGTTGATGTTGGCCATGACGCGGAAACCCTCCACGGGGGCCATGGGCGTTGCCGGACCGCTGAGCGCTTCGCTCTGCGTTTTCTCACGGGCGAGCGCATCTTCCACCGTCTCCGGGCGCGGGCAGAGCACGACCTCGCCCCGGAAGCCGTCCACCAGGATGCGTGACTCGCAGCGCGCGAGTTGCCTGACGTTTTCAATTCCGCTCACGGCCGGGATGCCGAGGGCCCGCGCCAGAATCGCCGCGTGGGAGTTGACACCGCCGCGTTCGGTCACGAAGGCGCGCGTATGCTCCAGATCGAGCGCGACGATGCTGCCGGGCGTGAGCTCGATCGCAACCACAACGCGGTCGTGACCGTGCGCACACGCGGACTCTGCGCATTGGAACTGCCGGGCCGACTTCCCGCCGGCAATCGCGTCGAGCAGGCGGCGGCGGACTTCGCCGATGTCGGACGCGCGCTCGCGGATGTACTCGTCATCAAGCTCCAGCAGCTTCTGCTCGTAGGAATCGAGAACAAGGGCCACCGCCACTTCCGCGTTGTCGCGTTTGCCGCGAATGCGCTCGATTATCTCCTTCTGAAGTGACGGGTCTTCCAATATGGTGCGCTGCGCCACGAAAATCCCCGCTTCAGCGTTGCCGATCCGCTCCGCGACCCTCTGCCGGACTTGCTTGAGCTGCTCCACGGCAACGGCTATGCCTTTGTGAAGGCGTTCGATCTCCTGTTCCACACCGGCGGCGTCGATCTCGTAGGCGGGCAGGTCTTCGGGCTGGATCTCGTTGAACAGGCAGACCTGTCCCACGACCACGCCCTCACTGAGGACGTGCCCTTTCAGCCGCAATTCCTGTCCGCTTGCTTTCACTCTTCTCCGATTTCCGCTGCCGTCCGGCCCAGCAGGCGGCCGGCTTCGCGACATGCCGCCAGGTCCGTTTCCGTGGGCACAAACTGCACCTGCAGCGCTTCGCGCAAAATGTCGACCTTCATGGACTTCATGTACTCCTCGACTTCCCCGGCCCCACCCTTACTCCAACCGTACGAGCCAAAGGAGAAGCCAACCTTATTCACCGGGCGCAGTCCCTTGAGATAGGTCAGAAAACCGGCCATGGTCGGCATGAGCGTCATGTTCAGCGTCGCCGAGCCGAAGGCCAACGCCGCGGCGTCCAGGACTTCCGTGACAAGAAGCGTGTTGTTGGTATGGCTGACGTCGTACAGCTTCGCATCGACTTCATGCTCAAGCACGCCCTCGAATATGGCATTGGCCATGAGGCCCGTGCTCTGCCACATCGTGTCGTAGATCACCAGCACTTTCCTGGCGGCCCTGTGCTGAACCCATTTCAGGTAGCGGTTGACGATGTCGCCGACGTGTTTGCGCCAGATTACCCCGTGACTGGGGCAGATGGTCTCAATGTCCAGACCGGCGGCCTTGTCCAACGTGCGCTGAATGGGCTTGCCGTACAGCATGACAATGTTGGCGAAGTAGGTCTTGGCTTCGGCCATGATCGTCTCGTAAGGCTCTTCGTCATCGAATCGGTGAGCGCTGGCATAGTGCTGCCCGAAAGCGTCCATGGAGAACAGCAGTTTCTCTTCGGGAACATAGGTGAACATGGACTCCGGCCAGTGGACCATGGGTGTTTCGACAAAGTGCAGGGTTCGCTTACCCAGGGAGAGTGTGTCTCCCGTTTTGACGATCCTGAACTTCCACCCCTCGGTGTTGTAGTGCATCCCCAGGGCCTTGCGGCACTTCTCGTCGCACACCAGCTCCGCATCAGGGCACAGCTCCATGACCTTCACGAGACCGCCGGAGTGATCGGGTTCGGCGTGGTTGCAGATTACGTAGTCGATCTTGTCGAGGGGCGTGTGCGCCTCGATGTGGCGTACGAGCTCGCGCCAATAGGGCCCCTTGACCGAATCCACGACGGCGTTCTTCTCGTCCTGGACAAGGTAGGCGTTGTACGTTGAGCCCCTGTCCGTGCGGTAGCCGTGAAAATCACGCACCGTCCAATCCACGTATCCCACCCAGTGTATGCCTTCACAGATCTTGGTATTCATGTCCGCGGCCACTCCTCCCGCATTCGTCAAGAAAAACCGGCAGTCCAACAGCGTATCACATCTTGACCACTACGCAACCGCTTTTTGACTCCTGCGCGGTGTCATTTGGAGCGCCGGAGTCTCGCCCCGTGCTCTTCTTCCTACTCGCAATGACACACCCGTGTCATGCCCACGGGCCAAGGGCCTGCCCCTCACCCGCCTCCGCTGCGTTGCGGCGACGGGGCTGTATCAAAAGGTCATGGGCCGCTCGCGAGTGTCGGCGCGTAGCGTGCTCCAGCCGGTCCACGCCACTCCGCGCCGATCCGCGTTGCGTCTCGGGCTGCGTGGCTCACTACGAACGGGTAGCGCGTGCGTTGGGTTTGTAGTCAGGCTCGCAGTGAGCGGAGCGAACGGAGTGCCGTGGACCGGTCGGAGCGCAACGGAACTTCTGACCTCTTGATACAGCCCCGTGGGAGCGCGCGATTCACCCCCCCCTCGGGGGAGAGGTCGCCGCAGCGCAGCGGAGGCGGGTGAGGGGCAGGCCCTCGGTGTCCTCGTGATGACAGGGCGGAGGACTCCTCTCTCGACCCTTGACCCCCTGCCCCTCTCGTGAGAGATTGCGGGCTGTAGGCCCGTAGGCCGTGAAATCAGGCAAGAAGGACACTACGTATGAAGTTCCACTGTCCAAACTGCACCCAGAAGCTGCAGTCCAATCCGCAACTGGCGGGGAAATCCGTCCGGTGCCCGAACTGCAACCATAGAATCACAATTCCTGCCGCCCCTTCCGGTCCCGAGCGGAAACCGACGGCCGGCGCCCGGGGACGACCGGCGCGCACGATTTCCGTGCGCCGTTCCGCGGGCAAGCCCGGATCGGAACCCGCCGCCGCATCCCCGTCGCCGGCCGAGACCAGGGAAGAGCCGCAACCGCAGCCGCGCGCACCGCTCCCGCCGCCTCCCTCGCCGGGACGCCGCGCCGACAGCACAAACGTCTCGATCATGGGCGGATTGGGCATCGGCCTGGGACTGTCTGCCATCTTCTACGGCGCCCTGTTTCCGTTCTCCGGCGCCTACCTGAACGAGCTCTTCACCATGCGGGGGTGGGTGCCGTACGTTCTCGTCGCTCTCATGGGATGGGCCGTCGGTGTCCTGATTCTGAAGATGCGCAAACTGGAGCGGCAGCGCCACGCACTGATTCTCGACGTGCTGCCGACAGAGATTGCCGACGACATTACCGTGGACAATGTGACCGACTTCCTCGACCACGTGCGTTCGCTGCCGGCCCGGCTGCACGAGAGCTTCATGGTCAACCGCATGCGCCGCGGACTGGAGCATTTCCGCGTCCGGCGCAGCAACCCTGAAGTGGCCAACTTGATGATGTCGCAGTCGGAAATCGATGCCGGCTCGGTTCACTCCAGCTACGCGCTGCTGAAGGTGTTCATCTGGGCCATTCCGATTCTCGGCTTTATCGGCACCGTGCTCGGAATCTCCAAGGCCGTAGGCGGTTTCTCCGACTCGCTGGCAACGGCGCAGACGCTGGACGTGCTCAAGGCGTCGCTTAACAAGGTAACCCTCGGATTGTCCGAGGCCTTCGACACGACCCTGATCGCGCTCGTGATGAGCCTCATGGTCAGCTTCCCGGCCAGCGCGATCCAGAAGTCGGAAGATGACATGCTCACGGCGGTCGACGAGTACTGCAACGAGAACCTGCTCAAGCGACTCAACGACGCCGGCGGTCTCTCCGACGTCGCCTTGCACACCGAGGCGATCATGGGCTCCATCGGCAGTGCCGTGGCCGGCAACCAGGAAGAGATCATGCGGGACTTCCGCGCCGTCCAGAACAAGATGGCCGAGCTGCAGGGCGAGCAGAAGAAGATGCTGGAGGGAGTCACCGGCGCCGTGGATACCCAGCTCAAGACCATGGAGCAGCGGGCGACCGAGTACCAGAAACAGATGGAGCATCGCGCGACCGACCACCAGAAGAAAGTCGAGGACAACCTCGGCAAGATGGTCGCCCCGGTCGAAAAGGCCATGGGCGGCCTCAGCGAGCGCGGCGAACAGACCCAGAAGCAGTTGCTGGAGGACATGCGGCGCACGGCCGACTCCATGCAGGACTACTGCAAGACGCTGACGAGCGGCATGGAAGCCCTGAACCGCGTCCTGTCGGAGCTGGGCGAGAAGCAGGTCGTGATCCGCAAAGAGCGCCGCCCGTTGTTCGGCTTCATCGGCCGGAAGGACCGCGACAATGGCTAAGCGGCCACGAGACGAGGGACAGCGCATTACGCTGTTCCCTTTCCTGAGCATCCTGGCGTGCGTGATCGGCACGTTGATCCTGATGATCAGCTCGCTGGCCCTGAGCCAGATGCATACGCCGCCGGACGAAGACGAGATCGCCCGCGGACGGGAGTTCGTCGAGCTCGAGAAGGAAGAGAAGGACCTGCGCGCGCGCAAGGCGAAGCTGTCCGGGAACGTCCAGGACAAGAGCGACCTTGCCGCCAAACTGAAACGGGCGCGCGCCGAGCAGGCGCGCCTGCTGGAGCTGGACCGCAAACGCCGGCTCGCCGACCGCCGGTCGGCCGATCAGGGGACTTCCCTGCAGGCCGAGAAGGAGCGTCTCGAGAAACTCCTCAAGGACCTCCTGGCCGAACACGCCGAGTTGGACAAGCAGATCCCTCCGCTCAAGTCCGAGCTGGCCAAGCGCAAGGACGTGCCGACCGAAGCCGTGGTGCAGGTCGCCCCGGGAGGCAGCGGGAGGGCCGGCGACATGCGGCCCGCGTTTGTCGAGGCGACCGCAACGGGCCTCGTTCTCCACGACCGCGCCAGGCCCGTGTCCGTGCCGCGTTCATCCGTCGGTTCCCACAGGGACTACCTGGAATTGCTCGCCCGCGTGGCGAAAGACCCGAAGACGATCGTCATCTTTCTGATTCGCCAGGACGGCATCGGCTCGTACCACGCCGGCCGCAACGTGGCCTCGTCCAAGGGTGCGCGGAACGGTATGCTGCCGCTGGTCGGCCAGGGCAACTTGGACTTGAGTCTTTTCAACAAGGGGAAGTGAATGGGATTTCGCCGACAGAAACGGGGAGAGGACGCGGGCAGCTTCGACTCCCTGCTCGACACGATGACCAACGTCGTGGGCATCCTCGTGATCCTGCTGGTCGTTACGCAGATCGGCATGCGCGGCGCGATTCGGCGCATCCAGTACCAGTTGCCTGACGTGACGGTTCCGCAGCTGGATGCTATGCGCAAGGCAGTCGGCGCCTTGCGCGGGGAGCTGCGCGATCTCGAATCCCGCGCCACGGCCACGACGAGCGAATCCGTATCGCCCCTGGCCCTGGCGCAGGCCCGGCGCGAGGTCGAAGCCCTGACGCGCAAACTGATGACGCGTAAAACCGACATCAAGGACTTCACTGCCATCCGCAAGGCGATCGACGAGCTGCGCAAGAAGGTCTCCGGCCGGGAAAAAGCCATCGCCGCCCTTCAAAAGGAGATTGCGCGCTTGAAAGCGTTGCTTGAGCGCACGCCGCTGAGAAAGGCGCCGCCGGCCAAGGTCATTCGCTTGCCCAGCCCCCGTCCCGCGCCCGCCGGCGCTCAGTGCGTGTGGTTCACCTGCAAGGGCGGCCGGATTGCATACGCGGACACGGCCGGGTTCCGACGAGCGGCCAAGGAACGGATCGTGTCCCTGCGGCAGACGCTCCAGTACAACGAGGGTAGAAAGCTCACTGGCGGCGGCCTCGGAAAATGGCAGGGCAATCGCGGCAAGAAGGAGGGTCTCAAACCCGAGCAAGTGGTGTACGATCCCGCGAAGGTAGTCGACTACTTCGACAAACGCGACGTGGGCACGCGCGACTACCGCTTCTACGTCAAGATCGAGAAGAACCTGGGACGGGAGAACCTCTACGTGGCGCCGCGCCCGTCGGGCGGCGAAACCGCGACCCAGATCCGCTACCGCTCATCCAAGTTCGTTAGGGCGCTGCGCTCGATCGATCCCAAGAAGCAGTACGTACGGTTTCTCGTCTGGCCGGATGGCTTCGAGACCTACATCCTTGCCCGCGAGCTAGTCGACCGGCTGGGCGTTCCCGCGGGCTGGACAATCACTACGGCCGCGCAATGGAAGGTGGGTTGGGAAATGGGCCTGAAGATGCGCGGCGAAAAGGCGCCGCCCCCGCCCAAACCCGCTCCCGAAGGCGCGAAACCACGGCCGCCGCCGAATGTGCTGGATTGACGGGGGACCCTGCCCTTTTGCTCTTTCCCCTGGTTGGAAGGAGTAGGGAAACGAGTGGGGGGAAGATCAGGAATGACTATTGGCTATGGAACGTGCCCTGTCGTCACAACGCCGAAACTTGAACCCACGCCTGTCATCCCGAGGACACCAGGGCCGGGCCCTGGTGTCCTCGGGATGACAGACAACAGCACAGGAGGGACATAGAATGAAGAAGCGCCTGAATCTGACACCCGCGGCCACCGCCGGTCTGCTTCTGCTCGCCGCCGGTTGTGGGGACTTCGAGACCGGGACCAGGTCCGCCGACAATCCCTATCTCGGCAACATGAACGACACCAGCTACTCGGCGCAGGTCACGGCCGACAGGATCGTGAAACGCGTCAGCGCCAGCGGCAGGCAGGTGTGCGTCAACGAGTTCAAGGGACGATACGTGTGGGCCGACTACGCCGCTCCCTGGTGCAAGCCCTGCAGTGCCCAGGCAAAGGCCATCAAGAGTCTCGAGAAACGGCTCGAGGGGCAGGTGGTTTTCCTTACCGTAATGACCGGCAACAGTCCCAAGTACGAGGATGTGGCCACGCGCGGCAACGCCCAGGCATGGGCGCGTCGTTTCGGGCTCAATCCCGACCGCGTCGTCGCCGCCGATAACCTCTGGGCCTGGACCGTCCCCACGCACATCCTCTACTCCCCCAGGGGACACACCCTCTACCGTTCGACCGGCTACCTCCCGGCCGAGAAGATCGCCGCCACCATCACTCGCTACATGCGCGACTGGGACAACTGGGCCGCGAACGGTCAGAAGGCGCAGTGGATGCGATGAAGGTCTCGCCCATTGATTGACGATTAGTGGCTCGTCCAGCAGACGACCTGTCATCCCGAGCGGAGCGTAGCGGAGTCGAGGGATCTCGGGGATTGGAAACCACCCCGGACTTCATGGACGCTCTCGAGATCCCTCGACTCCGCTTCGCCCCGCTCCTAAAGACATCGCTTCACTGCGCACCCCGCACCAAGTGTCGTTACGGTAGAAAAATGTGTAGGTAGAAAAATGGGAAAGCGGGAAGATGCGAAAATTGAACATATCATCTTTCTACCATCCCATCTTCCTACCACTATCTCTCCCCGCAACCCTGCGCGTGTCTTGCCCACGAGCCGGCGGGTTCCGCCTGTGGCGCCGCGGGGTAACAGGGAGGTTCACTTCGCCACGGTCGTCTCCTGCGAGCAGGACCAGAGGACTCTGCCGTCCTCCTTGATTGTGACGGAAGTGTCGACCTGAAGCTCATTCGCTTTCGGGATGACGGTAGCCGTGCAGATCACCCCGTTCTTCTCGCCCTCGTCCACGACCTTGATGGTACCTTCGGTCCCTCCGAGCATCGTGAGCTTCGGTGTGCTGAGGAGGTTCTCTTCGCCGTCCGGCTGTTTTTCGGAGATCAGGAACTCGACCATGAACTGGTTCGCTTCACCCGCGACAGGGGCGACCTTCAGCCTGACCCCGTACGTGTTGGGCGGAGTGCCTTTGCCCGGCGTGATTACGATGGCATGGTCGTCGACGCGGAGCTGGGAATCCGTCACTTCGCATACGTACCGGAACACATCGTATAGGGGCACGTTCCGGAGGGTCAGCGTGACGGTGGGTGATGCCGCTGCCGCCGCCTCGCCGATCACAACGTTGAGCCTCTCACCGGAAACCTGGGACAGGTAATCGGCGACATCGCGCAGATGTGCGTCTCGGAAATCGAGTTTTGGGACGACCGTCTCTTTCAGCCTCTTCTGCAGCGCCGCCTGCGCCTTGGAATCGCCGTACCCGTCAAGGGCGGTAACGGCCATGACTGCTGCGATCACTGCGAATACTGTCCTTCTCATCTTTCTCTCCTCATGTTCAGCGCGATGACGCTGGTTCTCCTCGGCCACCTGGCCTCGACCTTGATGTAACCTTCCTGTCCGTTTCGCGTGCGGACCTCGACACGCTTCTCCATCCAGTAGGCGTCACTCCGACCTCCGCGCACTTCCGAACGTATCTGCATGTACGGCTCCGGGTGATGGGAGTGCCCATCCCTGACAACGTGCAGAATCGCTCCCAGAGCGATGAGCGCGCCGGCGGCGCCGGCGAGGACCAGTCCGCGGTTATGGAGCCGGGACCATCCGCCGGCACTGCCTTTGCGTTCGGTCGCCGCGACTACTTCGCGCCGTATCCCGGACGCCAGCGTGAGTTGACCGGCCTCGTTCTCCAACGCCTCCTTCACGCGTACGCCAAACTGGTCCTGTTCGCTGTTCATGGTCTTCATCCGTATGTGCCTCGAGCCGTAAAATCGTTCAATTCCGGTGGCATCGAATCGCGCAAGCGGCGCAGTGCGTAGAACAGCCGCGATTTGACGGTGCCCTGCGTGATCTTCACGCGGCGGGCGATCTCCTTGACGGTCATCTCTTCGTAGTAGCGCAACACGACGACCTCCCGGTGCGGATAGCTGAGGGCATTGAGCGCCGCCACGATTGCGGCGGAGGTGATTCCGGCGTCGAGCGTGGATCCAAGCTCGACCGGAGGCATGCTCTTTTCCGGGATCTCTTCCACGTAGGTCAGTCGTTTACGTTTGCGGAAGAAGCGGCGGGCGACGTTGAGTAGAATGCCGTGCAGCCAGGTATAGACCGCGGATGTGCCGCGGCAGCGCCGCGCGGACTTGACGGCCTGAAGCAGCGCTTCCTGGGCGAGATCCTGCGCGTCCGACTCATTGCCGCATAGCGCAAATGCGGAACGGAGCAGCCGGTCGCCGTACAGGTCGACGAGTTCGGCCGCCGCATCGGCATCGCCCCGCTTGAGCCCCACCAGGATTTCGGAATCGCTCATGTCAGAGAGTATGTGCCATTTCCACGGGAAAGGTTCAACCGTCGGTTGAAGAGGATGAGGGGACAGACACGTCCACAGACGACCTGTCATCCCGAGCGCAGCGCAGCGGAGTCGAGGGATCTCGAGTACTGTGATCACCCCCGGCGCTTTCGAAATCCACGAGATCCCTCGACTCCGCTGCGCTGCGCTCGGGATGACAGGACAGGTTTGCAGTTTCACTACCGAATTGTCCAAGACGCCACGCGGCTTGGGGCGCTACTGACCAGAAACTTGACTCGTCGCGGCGTTCCGTAGAACCGTTCTCCCTTGGCCCGCCGTAGCCTGGCGAAGGAGGCAGGACGGTTCCGAACCACGCGGGATCCACCACCCCGCCCGGGCTCCGCTAAACCGTCCTGGAGAACGGTTCTACGTTTCCACCTTGGAATTGCCTCGACAGCGGGACGCCCGAGAAACGGCGCAGAGCGTGCATCTTCGATTGAACGTGGCGAAGCACCGTGCTAATCGTGTTGGCTCACGATGGAAAGGAACCCGTAGTCATGAGTAGAAGGTCCATTCTCCTGGCAGCATTCGCCTGTTTCGTTCAATCCGCATCAGCCGGCATTCTTGAGCAAAGCGGTGTCCGGGGCGGCCTTGTCGTCGTCATCGACAATGACCCGCAAGCGTGCGCCGCGCTTGTTGCAGGGATTGCAGCCAAGCCGGGCTACGTCGCCCACGGGCTGTGCGCGACTCGCGAAGCCGTCGACGCCGCGAGGATCCGACTCCGGGCGCGGCGCGTCGCCGGCAACGCCGGCATCGCCCGCTTCGATGGAAAGCACCTGCCTTACGTCACCGGGACAGTGAACCTGCTCGTGCCGGGTGCGGGGTGTAGCGTAGCGCGCGAAGAACTTGAGAGGGTATTGGCCCCACGCGGTGTGCTTCTTGCCGGTACGAAGTGGTCCAAGCCGGTCCCCGACAACATCGACGAGTGGACGCACTACCTGCACGCGGCTGACAACAACGCCGTGGCGTGTGACGCGGTCGTCGACCAGCCCTACCACGTTCAATGGATTGGATCACCGCGCTGGGCGCGTCATCACAACCATCTTTCCTCCACCAGTGCGATGGTGACGTCGGGCGGGCGCGTCTTCGCGATCATGGACGAGGGGCCGGCGGCGTCGCTGACTCTTGCTCCCAAATGGCGGCTGGCGGCACGCGACGCGTTCAGCGGCGTGGTGCTGTGGAAGAAGCCGATCGGGCCCTGGGAGGGCGTCCTGCGCAGGTTCCGCAGCGGGCCGACCGAGCTGTCGCGACGGCTGGTTGCCGTGGGAGATCGCGTCTTCGTGACGCTGGGCTACAACAAACCCCTGACCGCTCTCGACGCTGCCACGGGCGAGCCCGTGCGTGACTATGCCGGGACCGGCGGCGCATTGGAGGTGCTGCACTGCAACGGCACGCTCTACGTCGTAGCGGGCACGATCGACCCGGAGGGCTACGCCCAGGCGCTCGAAATGGAGAAGGCCAGTCCGGCCCCGCGCGACAAGCGCATCCTGGCGATTGACGCGGCGACGGGCAAGACGTTGTGGACGCGCTCCGATGCGACGGTCAGCACGACCATGCCGGCAACGCTCTGCTGCGACGGCAAGCGGGCGTATCTGCACAACGTCAGTCACGTTGTCTGTCTCGATGCCGGATCGGGCAGCACGGTCTGGCGGGCCGCGCGCCCGGCGCGGCTGAACCGCATGTCGTGGTCGGCGCCGGCGCTGGTTGTTCACGGAGGCGTTGTCCTGTCGGCCGACCGATTCCGCGAGCGCGGCGCAACCGACGCGAGCCCGGTCAAATGGCGGCAGAGCTCCAGTCCGCTGGGGGGTGAGGCCCTGATGGGCGAGCTGGTGGCGTTCTCGGCCGCGGACGGGAAGGAACTCTGGCGCTGTCCCGCGGCGATGGGATACACGGCGCCTCCCGACGTGCTGGTTGCGGACGGTTTGGTGTGGGTCGGCACGGCGCCGGGCCGCAACACGACCGACTTCACGGAAGCGCGCGATCCGCGGACGGGCGAGGTCAAGCGCCGGCTCGACACGGCCGCGGCTTTCACGGACACGCACCATCACCGCTGCTACCGCAACAAAGCGACTGACCGCCATATCATTCTCGGCCGGACGGGTACCGAATTCATCGACCTGAAGGGCGAACAGCCGCTTCGGCACTGCTGGGTGCGCGGCGCCTGTCAGTACGGTGTGATGCCGGCCAACGGTTTGCTCTACATGCCACCGCACGCGTGCGCCTGCTACATCCAGAGCAAGCTGAGCGGCTTCTGGGCGCTGGCGCCAAAGAGGGGCGAGGGACGAGGGCGAGGGGCGAGAGCGAATGACGAGGGGCGGTTGGAGAAAGGCCCGGCCTACGGGCGGCATTTCGGCATTTCAGCCTCTCGGCATTTCAGCATTTCAGCAGACTGGCCGACGCATCGCGGGAACGCGGCGCGTACGGGCGCGACCGGGGTGAGCGTGGAGAGGGAACTCAAGAAGTCGTGGGCGACGGAACTGGGTGGCAAACTGACGAGTCCGGTCATTGCGGGCGGAGTGTTGCTGGTAGCTGACAAGGAGTCGCACACGCTGCACGCTCTCGACGCCGGCACGGGAAAGGGGCGTTGGTCCCGCGCGGTTGGCGCACAGGTTGACTCGCCGCCTACGATCGCGGGCGCGGTCGCCGTGTTCGGGTGTGCGGACGGGCATGTCTACTGTCTGCGTCTTGCGGATGGCGAGCTGGTCTGGCGGTTCCGTGCGGCGCCCGCAGACAGGCGTATCGTCGCGTGCGGGCAGGTCGAGTCGGTCTGGCCGGTTACGGGAGCCGTGTTGATCCGCGACGGCGTCGTCTACTGCACGGCCGGTCGCTCCTCGTTCCTCGACGGCGGCATGCGTCTATGTCGGCTCGAGTTGGCAACGGGTCGGTTGATCGGCGAGGAAGTTTTCTACGGACGCGATCCCGAGACGGGCGCCGAGCCGGAGGAGATCATCGAGGACGTGGAGCTTCCCGGCACGTTGCCGGACGTCCTGGTGTGTGACGGGCAGAGCATCTACCTGCGCGACAAGGTCCTGGATTTCGACGGCAAGCGGAAGCCCGGTTTCGCGACGCACCTGTACAGCTCGGCGGGGTTGCTGGACGGCGACTGGTGGCACCGCACTTCGTGGATCTGGGGCGAACGCAACTGGGGGCGCGCGAGCGGGTGGTCGGTCATCTCGAGATACCGTCCCAGTGGCCGGATTCTGGTGACGGACGAAAAGACCGTCTTCGGCTACGGGCGGCGCGCGATACAGCGTGACATCGGCTTCAGGGACTACCACCTCTTCCGGGCCGACAAACGTGTCAAGGAGTTGGACAAGACGATCAAGAACAACAACCGGGCTCTCGCCAGGTACCAGCGTCCCGCCAAGGTCACGACACACTGGTCGGTCCAGCCGCCGCTCGTGGCCCGGGCGCTTGTCCTGACCCCCGGCGCGCTTCTGGCGGCAGGGCCGGTGTTGGCCGAGCGTGGCGGCGGCGCCCGTTTTGACGATGCGGAGGCGCGCGCGGCCGTGATGGCATTCAATCCCGAGACGGGGGAGAAACTGTCGCGATGCCGGCTCGGCTCGCAGCCGGTGTTCGACGGCATGGCCGTCGCGGTAGGCAAGGTCTTCGTGTCGACGGTCGGCGGCGAGGTGGTTTGCCTGGAGTAGGACGGTGCTGATTCACGCTTGGCGATCGATGACTTGTGATTTGTGAAGTAGCGGCCCACTGCTTCTCGTCTCCCTTGATCCTGCGCGTCCTCGGAGCCCCGGAGGGGCGGCATAATAGAGCCTGGGGTGGAGCGTAGCGGAACCCCAGGGGACGGGACGCGGGACAGCCAAGCCCCGGAGGGGCGGCATAGGCATACCCGCCAGGCTGCGCGGTTACGTCGAATGTGCCGCGCAAGCGGACGCAGCGCCTATGCCGCCCCTCCGGGGCTCGCGGGGTTCTGGCCTGAGCCCCGGGGTTCCGCTGCGCTGCACCCCAGGCTCCATTATGGCGGCCCTCCGGGCCTGGTGCAACGAACCGTGGATGCGTCGTGCCCGCGCTCAGTCCGCGGTTTTGGGTTGTACGCGCGAAGTGTCCATTCTATAGTAGCCAACCCATGACCGGTAAGGATGTAGCCATGTTGGTCGTCGCCCTCGCCGCGGCGGGAGGGGCGCTGTTCGTTCTCAGGGGCTTCTTCAAGCGTTTGGAGCAGATCCAGGCGGAGCGGTGGGGCGAGGGACGCTACGAGAGCCGACTGAACGAGTACGTCCTCTGGCGTCGCAAACCGAAACAGAAGTAGTCGCGGGCATGACACTCTCATCCATTCGCGCGTGCCTGGTGCAGCTCGAGGTCCAAGCCGGACACCCCGTATCCAATACCGAACGCATGCTGACGCACATTGGCCGCGCCCGCGAAGACGGCGCGGAACTGATCGTGTTTCCGGAAATGGCGATTCCCGGCTACCTGATCGGTGACGAGTGGGAGCACGAGGCCTTTCTGCGCGAGTGCGAGCATTGCGCCGACGAAGTGCGGCAGGCGTCGCGGGGGACGACCGTCGTTTTCGGTTCGGTGGGCCTGGATTGGGACCGCCGCAACGAGGACGGGCGTGTGCGCAAGTACAACGCCCTTTTCGTTGCCGACGACGGGGAGTTCGTGGGGCCCGGCGGCAGTCTCTACCCTTTCGTTGTCAAGACGCTGCTTCCGAACTACCGGGAGTTTGACGACAGCCGCCATTTCTTCGATCTGCGCAAGCTTGCCTTGGAGGAAGGCAAGTCCCTCGACGAGTTCGTCGCGCCTGTACAGACGCGCAAGCTCTCCCTGGGATGTGTGCTGTGCGAAGACGCCTGGGACATGGACTACAGTGTCTCGCCGCTGGCGCGGCTGGCCCGGCACCACAGCCCGGACATCTACGTCAACATCAGCGCCTCGCCTTTCACGGCCAACAAGAACCACAAGCGTCACCGTGTCTTTTCGGCGCAGGCGGAAACACTTGGGCGTCCGCTCGTTTACGTCAACAAGGTTGGCATTCAGAACAACGGCAAGACCGTCTTTACGTTTGACGGCGCCTCGTGCATCTACGACGGGCACGGGCACGTGACGGGGTGCGGCGGCAGGTTCGCCGAGTCGTCTCCGGTGGTCGACATTCCGCTGGGAGAGAACGCCGGTTTCGGTGAGCCGATCGACCTGCGCGACGATGGAATTGACGTTATCTGTGACGCCATTCTCTACGGCACGCGCCGGTTCATGGAACTGTGCGGCGTGAAACGCGTGACGGTAGGCGTGTCCGGCGGGATCGATTCTTCGGTTGTCGCCGCGCTCTACAGCCTCATCCTGCCGCGCGAGGACCTCCTGCTCGTCAATATGCCCAGCCGCTACAATTCGCCAACTACGCGCAGCCTGGCGAAGCAGTTGGCGGACAACCTCGGCTGCTACTACGCCGAGGTGCCGATCGAGGAGAGCGTGGCGGTGACCCACGCGCAGCTCGACGGCGTGCCGGTCCGCGGGCTGTCGGCCGACCTGGCCGACCGGGAGCTGAAGCTTAGCGGTTTGCTGAAGGAGAACATCCAGGCGCGCGATCGTTCCGCGCGCGTACTGGCGGCGATTTCGGCTGCTTTCGGAGGCGTGTTTACGTGCAACGGCAACAAGTCCGAGATGACGGTCGGCTATGCGACCTTGTACGGCGATCTTGCCGGCTATTTCGCGAACCTCTCGGACCTGTGGAAGACGGAGGTGTATGCGCTGGCCCGACACTTGAACGCAAACGTGTTTCGGCGTGAAGTGATTCCCCGGGGGAGCATCGAGCTTGTGCCGTCGGCGGAGCTGAGCGATGCGCAGAACGTCGACGAAGGCAAAGGCGATCCGCTCGTCTACCCCTATCACGACTGCCTCTTCCGCAGTTGGGTGGAGTGGTGGAACCGGACCACGCCGGAGGAGTTACTCGACTGGTATCGTGAGGGGACGCTTGCCGAGAAAATCGGCTACGATGGCGATGTCTCCGAGTTGTTCGACAGCCCCGCGGCGTTTATCGCCGACCTCGAACGCTGGTGGACGCTCTATACCGGAATGGGGCTGGCCAAGCGCATCCAGGCGCCACCCGTTCTGGCAGTCAAACGCCGCGCCTTCGGCTTCGACCACCGCGAGTCCCAGATGGGTGTGCGCTACACGCGGCGGTACCTGGAGTTGAAAGATGAGCTGCTGGGGGACGGCCGGCGTTCCTGACCGGAAACTCCAATCCCCGCGCTGTCATCCCGAGCGCAGCGGAGCGGAGTCGAGGGATCTCGAGAACTGCCAAGCACGTCCGGCGTGGTTGCCAATTCCCGAGATCCCTCGACTCCGCTCCGCTGCGCTCGGGATGACAGCGCGGGGATTCGTGTCTCCGTCTCGAATTGTGCGGGCGCCCCTTTGGGATCTAGCTTGACTGCTCGCGCGTCCCTCGCGCAGGATTAGCACCGCATGTGGTTCTCGCGTACATGGCTGCTCAAGCACACCG
>CAZKRK010000133.1:0-17812 GCA_964555035.1 uncultured Victivallales bacterium | reverse complement strand
GAAGGGCCGGGCAACTTGGGTTGTGGGCCCCGGCCCGCCTTGTAGTCTGAACCCGCGGGTTGTGTGCGTTTTGCGTAGAAGGACGGGAGATCCGTCAGGTCAGCGCCGTTGGGATAGGAATGAAAGGCAGAAGAATGGGCTGGCAGAAAAATGACTCTCTCAATATCCCCATTTTTCTGCCAACCCATTTTTCTGCCTTTGCATCACTTGGGTTGCGGGCGACACCCGCGTTGAGTAGATAGACGAAGTACTTGGTGCGTCTCCCCTTACCGAAATCTATCTACGTAATCTTCCTCCTTAATCTCTCCTTGTCGCGGGGCGGAACATGGGAAGTTCCCGGCTAGTCCCGCCCCCGGTGCGCTGCGCTTCCGAGGCAATTCGAGGCGGAAACGTAGAACCGTTCTCCAGGACGGTTCAGCGGAGCCCAAGCGGGGCGGTGGATCCCGTGGGGTTCGGAACCGTCCTGCCTCCTTCGCCAGGCTACGGCGGGCCAAGGGAGAACGATTTTACGGAAGGCCGCGACGAGTCAAGTTTCTGGTCAGGGATCTCGGTAATTGGTAACCACGCCGGACGTGCTTGGCAGTTCTCGAGATCCCTCGACTCCGCTCCGCTGCGCTCGGGATGACAGCGCGCGGGTTTGGGGGTCCGGCCGGATAGACGCTGTCCGAAAAGAGGGTATGTTCTCAAAACGCCTGCCAATCCAGCGGTTCTTGGGACAACCTCCAGGTGCGGCAACAGGCTTGTTCCGGTGCCATTCCTCGCACACACCAACCGGCGCGAATTCTCAATCGACGAAAGGCTCACACTTTATAAGGTGTGAGCCTGGAAACGGCTCAATGATGTTGCTTTCCCCTTTTCCGTGTTTCATCCTGTGTCCGGTGAAATGAAGAAGTGGGCAACACTGACCGTGATCTTATAGCGAGTAGCCAAGATGAAGAGAGCGACCATCGCATGCATCCGTGTCGGCGTCACGGCCGTCGTGTTGGCGGTTTGCGCGATTCCGTTTCGAGCGAAGCTGCGGCGTCCGGTCGTAGCCGCGATCCAGGTGTTTCGCGGGAGGAAGACGGTGGCCGACCGGGTCGAGCAATTCGGCTCTACGGTGCAGGCACGACTGGCGCCGGAGTTCGACAGGATCGGCGTTGCCTATCCCCCGCGCGGGGCGGTCCTGGTCGGACTCAAGCAGGAGAGACGGCCGTCGCGTCTGGCTCTGAAGAACTCACGCAGGAGCTCGGCGCATTCGGTTTCGAGGGTTCCGCTCAGGACTTCGCAGCGGTGGTTGAGCTGGGGGTGGTTGAGGATGTTGAAGACCGAGACGGCGCCGCCGCGTCTGGGGTCTACGGCGCCAAAGACGACGGTCGGGATGCGGGAGAGAACGATGGCGCCGGCGCACATGGCGCAGGGTTCCTTGGTGACGTAGAGGGTGGTGTTCACGAGGCGCCAGTCGCCGAGGGTGCCGGCGGCCTGGGTGATGGCGATCATCTCGGCGTGGGCGGTGGCGTCCTTGAGGAGCTCCACCTGGTTGTGGGCGCGGGCGACGATACGAGGCATGGCGTCGGTCTCGGGGGCGCGGTGGACGATGACGCAGCCCGTGGGGACCTCCTCGGCCTCCAGGGCGCGGTGCGCTTCGGCGAGGGCCTGCCGCATGAAGTATTCGTGGTTGTGCGGGGTCATGGTGCGGTCTCTCCAGTTCCGCGTATCGTAGGACAAGTGCTGCTGTGTGGCCAGAAAGTTCAGCTTTCATGGCAAACGCGTCCAGATTTCTCCGTGTCTCCGTGACTCCGTGGTGGAATCCTCAACGCGGGCACGGATAGATTTGGAGCCCCGGCCCGGGGCGTGAATATCCTTGTCAAACGGGCCGAGAGGCGTTATTCGTTAAAGGGCTTGTATTTGTGAAAGAAAGGGCGCCTTTCGGGAGGCGGCAATCTCCTATGTCATATGAAGTGATTGCAAGGAAATGGCGTCCGCAGCAGTTCGGGGACGTAGTGGGGCAGGAACATGTGGTGCGGACGCTCAGGAACGCGATCGAGGCGGAGCGGATTGCGCACGCCTACCTGTTCGTAGGTCCGCGCGGGATCGGCAAGACTTCGGTGGCGCGCATCCTTGCCAAGGCGTTGAACTGCAAGGAGGGACCCACGCTGGAACCGTGCGACAAGTGCGAGGCGTGCACGCAGATCATCGCCGGGAACAGCCTGGACGTGATGGAGATCGACGGCGCCTCGAACAACAGCGTCGATCAGGTGCGGGACCTGCGGGAGACGGTCAAGTTTGCGCCGGTGAACGGGCGCTACAAGATCTACATCATCGACGAAGTCCACATGCTCAGCAATGCGGCGTTCAATGCCCTGCTCAAGACGTTGGAGGAGCCGCCCGCGCACGTGAAGTTCGTGTTTGCGACGACGGAGCCGGAAAAGGTGCTGGCGACGATCGTTTCGCGCTGCCAGCGTTTCGATTTGCGCCGGATACCGGTGGGGCACATCGTCGAGCGGCTGAAACTGATCGCTGACGAGGAGGGAATCGCGGTCGACGATGACGCTTTGCTGGCGATTGCGCGCGGGTCGGAAGGCGGCTTGCGTGACGCGGAGTCGGCCCTGGACCAGTTGATTTCTTTTTGCGGGAATGAGATCTCGGAAGAGAACGTGCTTTCCGTGTTCGGGTTGGTGGCCCGCGATACGCTTGAAAACCTGGCCGGGGCGGTGTTGGGGGGCGATATTCCGGTTGTGATTCGACTTGTAGGCGAGTTGGACGACGCGGGGAAGGATCTGCAGCGCCTGCTGGTGGAGCTGCTGGAGCATTTTCGCAACCTGCTGGTGTGCCTGCACGTTGAAGATCCGTCGGCGGGGCTGGACCTGACCGATGCGCAGCTTGCCGGCCTTAAGGAACAGGCGGGCACGACGGACACGGAGCGTTTGCTGCGGATTGCGGACATCCTGACCGACACGGGTGACCGCATGAAGTTCGCGCTTTCGAAACGCACGATTCTGGAAACCGCCCTGATCCGCTGTGCGCACGCGGTGAACACAGTCACCTTGCAGGAAGTACTCAAGAGGCTGGGCGAGCTGGAAGCGGGCGGCGGTGGTGCCGCGTTGGGGGAAGCCCGCGGCGGTGACTCGGCGGGGCCTGAGTCGCCGTCAAGACCGCCAGTAGCCCCGGACCGAGGGGGTGCCGGGACGCGGCAGAGCGGTGGCGATCCGCCGTCCGCGGTGTCCGGGGGAGGGTATTCCGAGTCGCAGGCGGCGCGCGAGTTGGCGATGCTGACCGACAGGTGGGGGGAGATCGTCGAGCGGGTGGGGCGCATCGCGATTATGGCCCGCAGTGCGCTGGTGGACGCCAAGCCGGCTTCGGTCAGGGCTGAGAGCGTCTCGATCACGTTCGATCCCGAGTTTGGCGAAGAGAAGAAGAACATGGAGACGCCGCGCAACCGGAAGGCGGTTGAGCATGTTGTGGGTGAGCTGCTGCGGCGGACGGTATCCGCGCGATTCGCGATCGGCGAGTCGGTGGGAGTGGTGAACCCGGGCGACGTGCTTTCCGACGTGGACACGAGCGACACTTCGGGCGGCGACGAGGAATCGGAAGATATCGTGGACGCGCCGCCGCAGGCGGATCGGGGCGCGGCCGAGCCTTCGCGGCAGGAGTTGATTCGTGATGAAGCGGTGCAGACTGCGTTGGAGATGTTCGACGGCAGCGTGACGGACGTGAGGCAATAGTGCGCCCGGATTTTTTTGAATGATAGGACCAAGAGAAGCCGACAATACGCGAGGGTGACACGATGGCAAAGATGATGAAGATGATGAAGCAGGCCAAACAGGCGCGCGCGCTTCAGAAGAAGCTTTCCAAGCTGACGGTTGAGATTTCGAGCACCGACAAGTCGGTGACGGTGGTGGCCAGGGGTGATATGAAGATCAAGAGCGTATCGATTGTGCCCGAGTTGTTGGCGCCCGAGAAGAGTGTACGTTTGCAGAAGACACTGGTGTCCACGATCAACAGTGCGTTGGACTCCTCTCAGAAAGCAGCCGCGGGTCATGTACAGAAGATGACCGGCGGCATGGGGCTTGGCGAGATGTTCGGTTGAGCATGAATCCCCAGGAATGCCTGAGCAATCTGACCTCGAGTCTGGGAAAACTGCCCGGGGTCGGACGGCGGTCCGCGGAACGCATGGCCATGAGGTTGGTGCGGGAGCGGGACGGGCTGTTGCCCTCCCTGCTCAATGCACTGCAGAGCGTGCGCGATTCGCTGTGTTGCTGTGAGCAGTGCGGCAGCGTGACCGCGGTTGACCGCAATCCCTGCAGGCTGTGTACGGATGAAACGCGGGACGCCACGGTGCTGTGTGTGGTGGAGAATCCCGACGACGTGGCTGTCATCGAGCGTTCCGGCGCTTTTCGTGGCCGGTATCACGCATTGATGGGGCGCATTTCGCCCATGCGTGGGGAAGGTCCGGAGGACATTCGCTTGCGCTTGTTGATGGAACGCGTTGGCCGCGAGGGGTTTCGGGAAGTGATACTTGCCCTGAGCACGGACGTGGAGGGTGACGCCACGGCATCGTATGTTGCTCACCTCCTGAAGGCGCATCCCGTGAAGGTGACGCGGTTGGCGTTTGGCCTGCCGGCGGGGAGTGGCGTCGTCTACTCCGATCCGGTGACTCTGGCGCGAGCAATCGAGGGGAAGACTGAAGTGAAATGCTGAAATGCTGAAAAGCTGAAATGTGCGAGAGTTTGAGTGACAGGTTGGCGGGGGTTGAAGAGCGGATCCGTGCGGCTTGTGTGCGGGCCGGTCGCGAGCGTCCCGATGTGCGGATGCTGGCGGTGTCGAAGACCTTTGGGCCTGACCGTGTGCGCGAGGCCGCCGAGGCGGGTCTGACGTTGTTTGGCGAGAACCGCGTGCAGGAGGCCAAACAGAAGATCCCGCTCTGTCCGGGGCGTCTGGAGTGGCACATGATCGGGCACTTGCAGCGCAACAAGGTGCGCGATGCGGTCCGGTTGTTCGAGATGATTCATTCGGTCGACTCACTGCGGTTGCTGGCGGCAATAGAAGATGCCGCGGCACAGGCGGGCAAGACGATTCCCGTTTGCCTGGAGGTGAACGTGTCCGGCGAGAGCAGCAAATTCGGGATGACGCCGGAGGAGCTGCCCGGTGTACTCGAAGCGAGTACGGGCATGATGCACGTAGACGTGACAGGCCTGATGACGATGCCCCCGTTCACGGAAGAGGCGCAGGGTGCGCGGCCGTATTTCGTTCGGTTGCGGGAGCTGCGTGACGGTTGCCGCGAGGAGCAGGGGTTCGAGTTGCCTGAGTTGTCAATGGGCATGTCACACGATTTTGAGGTTGCGATCGAAGAGGGAGCAACGTGGATTCGGTTGGGGAGTGTCGTTTTTGGTGCACGTTGACGGGAAGTGAGAGGAATCACAATGCTGGGCGTTGAAAGAGCGCGGGAGATTCTGGCGGGAGCGAGGGGCAGGCGTGTTCTGGTCGTGGGCGACCTGATGCTGGATCGCTACGTGACGGGACGGGTGAACAGGATTTCTCCGGAGGCGCCGGTGCCCGTGGTGCAGGTTACGGATGAACACGTCCGTCCCGGCGGCGCCGCCAATGTCGCGTTGAACATTCAGGCGTTGGGCGGACAGGCGGTCGTTGCCGGTACGGTTGGGGACGATACGGCGGGCCGGGAGCTGATGAGGGAGTTGTCCGACGCCGGGATTTGTACTGACGGCGTTGTCGTGGCGCCCGAGTTGCATACGTGCGAGAAGGTGCGCGTGCTGGCGGAGCGTCAGCAGATCGTGCGCGTCGACCGGGAGAGCGGTCCCGGGACTCAGGCCGGGTTGAACGGGCGCCTGGCGGAACGGATTTGCGAGTTGGTGCCCGACGTGGCCGGGGTGATCCTGGAAGACTACGGCAAGGGAGTTGTGACGCAGGACAGTGTGGATGCCGTGTTGCGGGTTGCGGGCGAGCGGGGGGTGCCGGTCGGTCTGGACCCGAAGGACAACCATCGTCTGGATTTCAGCGGGCTGGCGCTGGCCACGCCGAATTACGCCGAGGCGTGCGACGCGGCGGCGGTTCCGCTCGTCCCCCTGGAGAGCGTGAGCGACTATGGGGAGGTGTTGAGCAGCGTGGGAGAAGCGCTGCGGGCGAAGTGGGACGCCGAGCTGCTTGCGATAACCCTTGGGGCGCACGGGATGTACCTGGTCGGCCGGGGCGATGCGCCGCGCTTGATTCCGACCAGGGCGCGCGAGGTTTTCGACGTCTGTGGAGCGGGCGACACGGTGATTGCCACGGCGATGCTGGCGATTGTCGGCGGAGCAACGCATGCCGAGGCGGTCATGCTGGCGAACTACGCGGCCGGTATCGTAGTCGGCAAGGTCGGCGCCGCTACCTGTGTCCCGGGTGAGTTGACGGCGTATATCGAGAGTTGTTGATTGGTTGATTGGTTGATTGGTTAATTGGTTGATTGGTCAACTGGGTCAATCCGGTCAATTGGTTGGTTTGAGATGAGCAATACGAACAGAGTTGTGGGGGTTGTGCCGGCGCGGTGGGGGTCGACGCGTTTGCCGGGGAAGAGCCTGGTGGATTTGTGCGGCAAGCCGCTGGTGCAGTGGGTTGTTGAATCGGCCTCGCGGGCGCAGCGGCTGGGGGAGCTGGTTGTTGCCACGGATGACGCTCGTATTGTCGAGGCCGTCGAGGGGTTTGGCGGCAAGGCGGTGATGACGCGTGCGGATCATCCGTCGGGCACGGACCGGGTGGCGGAAGCGGTTGGCGGTACGGATGCGGAAGTCGTGATCAACATCCAGGGGGACGAGCCGCTGATTGATCCGGCGTTGATCGACAAGCTGGCGGATGTGATGCTGGCGGAAGGCGAGCTGGACATGGCCACGGCAGCGGCGCCGATCGACGACGAGGCGGACCTGGCGAACCCGGCCGTGGTTAAAGTGGTTTGCGATTGCCGCGGGCGCGCGTTGTATTTCTCGCGCTCAACGATTCCGTTTGTGCGGGACAACGATGTTGACACGGCGGGGTTGCATCGTCGTCACATTGGCATCTACGCCTATCGGCGTTCGTTCCTGGGGAGGCTTGTGGCGACGCCGCCGTGCCTGCTCGAGCGGGCCGAGAAGCTCGAGCAGTTGCGGGCATTGCACATTGGGGCGCAGTTGGCGGTTGTGGACACGGATGACTTCGGGGTGGGGGTGGACACGCCGGAAGACGTGGTCAAGGTGGAGGAGTTGCTGCGTGCGAGGGGGATGGCATGAGTAGAGCGTTGAAGGTTGGAAGTGTTGCCCTTGGGGGGCGGTCGCGGTTGGTGTTGATCGCGGGGCCGTGCGTAATCGAGTCACGCCGCGGGTGCCTTGCTCTGGCGCGCCGCCTGGCGGAGCTGGCGTCTGCGGAGAGCATTCCTCTTGTTTTCAAGGCTTCGTACGACAAGGCCAACCGTTCGTCGATCGAATCGTATCGCGGTCCCGGTCTTGAGCGGGGACTGGCGATCCTGCAGGAGGTGCGTGAGACGCTTGCGGTTCCGGTGCTGACGGACGTGCACAGTCCGGAGGAGTGCGCGGCGGCGGCGGAGGTCGTGGATGCGTTGCAGATTCCGGCTTTCCTGTGTCGGCAGACGGACCTGGTAGTTGCCGCGGCGGAGACCGGAAAGGTCGTGAATGTCAAGAAAGGGCAGTTCATGGCGCCGGAAGACGTTGCCAACGTTGTTGCCAAGGCCGGCAGTGCCGGGAACCGGCGGGTGATGATCACGGAGCGTGGCAGTTGCTTCGGCTACAACAACCTGGTGGCGGACATGCGCAGTCTCCCGATTTTGCAGCGCTACGGTTGCCCGGTGGTTTTCGACGCCACCCACAGCGTACAGCGGCCGGGCGCGGGCGGGACATTCACGGCCGGTGACGGTTGGCTGGCGCCGTACCTGGCGCGGGCGGCGGTTGCGGTCGGGTGCGACGCGGTGTTCGTTGAGACGCATCTCAATCCGTCACGTGCGATGTCCGACAGGGCCAACGCGATTCCATTTGCGAAGTTGAGGGGGTTGTGGCGGACGCTCAGGGGGATTGATGAGCTCGTCTCCTGACATGTTCGTGGGGCTGTGCAGCGTCGTTTTGACGGGGGTCTGTCTGACGGCGTGGAGTGCGCCCGGGGGCGGCACGGGGATAAGAAAGCAGTCCTTGCCGCGGGACAGCATGGAGAGTGTGCGGTTGCCGGTCGAGTTTTATCCTGACGGGGCGCTCAAGGCTGAGATCAGGGCCGCGGGGGCCAGCATGCCGGACAGGAAGGGGGACGTGCGCGGCGGAAACGTGATGGTGATGTTCTTCAAGCCGGACGGCAAGACGGTAGAGGGGCGGATCTGGGCGGAGACGTGCCGTTTCAACCACGGCCGGGGGACGGCCGACTCGGAAGGACCGGTGAGGTTTGAGCGGGAGGGCGTGTCGATTACGGGCCGGGGGTTTGATTGGAGCGCGAAGGAAGAGATTGTCAGAATACATCACGATGTCCGCGTGGAGATTGACCGCGGCAAAGTGCGGAAGGAGTGGAAGAATGCACCGGCATTCGGTCGTTAGTCTGATGGGGGCGGTGGTTTTGGGCCTGGCAGCCGGGGCGTCGGCCCAGGACGGCAACCGGGCGGCCATGAACCTTGGCACGAACACGGTCATTACGGCGAACAAGCTGGCTTTTGACTACAAGAAGCGTGTGGCGACTTTTGAAGGTGACGTGTCCGTGGTTGATCCTGAAGTCAGGATGTCGTCCGACACGATGACCGTGACCTTCAACGCGTCGAACGACGTAGACCTTGTCAGGGCGAGCGGGGACGTGAGGATTTGGCAGGGCGTTCGGGTGGCGAAGTGCGACCGGGCGGTCTATGACGCTGGAGAGGGCAAGGTGGTTCTGATGGGGAACGCCGAGCTGAACCGTGGAAAGGACTTGATTCGCGGCAAGATCATCACTT
Organism: uncultured Victivallales bacterium; assembly: GCA_964555035.1. Taxonomy (GTDB): domain Bacteria; phylum Verrucomicrobiota; class Kiritimatiellia; order UBA8416; family CAYOBW01; genus CAZKRK01. The sequence goes on along the minus strand of CAZKRK010000133.1, from coordinate 8,889 downwards.
TCTGGGTGAACGAGGAGCGGATGGAGTGCGAACCGGCGATGATGACGATTCACCCGGGCGACGGCGGCCGCCGAGAGGTGATGGGGCGCATCGGTCGCGACCCGTTGCGTGCGTTGGACCGGAAGGAATTGAAGGAGGAGTGAGGTGTGGTCATGAGCGCTGGTAGCAACGGTTCGCTCCTCAAAGTCAAGTCGCTCGTCAAGGAGTACAACTCGCGGCGTGTGGTCGACGAGGTGGATCTACGTGTCGAGCGGGGGGAGATTGTCGGTTTGCTCGGGCCGAACGGGGCCGGCAAGACAACGACTTTCTACATGATTGTCGGTTTGATTCGTGCTGACGGCGGGGAGATTCATTTTGGGGGTAAGAGTGTTACCCGGTTGCCGATGTATCGTCGTGCGCGGATGGGGATGGGTTACCTGTCGCAGGAGCCGTCGATTTTCAGGAAGCTGACGGTGGAAGAGAACGTGATGGCGATCCTGGAGACTCTCAACCTGACGAAGGCGCAGCGGCGTTCGCGGCTGGATGAGCTGTTGAACGAGCTTGGCATTGCGAAGCTGGCGCGCCAGAAGGCGTATACTCTGAGCGGTGGGGAGCGGCGCAAGCTGGAGATCACCAGGGCGCTGGTGACCCGTCCGGAGATGCTCATGCTCGATGAGCCGTTCAGCGGCGTGGACCCGATCGCCGTGAGCGACATTCAGAACATTATTACCGGTTTGCGGGACAAGGGGCTTGCGATCGTGATTACGGACCACAACGTGAGAGAGACACTTTCTGTTGTGGATCGTGCCTATTTACTGTATGAAGGGAAGGTACTGCGAGAGGGCGCGAGTGATTTCTTAATCAATGATGAAATGAGCAGGAAGCTCTATCTGGGCAGTGAGTTCAGCATGTAAACAGGAGGTTGGGATGTCGATTGAGGTAACAGCGAGACACATGCACGATCCCGAGGGTGCGCAGACGTACGCGAGGGGCAAGGCTGAGAAGCTCTGTGAGGATTTCGATCGAGTGGAGCACGTGCATGTGGTGCTGGACATCGAGAAGCATCGAAATATTGCCAAGGTAATAATTCAGGCGCGCGGCCATCTGCGGATAGAGGCGGACGAGATGTTGGACGACATGTACGCTTCTATCGACGGGGCCATGGAGAAAGCGGAGATCCAGTTGCGCAAAGTGCAGGACAGGGTCCGCGATCACAAGGGCGTAATGCGGAAAAACGAGCGTACGAAGGAAACCACAAGTTGAGCACGAGGCAGGCATCACGACAATACGACTCCGTCTCCGTCGAGCACTTCTTCGAGACGGGCAGAGAACCATTGCACATGGAGCTCATTGCGGGCGAGAACGGCCTGAGCCGCTCGATTACCGAGGCGGCCATCAACCGGCCGGGGCTGGCCTTGTCGGGCTTCTTTAGGCACTTCGCGCATCGTCGCATCCAGTTGCTGGGACTGGCCGAGCATGCCTACCTCTCCTCGCTGAGCGATAAGGAGCGCAGGGCGCGGCTGGAGGCCTTTTTCAAGAAGCGCATGCCGTGCCTGGTGATCACGCGCAAGAAGCGCGTTTTTTCCGAGATCACGGAGCTGGCCGAGCAGCACAAAGTCCCCGTGATACGCAGCGCGATGATCACGAAGCATTTCATCAACGCGGCGACGCTCATCATGGAGAACCTGACCGCGCCGAAGATGAAGGTGCAGGGCACGATGGTCGAGATCATGGGGATCGGCGTACTGATCACGGGCAAGTCGGGGCTTGGGAAGAGCGACACGGCGTTGGGGTTGATCAAGAGGGGGCACGCGCTGGTTGCGGACGACATCACGCAGTTGCGGCTGGACAGTGCGGGGTACGTGATCGGCGCGTCGGTAAACGTCACGCGCTACCACATGGAGATACGCGGTCTTGGTATCATTCACGTTCCCAGCCTGTTTGGCGTCGGTTCGGTGCGGGGTGAGAAGCGGTTGGACCTGGTGGCGACGTTGCTGTCGACCGCGGAACGCGACGCGGAGAACGTGCGCGAGCGGCGGACGACGCGCGAGCTCTTCGGCGTCGAGATTCCCGAGGTCGTTATTGCGGTTGCGCCGGGGCGGGACCTGGCGAATGTGATCGAAACGGCGGCGCTCGATCAGAAGCTGCGCTACTTGGGGCACGATGCGGCGAAGGAGCTCGATCAGCGGCTGATGGACATCTTGAGCGGGGGCAGGAGCGCGAGTGAGTAACCAGGGCACAGGGGGGAACGGGAGCACGTGCGAGCGTGAGTTCGCGGTGAAGAACCAGTACGGTCTTCACGCGCGTCCGGCGGCGATGATTGTCGAGACGGCCAACCGTTTTGATGCGGAAGTGACGATCGAGAAGGACGGGAACCGCGTGTCGGCGAAGAGCATCCTGGGACTGATGGCGCTGGTGGCGCCGCACGGTTCCAAACTGCGCGTGATCTGCGAAGGACCCGACGCCGAGCAGGTGCTGGACGAGTTGGAAGAGCTGATCGAGGACAGGCAATTCAACGAGGACTGAGAGCGAGATGAGCGCGAGAGGGTCAGATGAGGGCGCGCCGGTTGCGCTGAGCGGCGTGGGTGTGTCTCCGGGTGTGGCCGAGGGACGCGTCTATCTGGTGACATCGCGTGAGTTGCGGGTCGAGACGCGCAGCATAGGCGAGGACGAGATCGAGCATGAGATCTGCCGCCTGGAAGACGCCCTGATAGAGACGCGTCGGCAGATTCGCAGTCTACAGCGCGACCTTGAAGAGCGGACCACTTCTTCCGACACCAGCATTCTCGATGCGCACCTGATGGTTCTGGATGACCGCGTTTTCATCGAAGAGGTCGTGACGGAGGTCCGCGAGAAGCAGGAGAATGTCGAGTCGGTGGTGTACCGTGTAGCGGGCCGCTATGCGGACGCACTGGCGGCGGTCAAGGATGACTACCTGCGCGAGCGCGTGAGCGACATCAGGGATGTTGCGCGGCGCGTGATACAGAACCTGCGCGGCGGGGCCGTTCCAGTTTTCAATGACATTCGGGAGGCCAGCATTGTGGTTGCGCCCGATCTTGCGCCCTCGGAGACGGCGGGCATACGGCGCGACGTCGTGGTGGGTTTTGCCACGGACCTGGGCAGTTCCACCTCTCACACGGCCGTGATGGCGCGGGCGTTGCGGATACCGGCGGTGGTCGGATTGCACGACGTGACGCGTCGTGTGAGGAGCGGCGACTACATATTGATGGACGGCAACCGGGGCACGCTGATCGTCAACCCGAGTGACGAGCAGCTGCGTCAGTACGGGAAGATGGCGGAAGAGCGTCGCACCATCCAGGACGGCCTGCGGAGTCTGCGCGACGAGCCGGCGGTCACGAAGGACGGGCACCGGATCGTGCTGTCGGCCAATACGGAGGGGTCGGACGAGCTCGATGCCGTCGTAGAGAGCGGCGCGGAGGGGGTTGGTCTGTTTCGTTCGGAGTACCTCTATCTGTACCGGGACAAGGTCGTCAGCGAAGAGGAACAGGCGAAGGTTTACCGGGAGATTGCCGAGCGTTTGAAACCGGCGCCGGTCATCCTCAGGACGCTGGACCTCGGGGGGGACAAGTTTCTGACGGAGTCTGACGGTGCGCGCGAAACCAATCCCTTTCTGGGGGCGCGTTCCATTCGCTATTCGCTGGCGCATCCCGACAAGTTCCGCAGCCAACTGCGCGCGATTCTGCGCGCTTCGGCGACGGGCAACGTGAAGATCATGTACCCGATGATCTGCAAAGCGAGTGAGGTCGTGGCGGCCAACAAGATCCTGGAAAAGGCCAAGCAGGATTTGCGCGATGCGGGGGAACTCTTCGACGAAGAGGTCGAGGTGGGGGTGATGATCGAGATTCCGTCGGCGGCGCTGACGGCGGACCTGATTGCGAAGCACGTCAGTTTCTTCAGCCTGGGCACAAACGACCTGATTCAGTACGCCCTGGCTGTTGACCGTGTGAACGAACGCGTGGCCTACCTTTACGAGCCGACGCACCCCGGCGTGTTGAAGTTGATCAAGAGTACGATTGACGCGGGGCACCGTCACGGGATATGGGTGGGACTGTGCGGCGAGATGGCGGCTGACCCGGTCATGGTGCCGCTGTTACTTGGATTGGGAGTCGACGAGCTCAGCGTGGCCCCCTCGCTGGTGCTACTCGTAAAGGATGCCGTGCGCAAGGTCGAAATGTCGCAGGCCCGGGAGTTGGCGGAGCGGGCGTTGGCATGCGAGTCAGGCGGCGAGGTGCTGGCACTCTGCCGGCAGTTGACCGAGAAGGTGGTGCCGGAGTTGCTGGAGTTGCTGTAGCGGCACGGCCGGATTCATCCACTCTGCGTTTCATAAGAGCCGTGGAGTGTAGTCTTGTAAACAAACAGAGGAGAGAGAAGTGGGCAGGAACATTTGGAAGAAGACGAAGTATCGTGGCAGAAGCCTTGACTGTGCCGTCAGTGATCTGTCTGAGGCCGATTTCGGTCGGCGTGAGATTCACCTTGCCGAGTGCGAGATGCCGGGGCTGATGGGCCTGAGGCGGGATTTGGGGGATGCCAAGCCGTTGAGTGGGGCTCGTGTGAGCGGGTCGCTGCACATGACGATTCAGACGGCAGTCCTGATCGAGACGCTGCAAGCCCTGGGGGCGCGTGTGCGCTGGGCGAGCTGCAACATATTCTCTACGCAGGACCACGCCGCGGCGGCAGTCGCGGTCACTGGAACGCCCGTGTTTGCGCGCAAGGGGGAATCCCTTGAGGAGTACTGGGAGTACACCGACCGCATCCTCGACTGGGGCAACGGCCGCGGGCCGAACATCATCCTGGATGACGGCGGCGACGCGACCCTGTTTGTCCATCTCGGTTACGCGGCCGAAGAGGACGCGTCGATTCTGGATCGTAAGCCCGGCAGCCATGAAGAAGCAGTGCTCCTGAAGCAGGTCCGCAAATCGATAGAGCGCGACCCGACGCGTTTTCATCGCACTGTCGGCAAGATCCGGGGCGTTTCCGAGGAAACGACCACGGGGGTCCACCGGCTCTACCAGATGCACGAACGGGGGGAACTGCTGTTTCCGGCGTTCAACGTCAACGATGCCGTCACGAAGTCGAAGTTCGACAACCTGTACGGGTGCCGGCACTCGCTGGTTGACGGCATCTGCCGGGCGACGGACATCATGCTCGCGGGCAAGGTAGCGATTGTTGCCGGATATGGTGACGTGGGCAAGGGGTGTTGCCAGTCGTTGCGTGGGCAGGGCGCACGCGTGATTGTGACGGAAATCGATCCGATTTGCGCCCTCCAGGCCGTGATGGAAGGCCACGAAGTGATGACGATGGACGAAGCCAGCCTGATCGGAGACGTGTTCGTGACGGCCACCGGCTGCTGCGACGTGATTACGGAGCGTCACATGCGGCGCATGAAGGACATGGCGATCGTGTGCAATATCGGTCATTTCGACAGCGAGATCCAGGTCGAGAAGGTCATGAAGCACAAGTGGACCGAGATTAAGCCGCAAGTGGACAAGATCACGTTCCCGAAGGGCAAGAGCATCATCCTCCTGGCCAAGGGCAGGCTGGTGAACCTGGGCTGTGCGACGGGCCACCCGAGTTTCGTGATGTCGAACAGTTTCACGTGCCAGGTTCTGGCCCAGATGGAGTTGTACTGCAAACACGGGCAGTATCCGTTGGGAGTGCACGTACTGCCGAAGAACCTGGACGAAGAGGTTGCGCGGGTCCATCTGGGCAAGCTGGGAGTAGCATTGGACCGGCTGACCCGCAAGCAGGCCAAGTACCTCGGGATTGGCGTGGCGGGGCCGTTCAAACCGGACACGTACCGGTACTAGGCGGCAGCACCGCGCGGTTCTGGCGGAGCCCTGCGGCCTGCCGGGATGGCAGGCAGGGCAGGTTTCGGTCCAGTTCGGTGTTGCGTTCGCTTCGGTGGATGGGTAAGCTGCGTGTTCAATGGTCGAAACGACGCTTCAGGTCGGGTCTTGATAGTTGTAGTCGGGTTGCGGGGTACGGTTGGTCAACAGGAGGAGAGGAAGCAAAATGAAACATGCCGTGAGACGTTTTGTGGGGAGCGTGTTGGGTATCGCGATGTTGGTTGGAGCAACGACGGTCCCGGCTCCGGCCGCGGAACAGGGCATCGAGTCATTGTGGTACGTGAGCCCGGGAATCGGGCGGATCGATTTCGAGGGGGACGAGGCGGTTGAGGACGACCTGCTGCTCAAGTTGCGTCTCGGCTACGACTACAGCGAGAGCTGGACATTCGAGGCGGACGTTTCCCTGGCACCCTCGCTGGACGAGAGTTTCTACGGCAAGTCAATCGTCGAGAACAACCGGATCGTACGGGTCGACCAGGTGTCCGCCCTTGATGAAGCCAACGGCTTCAGGGGCGTGCATGACTGCTTCGCGGTCGGTATCGGGCTTGATGCAATGTACCATTTCACGCGTTGGAAACGGTTGGATCCGTACCTGACCGGCGGCGTGGAAGCGCGCTTCTACTCGGAGGACCAGGGGGATGGCTCGTCCGATCTCGCCCTTCGCGGCGGCGGCGGCGTGATGTATCACTTCAACGACGAGTGGGCGATCCGGGCCGACGGACGCATGTACATTGCCGGTGACCATACCGAGGCCAACTCGTCGTTTGACGTTGGTTGCGTGTGGACCTGGGGTGCGCGCGTGCCGTCGGACATGACGGCGGTCGGCGGCCCGATGGACTCTGACGGCGACGGGCTGTTCGATCCCGACGAGGTCGTATGGAAGACCGATCCGCTCGATCCCGACACGGACAAGGACGGGCTGACCGACGGTGAGGAAGTCCACACCTACAAGACGAATCCTCTTGAGCGGGACACCGACTATGACCAGCTTACGGACGGCGACGAAGTCAAGAAGTACCGCACGAATCCGTTGGATCGCGACACGGACGACGGCGGCGTGGCCGACGGGCACGAGGTGCTGGAAGACGGTACGAATCCCCTGCACGGTCCGGATGACCTGATGCGGTTCGAGCTGCGTATCCGGTTCGACTACGACAAGGCCGTCATCAAGCAGGAGTATTTCGACGACATCGACGTAATCGTGAAGGTATTGCAGCGTCATCCTCAGGCGACGGCCAAGATCGAGGGACATGCCGACCGCACCATCAAGTCCAAGGAGGACTACAACCTGGAGCTTTCGGATCGCCGCGCCAAGGCCGTTCTGGAGTACATGGTGACGCGCGGCAAGATCGAGCGCGGCCGTCTCTCGGCAAAGGGATACGGTTTCAGCGTTCCCATGGAGCCGAACGATCCGCAGGAGGGCAACGCCCGCAACCGCCGGGTCGAGGTCTACATCAGCGGCGCCGGCAAGGTCACTTCGTAGACCGGCTGCCCGCTATCGTGCGGCACAGTTGTCCCGGTGACGGACGGTTCCTTCTCTCTGCAGGGCCGTCCGCTGCCGGGATTGTCGTTTTATGAGACGGTGCGATGCATACTATTAAGCGGTATATCACGGTCGGTTTCTTTGGGTCGTTTATCCTGACCCTGGTTGTGCTGACCGTTGTCATGTGCCTGGCGCTTGTCTTCAAGATCAACGATTTGCTGGTGCGCGGCGTGCCGGCAAAGCCGATCCTTCAGATCATGTTGAGCGGCGTGCCGCAGATGCTGGCGCTTTCGATCCCGGTCAGCGTGATGACGGCGTGCCTGCTGGTGTTCGGGCGGTTGTCGGCAGACGGCGAGATCACGGCCATGAAGGCGTGCGGCGTGAGCCTGGGCCAGATCATGTCCGGGCCGGTGCTGCTTTCGGTAGCCTTGAGCCTGGTCTGCGTCTGGCTTAACCAGGAGGCGGCTCCCAAGGCGCACCTGCGGCGGCGCCAGATTCGGGCACAGCTCATTGCAACCCCGCCGATCGAGTTGCTCGACGAGGGCCGGTTCGTCCAGGACTTTCCCGGGCTGACGATCTACCTCGGGGCCAAGGACGGCAACGAGCTGACGGACGTACGCATATGGGATGTGCGCGAAGGGGAGGTGAACCGCGAGATAAGGGCGAAGAAGGGGCGGTTTCAGTCGATCAACGAAGGCAAGGGGCTGGAGCTGCAGCTTGAGGACGTTCGCGTCGAGCCCTTTTCCGAAGAGATTCCGGGAGCCATGTCCTGCAAACGGTGGACGCTCAGGCTTGACGATCTTGCCCAGCCCCGCACGTACCATCCTCGCGAGAAGGACAAGACGATGGCGGAGTTGCTTACGGACATGCGCGACGTTGCGGAGGCCTACCCTGGCTTGACGGAGGAAGAACAGGCAATCAAGCGGATGCGACTGGCGGTGGAGCTCAACAAGCGCCTTGCGCTTTCGGCGTCCTGTCTGGCTTTCGCCGTCCTGGGGATACCGCTCGGCATCAAGGCCCATCGGCGCGAGTCTTCGATCGGTGCTGCCATGAGCCTGGTGCTGGTCTTCAACTTCTACCTCTTCATCATCGTGGCGGAGTCGCTGGTGAAGTTTCCGGCGCTGCGCCCGGACCTGATCGCCTGGGTGCCGGTGGCATTGTCGATGGTGGGCGGCGCCCTCCTGGCGCGGCGGCACAGCTGAGCCGGGAGTCGAAGATGTCTCCCTACCCCTCCCCTCAGGCATTCCCCGATACACGCATCCCCCGGTAGGCCGGATTTGCAATCCGGCCCAAACCACGTCTGCAAGTTGTCCCTCGCCCATGGGACGAATCCCCTCTCCCTCTCCTCTTCTTCCAACCCGCCGCCATCGTCCGCAAGCAGTTGTCTGAAGATGCGGGTTGCCGTGTTCACGGGGATCGCGGTGCTTCTTGCCGTAGCGGTTCTCATGCTGAAGAAGGCCTGGCGGTGAATGGGGAACAGGGCACCTCGGACACGGCGCAGGCCCGCCCTTCGTAGAGCGTCCGTAGCGTGCGGCCGTTGCCGGCCGCACCGGAGGGCGC
>CAZKRK010000132.1:0-17916 GCA_964555035.1 uncultured Victivallales bacterium | reverse complement strand
GGGAGAGGTCGCCGCAGCGCAGCGGAGGCGGGTGAGGGGCAGGCCCGCGGTGTCTTTGCCCATGACCTCTGTACTATGAAGACCATCTCAAACAACAACCCAAGAATGTCAAACGGAAATCAGGTCGTGATACTCTGCGGCGCACTGATTCAGCCTACATGATCTCCGTCAGTCGCCCGCCGATTTCATACCCGTCCGCTTCGGACGGCGTGGCGCGCACGACGCGGTTCTGGGGGTGGGGGAGGGTTGCGTTGGGATCGATGCCCAGCAGGGTGTACATGCTGCCGATCAGGTCCCACGGATAGACCGGGCGGTCCTTGACTTCTTCGCCCTTGGCATCCGATGCGCCGACAACCTGGCCGCCTTTGAAGCCGCCACCCGCCACTACGGCCGAGAAAACCTTGCCGTAGTGCCCGCGCCCTCCGTTCCAGGGCGGGTCCCACTGCACTTTCGGCCGCCGGCCGAATTCGCCGCTCCACCACACGATCGTGCTGTCCAGCAGGCCGCGATCGGAGAGGTCCTGCAGCAGGGCCGACATTCCGGTGTCCATCTCCGGCAGTTTCTGGCGCATGGTCTCGAAGTGCTTCTTGTGCGAGTCCCAACCCTTGTAGTTGATCGTGACGTAGGGCACGCCCCGTTCGACCAGGCGGCGGGCACACAGGCAGGACTGTCCGAACCAGTTGCGACCGTACTTCTCCCTGACTTCGTCCGCCTCTTCCGACAGGTCGAAGACTTTGCCGGCGTCTCCGAGAATGAGGTCATAGGCAGTCTCTTCGCTCTTGGCTACCGCGGCAAACTCCCGACTGTCTTCGATTGCCCGGCCGAGGAGGTCCATCCTGCGCAGGAGATCGCGTCGTCCGCGCTGCCTTTTATCGGTGATGCCCTGGGCGACGATGCCTTCGACGGCGAACGGCGTCTGGGCCGGGTTGCCGCCTGTCGCGAACGGCTTGTAGCGCGAGCCCATGAAGCCCGCTTCCGAAAAACGGCCCTGTGGTCCCGTCAGTACGATGTACGGCGGGATCAGCGCCTTGTATCCGGCGTCGTAGCCCTTGAAGCGCGAAACCACGGCCCCGACGCACGGATAGACCAGCCCGTCTCCAGAGCGGCGACCGGTCTGGGTCAGGTAGGATGCGGTCTCGTGAGCGAACACGCCGTGGGTCATGCCGCGGATGATGGAGTACTTGTCGGCCTGCTTTGCCAGCAGGGGCAGTGACTGGCCGAGCTGAATGCCGCCGACGTTTGTCGGAATGGCCTTGTCGAGCGGACCGCAGTAGTCATAGCCCGCGTCCGGCTTGGGATCGAACGTGTCCGTGTGTGCCGGGCCGCCCCACATCCAGATCTGGATCACGGCCTTGGCCTTGGCGGGGCGCACAGCGGCCCGCGCCGGCGGGGCAAGACGATCGGCCAACAACATGCCCGCCGAGCCGTACAGTCCCGTCCGCAGCACGTCCCGTCGCGTGACGGGCGGCAGGAAAGGGTGGTTCAGTTTCGTATTCATGGCATCACCTCATCAATGTCTATACATGAATTCCTTGGAGTTTACCAGCGTCCACATCAAGTCCAACGCCAGGTCTCTCCCCGCCATTCCCGAGGAGTCGGCGTACTGGGAAATCATCCCCCGCTCTTCGTCGGTCGGCAGGCGCGAGAGAAACGTCAGATAGATCTTGTTCATGGCCTCGCGCGGCCGCTTCTGCGACGAGTACAGGAGCTCGCGCAGCTTCTTGCTCCTGGTGAACTTGTTGCGGACGTGGCTGGAGTTCAGAAAGTGCAGGCGCTGGGCCGCTGACGGCTTGTTGTTTCGCTCGGACAGCAGACCCGTGTCTCGCGGCGGTCGGCCGAACATCTCGAGGAACGGGCTGGTGATGCTCCCGTCCGCGAGCAGAATCGAGCGCTGCTGTTCGGGGATGTAGGTGAACGGTTCCGGAATCTGGCTCGAGTACTTCTCGGTCGTGCCCGTGAGCTGGCACAGCGCGTCGACGAGCACTTCGGCTTCCAGACGGCGCACGGGATAGCCGGCGAAATTGGCGGCCGCCTTGGGGTGTTTCGAGCGTGGGATCGACGACAGCCGATACGTGGTCGAGTTGAGAATCAGCTTGAGGATGTACTTCTGGTCGTACTCCGATATCACGAACTGCTTCGCCAGCCAGTCGAGCAGCTCGGGGTTGGCGGGGGGATTGTCCGGGCGAACGTCGTCCGGCTCGTGTACGATCCCGCGGCCCATCACCCAGTACCATAGACGGTTGACGGCGTGCTTCGTGAAGTAGGGGTTTTTCGGCGAGATCAGCCAGCCGGCAAAGTCGGCGCGCGGATCCTTGGCCGGGTTCAGCCTGGCCCTGGCGCCATCGGGGAAGACCGCGGGCCGCGGTTTGCCCGTGGGCGTGTTCGTGACCGCCGGTGACCAGGGATTGTGGAAAACGACCTGTTCTTTCCATTCCGCCGTCTTCTTGAAGCCAACGTACGCAAAGAACGCCGCCATGCCGGTCAGTTTCTCGTCGGGCCAGTTCTCGGCGCGTACGCCCATGAAGGTCAGTGCGACGCCCTTTGCCAACGTTTCCGGTTCCGTGTTCTGCATCGAACGATAGAAATTGACCGGCGCTTCGCGGAAGTTGCTGCCGCTGGCTGTCAGCAGCTCGCGCGCGAACCTGTCGTAGGGTTTGTTCTCTCTCAGGCTGGTGTGGATCCAGCGATGATAGGCCTGTACCGCGTTGGGCCAGAGGTTTACGGGAAACTCGGCTTTGACGCGCAGAATGTCGGCCCAGCGCATGGACCAGTAGTCGGCGTATTCGTCCCGTTCCAGGAGGGTGTCGATCAGCTCTTCACGCTTGTCGGGCGACTGGTCCTGGAGGAAGTTCTTGGCTTCCTTGTAAGTCGGCAGCGTGCCGATGACGTCAAGATAGGCGCGGCGCAGAAAGACCTCGTCCGAGCACAGTGCCGCCGGCTCGATCTTCATGCGTCGCAGGCGATCGAAGACGAACTCGTCGATCTTGTTGCCCGGGCGCAGTCGATCCGCCTTCTCGAACGGGTATGTCGTTTCCGCCGCGGCAAACGCCGTGGTCAACGCCGCTTGCAGAATAGTGATCGGCAAAAGGTTTCTCATCTGTGCTCCACGTGCCGGCTACAAGTCAGAAAACGCTCCAACTCGACAGTTTATTGCACGGCTGTGTCGATGGAGTATGATGGCCCGCCGCGTCGCGCTGCGTCAAGTGTGGGTAGGAGGTCTGGAAGGGGACGCTCCTCCGCAGGTGCAACAGATCGCGGATGCGCCCGAAGGGGACGAAGCCCCTTTGTAGAGCGTCCGAAGGTGCGTCTCGGCGAGACGCACCGGAGGGCGCAGGCCGGGCGTTGCGCTGCTTCTCGTCTCCGGTCGGCGCATCGCGCCGGCCTCCGGCGAGTCTACGAAGGTGGGTGGGCGCGTTGTTCGCGGGGCGTTGTTCGGTTCCAAACGATGTATTGCATGTGTCTGGTGGTTGCCTCTAGGATACCGGATATTAACGCGGGAGTGACACATGGCGTCGGGTGACAGTTCGGGGAAGGGCAGGCACGGCTACCAGTTCGGCTGGTTCAAGGGCGTCTATACGCCGAGTGTGCTGACCATCCTCGGCGTTGTCATGTACCTCCGGTTCGGGTGGGTGCTCGGCAATGTCGGCCTCGTCGGTACGCTGGTAATCGTCACGATCTCGACCGCGATTACTTTCCTGACCGGATTGTCCCTGGCGGCTCTGGCAACCAACATGCGTATCGAGGGGGGCGGCGCCTACTACATCATTTCCCGTTCGCTGGGAGTCGAGGTCGGTGCGGCGGTAGGGCTCCCGCTGTATTTCGCGCAGGCGCTGGGTATTTCGTTCTACATCGCCGGTTTCGCGGAATCGGTGGTTGCCGTGTTCCCGAACCTGGATCTGACGCTGGTGGGGATCGGCACTCTGCTGGTTCTGACTCTTCTGGCCTACAGGTCGGCGGACCTGGCGCTGAAGACGCAGTTCATCGTCATGGCGCTGATCTTCGCCTCACTGGTTTCGTTCTTTTGCGGCTCGGGATCTGAAGTGGTCTTGTCGGAAACAGCGCAGTCGGAGTTGCCCGCGGCCAGGCCATTCTGGGCGGTTTTCGCGGTGTTCTTCCCGGCCGTGACAGGGATCGAGGCGGGAATTGCGATGTCGGGTGACCTGAAGAGCCCGGCCAGGGCTCTGCCAAGGGGTACGATTGCCGCCGTGGCGACCGGCTACCTGGCGTACCTGGCGATTCCACTGTTTCTGAGTTTCTCGATCGCCAACACGGAGATCCTGCGTCATGAATCGATGAGCATGGTCATGCAGCGGGTTGCGGTGTGGGGCAAGCTCATCACCGCCGGCGTGTGGGCGGCGTCGCTGTCCAGTGCGATGGGAGCGCTCCTCGGCGCGCCGCGGACACTGCAGGCCCTGGCACGTGACCGCGTGATCCCCACGGTCTTCGGGCGTGGATTCGGAAAGAGCAATGACCCTCGCATCGCGACCGGCGTGTCCTTCCTGGTGGGGCTGATCGGCATAGTCCTCGGAGACCTGAACGCGATTGCGCCGGTCCTGTCCATGTTCTTCCTGACGTCATACGGACTGCTGAACATCTCGGCCGGGTTGGAGGAACTGACCGGACCGCCTTCCTGGCGACCGAAGTTCCGCGTGCCCTGCGCAGTCTCCTTTGCCGGAGCGTTTGCCTGTTTCGCGGCAATGTTCATGATCAATGCCGGCGCGACCTTTGTCGCCGGTTTCGTGGCCGTCAGCGTCTACTTCCTGATGCAGCGTCGCAGCATTCGCGCGTGGTGGGGCGATATGCGCAGCGGCGTTTTCATGCTGATTGCCCGGCACGCGATCTTTGCGTTGGAGCGCCGCAAACCGGATGCGCGCACCTGGAAACCCAACATCCTCGTGCTCAGCGGCACGCCAACCAGCCGCTGGCACCTGATCGGCCTCGCCAGCGCCATTGCGCGCAACCGGGGCTTCCTGACGGTTGCGTCCATCCTGCCGCGGGATACGCCTCCGGACCGTGTCGACCGGGCGCGAAAGACAATTCACGACTACCTGGACAAGCAGGGCGTCGAGAGTCTCGTCAAGGTCTGCTCGGCGGCAACGCCTTTGGACGGGGCCGTTACCCTGGCGCGTAACTACGGGTACGGACCGATCGTACCGAACACGATTCTGCTCGGTGTTACGGAGCGCGAGGAAAACTACCGCCCCTTTGCCGAGTTGATACGGTCCGCGGACGACATGCGCCAGAACCTTGTTGTCGTCAGGGAGAAGCCGGAGGAGGAAGCGCACAGCGGCGTCGGGCGTATCGACGTGTGGTGGGCGGGAGCCCAGAAGAACCTGGGATTGATGCTCGCCCTGGTGCACCTGCTCCGACAGGGCGGGGAATGGCGCCAATCGCAGGTCGTGCTCAAGCGCGTGGTCGACACGGCCGACAAGCTGGAAGAAGAGCAGAAGCGATTGCGTGAGTTCATCGATCACGTGCGGTTCGACGCGGAAGCCGAGGTCTTCATTGGAAGTTCCACCGACGTCTTTGCGAGTATCCGCGAGCAATCGCGCGGTGCGAGCCTGACCTTTATTGGGATGCGTGCTCCCGGCGAAGACGAGAGCACCGACGCCTACAGCGAATACTACGCGGACCTCCTGAGGCGCACCAAGAACATGCCGCCGACGGCATTTGTGCTCGCCGCCGAGGAAATCGAGTTTCAGACCATCTTTCGCCAGAGCGAACAACAACGGTGACAGCCGTTGCACATGAAAGGAAAGAACAGGAATGGAAATCAAACTGAACTTCTTCGGGGCCGCCCGCAACGTGACGGGGTCCTGCTACTGTGTCGACGCGAACGGCACGCGGGTCTTCGTAGACTGTGGCATGTACCAGGAGCGTGACCTGAAGCACCGCAACTGGGCGCCTTTCCCGGTGCCGGCCAACAGTGTCGATGCCGTCATTCTGACTCACGCCCATCTCGACCACTGCGGTCGTCTCCCGAAACTCGCCAGGGATGGGTTCCAGGGCACGGTCTACTGTACCCCCGCGACCGCGGACATTGCCACGATCGTCATGCTGGACTCCGCCAAGATCCAGATGGAAGATGCGGCCTACAAGAGGCGGCGCCATCGGAAGGAAGGCAGGACCAGTCCGCACGGGTACGATCCGTTGTACACGGTGGAAAACGTGGAGAACGTCGCATCGAGGATCAAGACGGCCGGCTACGGTTCACCGGTCGAGATTGGTGACGGCGTGCGCGTACTCTTTCAGGAAGCCGGCCACATTCTGGGCTCGACGTCCGTGAAGTTGCTCGTCACCCAGGGGGGAGAGACTCGATCGATCGTCTTTTCCGGCGATTTGGGGCAGTGGCACACGCCGATCGTCAAAGACCCTGAGCCGTTCGAGGAAGCTGACTATGTTCTGATCGAATCGACGTATGGCAACCGCCTTCACAAGGACAACACGGGCATCCCGGTCCGGCTGGAGAAGCTGATCAACGAGACCTTCGAGCGTGGCGGCAACGTTCTCATTCCAAGTTTCTCGGTTGAACGTGCCCAGGAGCTCCTCTATCACCTCAACGGCCTCGTTAACGAGCAGCGCATACCGCACACGAAGGTGTTCATGGACAGCCCCATGGCCATTCGCGTAACCGAAGTGTTCAAGCGGCATCCCGAGCTGTTCGATGAAGAGACGATGTCCTTGCTGCGGAGCGGCGATCACCCCTGCGACTTCCCTGGATTGGATATGTGTACGAGCGTGGACGAGTCGAAAGCGATCAACGATTGTCCCCGTCCCTGCATCGTCATAGCCGGTTCCGGCATGTGCACGGGAGGGCGCATCAAGCACCACCTGATTCACAATGTCGGGCGTCCCGAGAGCACGGTCCTCTTTGTGGGATACCAGGCTCAGGGCACGCTTGGCAGGCGTATCCTCGAGGGGGACGATCCGGTCCGCATCCTGGGGCGGGAATTTGACATGCGGTGCCGCGTTGCGAAGGTGAACGGGTTTTCGGCCCACGCCGATCGCGACGAGCTGTTGAAGTGGATCTCGTCGTTGAAGAGCGCTCCCCGCCGCGTGTTCGTGACCCACGGCGAGTCGACATCCGCCGATGCGTTCCGAGACTGCCTTGAGGAGAACACCGGGTGGCATGCCTCCGTGGCGGAGTATGACGACGCGGTTACGCTGGATTGAGTGAGGGAGAAAAGATGAAGGACCTGACTCGGAAACGCGTGTTGGTAACGGGGGGGGCGGGATTCCTGGGGTCCCATCTCTGCGAGCGGTTGGTTGCGGACGGATGCGATGTGCTCTGCGTGGACAACTTCTTCACGGGCGCCAAGGCCAATGTGGCGCGGCTATTCGGGCACCCGCACTTTGAGCTGATGCGGCACGACATCACGTTCCCGTTGTACGTGGAAGTAGACGAGATCTACAATCTCGCCTGTCCGGCGTCTCCCATCCACTACCAGTTCGATCCTGTGCAGACGACGAAGACCAGTGTCCACGGGGCCATTAACGTGCTGGGGTTGGCGAAGCGGGTGCGCGCGAAAGTCTTCCAGGCCTCGACCAGTGAGGTGTACGGCGATCCGCGGGTCCATCCGCAGGCCGAAGACTACTGGGGGCACGTGAACTGCGTCGGGGTCCGGTCATGTTACGACGAAGGCAAGCGATGCGCGGAGACACTGTTCTTCGACTACTACCGCCAGCATAAGGTCGTCATCAAGGTGGCGCGCATCTTCAACACGTACGGACCGCGCATGCATCCCAACGATGGCCGTGTTGTTTCGAACTTCATCTGCCAGGCATTGCAGGGCGCCCCCATCACCGTCTACGGAGACGGTCAACAGACGCGTTCATTCTGCTATGTCGACGACCTGATCGAGGCCTTCATTAGTTTCATGGGAACAGGCGACGAGGTCACGGGGCCGATCAACGTGGGCAATCCCGGCGAGTTCACGATCCTCCAGCTTGCGGAGAAGATCATCGCGATGTCCGGCTCGAGGTCGGAGATCGTGTTCAAGGAACTGCCCACGGACGATCCGCGACAACGGCAACCCGATGTCAGCCTGGCGAAGAAGGAACTGGGCTGGGAACCGACGACGCCCTTGGACAAAGGGCTGGAGAAAACCATCGCCTATTTCGAGGAGCTGTTGAGGTCGCGGCAAGGGATTGCAGATCGATAACCCGCAAAGTGGGACGGGCGCTTCAGCAATCGACAATCGCCTGTCAACTGCGCGTATCGGCTTCCATTACGTCTTCGCCGAGAGCCCGGCGAATGCGGGCGAGCAGTGAGTCCATATCGACGGGCTTGGCGATGAACGGTTCCCCCGCGATGACGCCGTTGTAGCGTCGTTCATCCTCCTTGCTGAAAGCGGCGCTCAGGTAGATGATCGGCACGTCGGGGTATCTGAAGTCGCCGCGAATCTTCTGGGCGACTTCGCCGCCGTCCATGCCGGGCATCATCACATCGAGCAGGATCAGGTCCGGGATCGATTCTTCCAGGCACTGCAGGGCGTCAACGCCGCTGGCCGCCGTTGTTACCGCGTATCCCTCATGTTCCAGACAATCCGTCAGGGTGAGCAGCAAATGCCGATCGTCGTCGACCAGCAGAATCTGACGTCGATCCGTTCCCTCTTGCGTCATTGCTTATCCTCCCAAATACTCTCTAGCTGCCAGCGCTTGTTCTATCCGTTCACAAAGATCGCTTCTTGACCACGGTTTGACAAGCACGGGTATTGCAAAACCTGCGAGCATTTCCCTGTGCCCCTGGGGCAGATCTCGGCCGGTGATGGCAATAATGGCCAGATCGTGGTATTCGGGTGTGGTTTTCAGAGTCGCGATCAGCTCGATTCCGCTCATCTCCGGCATTACCAGGTCGGTAACTATCAAGTCGGGCATAGCTTGGCGGATGCTCTCGAGGGCATGGACGCCGTTTGAAGCGCAAACGACCTCGTAGCCGTCCGCACCGAGTTGCCGCTCAAGGAGATGCAGGTTGTCCTCGTCGTCATCGACGGCGACGACCGACGGCGGGGCACACTTTGGCAGGCGTATGGTGACCTGTGTTCCCTTGTCCTGTCCCTCGGGCGGGCTGGTGAGTGCCAGGTGTCCGTCGTGACGCTCCACAATCTCCTTGGCCAGCGTGAGACCGAGCCCGGTCCCGGTGATGTGCTCGCCAACGCGATAAAAGCGGTCCAGCACCTTGTCGAGATCGTCGGTCGGGATGCCGATGCCGTCGTCGATCACGTCCAGCAGAATGTCATCGTCATCGGTCCGAAGCTGGATGTCAATGTGTCCCCCCGGGGGGGTATACTTGATGGCGTTGCGGATGATGTTGAGAAGCACGCGCTCCATCTTCTGCGCGTCGCAGCTGATGAAGCCGGATGCATTCGGCAGGCGGGTTGTGATCTGCTGTTGCTGCATTTCGACCTGGATCCGGATCGAGTTGGCGATCTTGGCGGCAAACTGCGCGAAGGGGACCTTGACTTTGTGCAGCACCAGTGTATTGGCGTCGATGCGACTCATATCGAGAATGTCCGTGATCGTATTGCTTAGGCGCGTACAGTCCTCTCTGAGCATGTTCAGGTAACCACGTACCCTGTCCGGGACGGGACCGATAACTCCCTTCAACATGTTGTCGATCGCGTAGGACATCGAAGCCAGGGGCGTCTTGAGGTCATGCGACACGTTGGACACGAACTGAGTCTGCGCCTCGTCGTGTTTTCTGAGCCGCTCGATTGCCGCACGCAGCCTGACTTCTGCCAGTTTGCGGTCGCCGACTTCACTGACGAGCCGTTCGTTGGTCTCCTTCAACCTGGCCGTGCGCTCGACCACGAGCTCCTCAAGATGGTCCTGGTATTGCCTGAGTTCGACTTCGGTCCGTTTGCGCTCAATTGCATAGCGGATGGCCCTGGCGAGCTGTTCCGGAGTCGTGTGCCCCTTCAGAAGGTAGTCCTGTGCCCCTTTCTTGACGGCCTCCACGCCCGAGCGCCCGTCCTCCTCGTGCGTGAGCAGGACGAACGGGACACCGGTGGCGTGTTCGTGAATGCGCAGAAACGTGTCCCAGCCCGTGCTGTCCGGCAAGGAGAGATCAAGCAGGACAACATCGAACGCCCCGGACTGCAGACGCCTGATCCCGGCAGCCAGGGTCGACACATTGGCAGTGTGAAACTCGGTGCTGCCGACCTTCGCCAAATGCTTGAGCATACTCTCGACGTCGCGTGGATCGTCTTCGACGATGAGCACTCTGACCCTGTCAGGTTTCACAGTATAGCTTTCCGCATAGCGTCGTCCGCACTCGCGGCCACTTGCCGGTTCGTGCTCCGCCGCAAACCAGCGTGTCCTTCGGCCTCTATTCCAGCAGGTGATTCAGCCGCATGGCAACAATACAGACGTCATCCGTGAACGAATCCTCATCCGAAAAACGCCGCGCCGCGTCGGTCAATCGTTCCAGGACTTCTTCCGGCGGTCTCTCGATTGCGCCGCGCAATACCCGCTCGACGCCGTCGAGACCGAATTCTGAGTGCTCGGGTCCTTCGACCTCGTACAGTCCGTCCGTGAACAGCATGACCGTATCGTCCTGTTCCATGCGTCCGCACGCCGTGTCGTAAGCGTATGACGGATCTATCCCAAGCGCCGGACCGTCGTGCGCAGGTTCCGAAGTAACACGCTTGACTTCCCGGCGGTGCGGTTCCAGCAGGAAGGGAGCCGGATGACCGGCCGAAGAGTAGCAGAACCCTCCCGAACGAAGGTCGAGGACGACGTAGACGGCTGACGCGAAAATCATCTGCTCAAGCTGGCTCAGTATTGCCGCGAATCCGCGATTCAGCTGGGTCAGGAATATGGCCGGATCGGCGGCAGCCGGCTTGAGTTCCTCCTGCAGGCCGCGGATGATGGCCGTAACCAGGGCCGCGCGCATGCCGTGCCCCATGACGTCGCAAACAAAGACGCCGACCTTATCGCCGGCGATGGGCGACACGCTGAAGAAATCGCCACCGACGGCCGTGCTGGGGATGTAGCTGAAAGAAAAGCCGACGGCACTCCGCGAAGGCGGCGCCCCGTCCGGGAACGTCGGAAAGGTCATCGGCAACAGTGCCTGCTGCACTTCCCGTGCCAGGTCCAGGTCCTCTGCCATCTGCTGGTTCTTCTGGCGGAGTTCCTCGGCATAGATCTCGAGTTGGTCCTTCGTCTTCTTGCGCTCGATCGCGTAGCGGATGGCTCGCACGAGTACAAGACCGTCCAACTCGCCCTTAACGAGATAGTCCTGCGCGCCTTCCTGCACGGCCTTGACGCCCAGGGATTCGTCCGACAGGCCGGTCAGCAGTACCACCGGTACGCGCTGACTCGACTCGTGAACTGCCGTGAACGTGGGCAGCCCCTGGGAGTCTGGCAGGGAGAGGTCCAGCAGAACAACGTCGAAGGTGGCGACACTCAGCTGCTCCAGCCCCGCGGCGAGATCTTTGGCCCAGACCACACGAAAGCCCTGCGACAACTCTTCGGCAAGCAGGTCGCGCGTGATGATGTAGTCGTCTTCATCATCTTCAATCAGCAATACGTGGATGTCGTCTTTCGACTGCATAGT
This sequence comes from uncultured Victivallales bacterium, assembly GCA_964555035.1. Lineage (GTDB taxonomy): Bacteria > Verrucomicrobiota > Kiritimatiellia > UBA8416 > CAYOBW01 > CAZKRK01. The sequence continues at coordinate 6,359 of CAZKRK010000132.1, read as the reverse complement.
GTCGTGTTTCCATGGCGCCGGCAACCGTGGCTTCGCGTCCCCACTCCCGGCCCGTGTCTTGCCTCTCCGGATCTACCTGGCGAACGCTTCAGCCAATGAGCTCCTTGGCCGCACGCAGCAGCGCCCGCGGATTGGCACTGGTTGTGAAGAGACTGACGCCTTCCGGCGTTGCTGTCCCTTCCCCGATGGTACGCGTGGTGTCATAGATGACTATGGGTATGTAGGCCGAGTTCGGCATCGACTTGAGCAAAGGTGCGCAGACCGTTCCGTTCATGCGAGGAAGCAGGTTCTTCATGATAATCAGGTCCGGCTTCAGAACGGCTGCCTTTTCGATGACCGCGGGACCGCTGTCGACGACCTCCAGGCGATACCCGGCGCTCTCAAAATCGCGGACGATAGGCACGGCAACGTGTTCGTCATCCTCCGCCAACAGTACCAGCCGCGGTTGTGCCTCCTTCGAACCTCCGGCCTGGACTTTCTGACGGGCGCTGGAAACAATCTCACGTATCTTCCCGGCCAGCGTCTCTTCGTCGCACGGCTTCGGCAGGAACCCGTCCACCTGGACGCTGTCAAAGAACGCAGCCATCTCCGAGCGGGCCGTCAGAACGAGCACGGGATGGCTGGGTTTCCCTTCTCGCCCCGTTATGCGGCGCAGAAAACCGATCCCCCCGATCCCCGGCATGCTGATGTCGAGGATGATCACGTCCGGCGACATCTTGTCCAGGCGCTTGAGCCCCTCCTCTCCCGAGGCCGCCGTTACGACCTCGAATCCCTCGAACTCAAGGTAGTCCTTTAGAACGCGCAACAGGTGTCTGTCATCATCAACCAGAAGAACTTTTCGTTTGTCCGTCATATCGTGTTACGTCCTTTCCGGTACACGTGTCCGGGAATCCTCCCGGACTACGTCATCTACGTTTGCATTTGTTTCACTCTTCTCCGTGCCCTCATTCGCGCTGACTTGTTGCGCGGCCTGCCTGAAGATGTTCTCGATTCCAGCCAGTAGAGAGTCCTCCGACCACGGTTTCATCATGATCGGTACCGAGAACCCGCTGAGTATGCTCCGCTTGGGCGTGTCGAGGGCGCGATCGGCCAGCGCCAGCACCGGCACGCTGCGCAGGGCTGAGTCCGCTTTCATGCGAAAGAGGACCTCGGCGCCATCGACGTCCGGCAGGAACACGTTCAGCAAGACTGCGCTGGGACGCTTGTCACGCATCTGCTGGAGAGCATCGTTGCCGTGTCCGGCGAGCTTGACGCCGTAGCCAAGAAGATTCAGTTTGGACTCGATATCCTTGCGGGTGGCGGGATCGTTGTCCACGACAAGGACGGTTGGCGGCGAGCCGATGGGAAGCACGACCGTTGCTTTCGTGCCGCGCTCTTGGCCGGCCGGGGGACTCTCGAATTCTATCGATCCCCCGTGGCGTTTGAGGATTTCCTTGGATATGTACAGGCCCAACCCAGTTCCGTCGACGTGTTCCCCGATGCGGTAGTATCGTTCGGCGATCCGGTGCAGATGCTTGGGCTCGATCCCCACGCCGTCGTCAACAACGTCGATCACGGTTTTGCCCGGCATCTCTTTCGGCGTGTGAACAAGGACTTCCACGCACCCGCCGTCAGGCGTGTACTTGATCGCATTCTGTACAATGTTCAGAATGACACGCTCGACTTTGGCGGGATCGCAACTGACAAAGTGCGGTGCGCAGTCGGCAAGCACCCGCAACGTATGATTCTTCGATTCCGCGTTGCTGCGCAGGGATTCGACCGCACGCACGACAAGCCTTGGCAGCAGGACCGGCGACCGCGCTATGACCAACCGCTGGTTGTCCATCCGGCTGAGGTCCAAGATGTCGTTGACCGTGTTGCGCAGCCGCAGGCAGTCGTCCTTGAGCATGACCAGGTAGGTTCCCATTTTCTCCGGCACGGGTCCCATCACGCCCCGCAAGAGGTTCTCGATGGCGTAGCTCATCGAGCTGAGCGGCGTGCGCAGCTCGTGGGAGACGTTGGACACAAATCGCGTCTGGGCTTCGTCATGCGCCCTGAGGCGTTCGATAGCGGCGCGCAGTTCGTCATTTGCCCGGGCCAGGTCGGCCGTGCGCTCGACTACCCGTGCTTCGAGTTGGTCGTGCGCGATGCGCAGGGCTTCACCGAAGCGCTTGCGCTCGATTGCATACTGAATGGCGCGCGCCAGGAAGCGAGCGTCGATATTCCCCTTGACGAGGTAATCCTGGGCGCCTTCCTGGACGGCCCTGATGGCCACGGTTTCGTCGTCGAGACCGCTCAGCACGACCACGGGAATGAGCGGTGCGGCGTCCATTACGCGTGAAAACGTCTCGAGGCCCTGGCTGTCCGGCAAAGTCAAATCGAGGAGTACGACGTCGTAAGCGCCCTCCGCGAGCATTGTCAGGCCTTCCGCCAGGGCGGCTGCCCGGTCGGTAACGACGTCCAGGAGATAAGCCTCACGCAGCATATCCCGGATGAGGAAGACGTCATCGTCGTCGTCTTCCAGCATCAGGAGATGTACGGCGTATTTGTCCATCGTGGCACTGCTTGGCTTACTTCGTACTCGGCAGTTCGACGATTTCGAACCAGTAGCGTCCCAGTGTCGTGACGACCGCGATCAGTTTGTCGAAGGTCACCGGCTTTCTGACATACGAGTTCACGCCGAGGTCGTAGGACCGCAGGATGTCTTCCTGCGCACCGGACGTGGTCAGGATGATCACCGGAATGTGGCGCAGCGTCCGGTTCCGCCTTGATTTCCTGCAGCGCTTCGCGGCCGTCCTTGCGAGGCATGTTGAGGTCGAGCAGGATGATGTCCGGGGATGGAACTTCCTCGAAGGGCGGGCGACGATGGAGATAGTCCAGCAACTCCTCGCCGTTGTTCACCGTGGTCAGCCGGTTGCCCAGGTGAGCTTCGTCGAACGCTTCGCGCACGAGCATCTGGTCTTCCGGGTCGTCTTCCGCCATGAGGATCTCGATCGACCTAACAACTTTGTTCATCTGCGCCCTTCCGGTTGTGATTGCGTCAATTCGCTACATCTTCATCCCGCGTGACGGGTAGGTGAACGACAAAGCATGTTCCGACGCCGGCCGTGCTGCGGGCCGTGATCGTCCCGCCGTGCCGCTCGGCGATCTTGCGGCAGATCGCGAGGCCTATGCCTGTGCCTTCGTAAGTGTCGCGCGCGTGCAGTCGCTGGAATACCCCGAATATGCGTTCGATGTGCTTCTCGTCAAACCCGATTCCGTTGTCTTCCACGGTGATTTCGCAGAATTCCACTGCCTCACGGGTCTCCTCTTCCGTCAGCTCTTCCGCTGCAAGGATGCGCCCGCCGATCTTGACGGCCGGGGGCACATCCGGTCGGTGAAACTTCAACGCATTGCCGATCAGGTTCTGTAGCAGTTGCCGCATCTGGACCGGCTCCGCTTCGATCGCCGGCAACTCTCCGATTTCGACGGTTCCCCGCGTCTTGTGAATGCGCGCTTCGAGGTCGCCCACGACATCACTCAGGATTTCGTTGAGGTCGACCCGGGAAAACGGTTGCGCCTTGGTCGAGACGCGCGAAAGCTTCAGGAGGGCGCGGATCAGGTCCTGCATGCGTAGCGACGCGTTTTCCATGCGGCGAAGATAGTCGGAGCCATCTTCGGGAAGCCCGTCGCCGCAACGCGATTTGAGGCGATCGCCAAATGACGTGATCTTGCGCAGGGGTTCCTGGAGGTCGTGTGAGACCACGTAGGCAAATTGCTCCAGGTCACGGTTCGAGCGCTCCAGCTCGCTCATGAGGAGGCGCAGCTCCTGCTCGGCGCGTTTGCGCTCCGTGATGTCCAGGAAGGACAGCACCATTCCCGAAACCTGGTTCTCCTCCGTGAAGTTGGGCGCCGCCGCGAGCTGCATCGTGACGATGTCTCCGTGCGGGCACGTGGCGTCGACCTCGCCGCACCAGGGCTCCCCTTCCAGAACGGCGGCGATTATCCCGTCATGGGCGGTGTCGCTGTCCAGGAACACGCTCAGATTGCGCTCAAGCAACTGACCGCTCCTCTCGTAGCCCAAAAGCGATACCAGGGCCGGGTTGACGTACGTCAACACTCCCTCCAGGTTGGCCACCGCAATCCCGTTGCCGGCGTTCTGAATCGCCGTGTGACCCGTCCGGAGACGCTCCTCGGTGTGCTTGCGCAGACTGATGTCCCGGATGAAAAAACAGAAAAAGGAGGCCCCGGAGAGGTCCAGTTGGTTGATGGATATCTCCGAAGGAAAGATCGAGTTGTCCGCCCGCATGCAGTAGGCCTGGATCAGGATGTAGCGGTCGTTCTCGAGTCCCTGGGCGATCGTGTCCAGCAGTGTCTCGTCGGTGCCCGAGATGACATCGATGATGCTCAGTTGCGCCAGCTCTGCCCGGTCGCGCCCGAGAAAACGCTCGGCGCGTGCGTTGGCGTCGACTATCAGGCCGTTGGCATCCGTCAGGAGCGCGGCGTCATAGACGCTCTGGAGAAGCTCCTGAAAGTCCCGCCCGCCTATGGGCGCGCCCGCGGAAGACTCGCGGCGCGTAATCAGGATCTTGCGTGTACCACTCCGTCGCCGCGTCGAGGCCGGACGGATTCTGACCGACTTGTGCTCGGTGTCGGCCTGGGCTTCTTCGCCTTCGGGCAGAAGGTCGATCCGCATCGTGCTTGACAGATTGGGACCGTCGTTCTCCGTCACCGGTTCTTCATTTTCGCTCATCATAGTCGTGGTGGCGTGCGTCTTGCCGCGCGCATTCCTACTTGCCCAGGATCTCGTTCACCGCCGCCAGCAAGTCGCGCGGTTCGGTGGTCGACAGAAAACGGTCGACCCCGTCAGGCATTCTCGATCCGTAGCGGCCGCGTTCGCCGGGCCCAACCGTCTCGTCGTACAGCACTACCGGAATCGTTCTCGTGCTCGCCATGGTTCCGATGAGGGAGGCGACAACACCGCCGTTCATGCGTGGCAGAATCTCCTTCAGCACTATGATGTCCGGTCGTTCAACCGGCGCTCTTTCGATGACCTCCGGGCCGGAGGCCGCGACCTCGACTTCGTATCCCGCCCTGGAAAGCGTTGCCACAAGACGCCGCAGAACGTCCTCGTCATCCTCCGCCAACAGCAGGCGCCGCGCCGTACTCTCTTCGCGGCGGACCTCGGCCTCGCGCGTCGTCAGGATCTCCTCGATTTTCTCCAGGAGGCGTTCTTCCGCACACGGCTTGCAGAGAAAACCGTCCACGCTGATCGAACTGAAGAAGTTCTCCATGGCCGAACGGGCCGTGAGTACCAGTACGGGATACTTGGGCTTGTCGCCGTCCTCGGAAATCCGCTTCAGAAAACCAATCCCGCCCATGCCCGGCATGCTGATGTCCAGCACAATCAGGTCCGGCACGGATTTCTCTATCCGTCGCAGCGCCTCTTCTCCGCTCTTGGCCTTGTCGACCTCGTAGCCGCTGAACGTCAAGTAGTCGGCCAACGTTATGAGCAGGTTCTTGTTGTCGTCAACAAGCAGGATGCGCCTGCCGCTCTTGTCCTTCGTCACACTTCCCTCCTCCCCCGCCTCGGGACTCTATCCGTTTGTATCCGTCCGTTTGAGACTGCGCTCAGTATACCCTGCGCGATGGCAGTTCGCAAACATTAAACCAGTATTCGACAAATACTCTTGCCAGCTCCACCAGTTTCGCAAAACCGTCCGGTTTTCGCAGATACGAGTTGGCGCCCTGCTCGTAGGCCAGGGCGATGTCCCGCGGGTCAAGCGATCCGGAGAAGACGACGACGGGAATGCGGCAGAAGTGCTTGTCTGCCTTTATTTCCGTAAGGGCCTCCCGCCCGTCCTTGGGCTGCATGTTCAAATCGAGCAGGATGATATCGGGTGTCGGCGCTCCCTCAAAAGGCTCCTTGCCCGCAAGATAGGCAGGCAGGTCCTCACATCGGCTGATCGTAGACACCTCGACCTTTGCGCCGCTCTCGAAGAATGCGTCCTCAAGCAGCTTCAGATCGCCCGGGTCGTCGTCCACACAAAGCACTGTCATATGCGGGCCCGAACTCATTGTCATACCGCCCTGGCGTTCATTCCTCGCGCCATACCCGTCAGTTACCTCGAACCGGGAGTGATCGAACCTGATCGCCCGGCAGCCAATTCCCCATCGAAAAGAGTGTCCATAATGCCACGGGCAAATGCAAATCTTATCTCCCTCAATTTTGCGGAATTCGTTGCCGTGCACCCGGTAACAAAACCGAGCGGGCTAAGGTCAGGGAGAGACTGATAGCCTCGCAGCCGGCGCGTGACACACCCGCGATATCGGTGCGCTTGTCCGGGGCTCGCCGCAGGGCTTGGCGCATGCTGCTCACTCTCTGCTCGCCCTTGCCCTTC
>CAZKRK010000131.1:0-17917 GCA_964555035.1 uncultured Victivallales bacterium | reverse complement strand
GGTTCAATTGACGGGCGTTTCGCAAACGTAGACCTTTTCGGATGGGGTCTAGCTAGACCCCATCCGAAAAGGGGCAAACAGGCCGAAACCCTCGCTGAGACGGCTTCTCTAGGCCGTACTCGTACACGTACTCGTACACACGTATCTCTTTCTCCCGGAGAGAGGGGGGAGATTGGCGTGTACGAGTACGTGTACGAGTACGGATTTCCCCGCCATTGCAGTGTCCTGATACTCAGAACCCTTTTCGGATGACCTCTGGCTACCCAACGGTGTGGAGTCAGGGCCGGAGTCCTGACACGTGTCGCGTACGCACCCCCGGTCGCGTCTCGCCGGTCGGGATCACGATCATGTTGTCGAGTCTCTCGGCGCGAGTGGCGACAACGCTCTGTCCGGGCGCGAGTTCTTCGATGACGGACCAGGAGTCGGCCGCGGTGTCGTAGCACGGAATCTCGAGGCCGTGGCCGGGATCGTCGGCCATCAGCTTCCTGTTGGCTGCCGCCAGGGCGTCGGCACCGCCCGTGTCGCCCGCGGCCCGCGGTTTCTCCGCTTTCTTCGCATTGGCGATGCGCGTGTGCAGGGAGCAGCGTTTGTTCATCGTGCGTTTCTGGGTATTGACGGCCCAGGCGTCAAGAGGTAACGTCCCGGGCATGAAGGCCGATACGAACTTAGGAGGTGGCGCCGGTCGAGTTGCGGTCTGGCTCGGGTGTCTCGCCGTTGCGGGGATTGCCACGGGGATTCTCCTCAACCCGCGGGGGTGTGATCGTGTCTCCACGTCAGTCCGATCGGGAGAGGACGATTCCTCGTCCGTGACTCTTGAGGACGGGGGGACGGGGACGCCTTCGTCCAATGCCGTTTCGCGGTCCGCTCCGTCCGTCCAGGGAGACGGCCGAACGAATGAGACCGTTCCGTCCACTCCCGGCGCTGCCGGCGGCGGTCGGCATGGACGTGGCACGGGAGTTGTTGCGGTCACTTCCGCTGGTACCGCCCAGGGACGCGCCGCGGTGTCCGGGCGTGTTCGCCGTCCGGACGAAGAGGGCGTGGTGGGTATCCGCGTGGAGGTGCGTCCGCTCTCTTTCGATCGCGACGCCATCATGGCTGCCGTAGACCAGGCGGCCGTCGCCGCGGACGTCACCGACGGCGAGGGCCGCTACCGCGTTCGCGGCTTGGCAGCCGGTGGTTACCTCGTTTATGTGAACCTCCCTCTGAAGAGCGAATACGTCGCGCCGAAGCCTCACGCGGTGGTTCTGCGCGACGGACAGGAAGCTACGGCGTGTGATTTTGTCCTGCAGAGTGGCGACGTGATCTACGGGTGGGTTGTCGATCAGGCGAAACAGCCTATCGCCGGTGCGTTGCTGAGTGCCCGCCACGAAGAACTGAGACTGGGTGACGCCACGACGCGGACGGACGCGAAGGGGTTCTATGAAATCGGCGGCATTGCCCCTGGTGCGGCGGTTGCTCGTTTGCATGCTTCGAAAGAAGGCTATTCTGCCGCCGTCAAGACGGAACTGGCCAGTTACCATGGGCCGCAAAACTTCGTTCTGGTGAAAGGCCTCGGGTTTGTGCTGGTCACCCTCGACGGCGAGTCGAGTGAACCGGTGCGCCATTACATCTACCAGATTCTCAACACGACCTGGCACGGGCGGGGGGTGGAACCCCGACACGAGCGTGTCGCGGTCTATGCGCCTGAGGGGCGCAAGCCGATCACGGGGCTCTTCAATTACAGGGAAATCGACATACGCGTAAAAGAGACCGATGCGGCCGGGAAGCTGACGGGGCGTATCGGCGCGGCTCACGTTCGCATCGACCCCGCGCGCGACCGCGAGCAGGAAGTGGTGGTCAGGGTCGGCGAAGGCGGCACGATTCGCGGGACGGTGGTCTACGAGGATGGACGGCCCGCGCCGGGGATTGCCGTGCAGTTCGAACCGTTGCGCACGCCGGCAGCCGGTCTCGTCCGCGGGCAGGTCGTCGAGTCGACGGTGACGGATGAGCGGGGCGCCTTTGTGTTGCCGCACGTGTTTCCGGGGAAGCACCGCCTCGTTGTCTCGGCCGATGGCGCCACGCCGGAGGACCCGGTCATGGTGACCGTGCCGGAGAACGGCGACCCGCCGCCGGTGCGGGTGGTTCTTGTCGCTGGTGGCAGGGTTTACGGTCGGATCACCGGACTTGACGGTGCGCCCGCGGTCGGCCTGTCGGTTCACTATGCAGAGTACATCGAGTGGTACACGCCGGCGAGAAGCTGCGCGACGGACACGTCGGGGGATTTCGAATTCCGTGGTGTCTCGCCGGGGCATCACAGGGTTTTCTTCGAGGATACGCAAGGGGACATCTCGGGCGATGAGTTCTTTCAGCTTCAAGCGGGAGAGGACAAGAAACTCAACTTTGACTTCAGTGGCGATGTCCTCCTCACGGGCCATGTCTTGAGTAACGGACGGCTGTGGGAGGGCACCCCTTCGCTGGCGTTGCGGGGCGTTGAGGGCATCCAGCCGTACCACCGTGTCAAACGATCGGAGGAAGGCACCTACGAGCTGCGGGTCAAACCCGGGGTCTACGATCTCGTGGCGGGGGCGTTTCCCTACAACTACCATGGGGACGCCACCTACGCGAATTCCGCTCCCGGCGGCATCGTGGAGCGTTTGCGGATCGACGAGCAGCCGCGCGAGCAGACGCTGAACCTTGACCTGACCTTTGCCGAGGGCGCCTACCTGATCCATGCGCCGGCCGACGAGGCCTTCCGGCGGGGCGTGATAAAGTTCACGCAACGGTTTCTTGGCATGGAGTTCAAGGATGTTTTCAAAATCGAGATCACCAAAATGGGGGACCCGATATGGCATCTGGTTCCCGGCCAATTCAAAGCGGAGTACTGGTCGCGGGACGGTGGATGGAAAGGCGAGTCCGAGTGGCTGGCGGTTACGGCCGGAGGCGAGAATCTCTTCGACATCCGTCTTGACGATGGTACGCCGGTGAAGATCGGCGGCTGGGAGACCCACATGGTGAGCGAACTGTTCGCTCCCCTGGATTGCGATGCCACCGCGGCGGTGAGCGGCGTCAGTGACTATGACGTGGCCCTCTTCTACGACAAAGGGGCTTGTATGCTGATGATCGAGTGGGTATCCCTGCTCGAGAACGGCAGGGAGATCGCGCGCGACACGCATCCCGGCATGACGGGCGTCCGTCAGTACGACAACATCTACCGTTTCCGAAACATCCGGCGCCTTCCCGGCGCACGCTACACCGTCCGCTACAGCGGGCGTCTCTCCGGCAGCGGCGACAGCTTCGGGAGTGTCTACCTGTCGAGGCGTGGGGTCGGCGGGGAGTAGGACCGAGACCTGTCACGTCCCGATTTCCGTTTGACACCTTTTGATTCCTGATTTGCGAGGACTTCCGAAATCAGAAATCACCAAGCGCTGATCATCAATCTTCGCGTGCACCCTCAGCGGCTTCGTACATCGTCACGATAGTTCTCCGTCGGAATGCCCAGCTGGTAGTGAGGGGGCATGGCGCATGACGATAGGGCGTCGCCGTTTTGCTTGCAAATCATTATCGTCAAAAAAAGGTTGCAATAATAAAATGGAATGAGGTAGCCTCTTCTGCGTTTGAACGGGAGGCGAAGAGGATGCCTAAGGTCCGTATTCCGAAAATCGTGCGCCTGGCCGAGCAAGTGGAAAGCGACATCCGCTCGCGTGGGCTACAGGCGGGTGACCCGTACATGAACGCGGCAGAGCTGGCGCGCGAGCTGCGCGTGAGCGCTTCCACGGCGAACCGTGTGCTGCAGATTCTCGACGAGCGCGGCGTTGTCGAGCGCGCACGTAAAAAGGGCACGCTTGTCAGCAACCCTTCGCCTGAAGGGCCGTTGAGGACCATCAAGCGCGTGCACATGCTGACCTTCCAGGCTTCGGCGCGTCCGGTTGGCGTGATGACGGACCCCGTGATTGTCGGGATTCAGCACAAGTTGCCGGGGTCAATGATCCAGTTCAATTTCCTGTCGTCGGTGGTGGACGCGGAGCAGGTGAGGCGTCTTCTCGACGAGGCGCGTCGCTCACCGGACCCTGTGGGGATTGTGCTGACGCGCGCACCGTTTGCGGCGCAGAAGATGGTTGAGGATTCGGGTGTTCCCACCGTCGTGCATGGCTATCTTCAACCGTCGGTCAGCAGGCTCGCCTGGATTACTATCGACTACGGCGAGATCGGGCGTCTCCTGGGGGCGTGCGTCCGCGAACGCAACGCACGTCGCGTTGCGGTCGTGATCCCCGAGCAACCGCTTCTGCCGGGCGATTACCATCTGTTGGACCGGCTCGGTAGTGAGCTGGGGCAGGGGAAGTACCGGCCTGGTGACTTGCAGGTCGGTTGTCTGCCCAGGGACGACGACGCCGTGGCGGCGTGGTTCGGCGCTCATGTGGCGCTTGGCGACGGGCGCACGGTTGTGGCCTGCTATCGGGACTACCATGTACCCGGTGTGCGAAAGGCCCTGCGGAAAGCCGGTGTCAAGCGGGACGCGTGTGACATTGTGGTGATTGACGAGCACTGGTCGGGGGGCAGAAAAAGCGGTGGGGATGTCGCACGCATTGTCTCGCCCGTGTCGGAGTTCGACGTGGGCGTGGACATTGCCGAGTTACTGATCGATCAACTCAAGAGAAAGAGAGGCAAGGGCAAGCACCGGGTCTTTCCGGTGGAACTGGTGGCGTAGGACCGTTCTCCAGGACGGTTCAGCGGAGCCTGAGTGTGGCTATGAGGTCTCTCGTGGATTGGAACCGTCCTGCCTCCTTCGCCAGGCTACGGCGGGCCAAGGGAGAACGGTTCTACGGAAGTCCGAGGGGTGAATGATGAACACGGAACGATTGAAAGAACTGCGGCGCACCTACCGTGACGGTTTGCTGCATGACGTGTTGCCCTTTTGGATCGAGCATGCGCTCGACATGGAGCACGGGGGCTTCTTTACCTGTCTGCATCGCGACGGTTCGGTGGTGGACACCGACAAGTCGGTCTGGGCGCAGGGCCGTTTCTGTTGGCTGCTTGGGGAGCTCTACAATACGGTTGAGCCGCGCGACGAGTGGCTTGCGCTGGCGAAGCACGGCATCGACTTCATCGAGAAGCACGGTTTCGATCGCGCGGGCGACGGCCGCATGTATTTCAGCCTGGCGCGCGACGGACAGCCCGTGCGCAAGCGGCGCTACAACTTCAGCGAGAGTTTTGCCGCGATTGCGTATGCGGAGTATGCGCGGGCCGCGGGCAGCGACGAATTTCGCTCCAAGGCCATCGAGCTCTTCGAGCGTTTCGTGACCTACAACAACACGCCCGGGGCCGTTCCGCCCAAGTACACCGATCTGCGGCCGATGCAGGGCATGGCCGTCCGCATGATCGCCATCGTCACGGCCCAGGAGCTGCGCGATGCGATCGGGTACGAGGGCGCGAACGAATGGATCGACCGTTCTATCGACGAGATTCGCCGCTTCTTCGTGAAGCCTGAAGAGAAGGCAGTAATGGAGGTGGTCGGTCCGAACGGTGAGCTCTACGACCATTTTGACGGGCGGATGCTCAATCCCGGCCACGCGATCGAAGGCGCATGGTTCATCCTCAACGAGTCCAGGATTCGCGGCGGCGATGCGGAACTGACTGAGCTCGGACTCAACATGCTCGACTGGATGTGGGAACGCGGCTGGGACAGGGAGCATGGCGGGATGCTCTACTTCCGCGACCTGAAGGAGCTGCCGGTTCAGGAGTACTGGCACGACATGAAGTTCTGGTGGCCGCAGAACGAGACGATCGTCGCAACGCTGCTGGCCTGCCATATGACGGGGGATGAGAAGTACGCCGAGTGGCATGCCATGATTCACGACTGGACCCACGCCAGGTTCCCCGATCCCGACTTCGGCGAGTGGTTCGGTTACCTGCATCGCGACGGCAGTCTGTCGGCGCCGTTGAAGGGCAACCTGTGGAAGGGGCCGTTCCACATTCCGCGCATGCAGTTGATCTGCTGGCGTCTGGTGGAAGAGATGCTGGCGGCGGAAGAGGACGACAAGGCATGAAGCATATGATCCTGGCAATGGTCGTGACGGCCGGTATGGCGTGTGGGATGGAGAACGTGGTTTTCATTGAGAAGGGCAAGTTCGCCGATGTCGCCAGGCGACACGGTCTGGTGGTTCACAGTGACTACGTGGTGTGGAAAGGACTGCGACCTCTGCTCGCGCGCAAGACGATCGGATCGGGGGACTTCAAGATCGGTGCGACGCTTCGCATCGAGGGAATCCGCAGGAGCGCGGCTGCCTTCAAACTCGGGAACAGCTACTTCGGGTTCGAGGGGGCCAACGGCCGGATCTACTTCAAGGGGGACCTTTTCGAAGGCGTCGAATCTCCCGGCAACATCGCGTCGTTTCTCGATCCGTCAAAGGACTTCGTCTTTGAGGTCGAGCGAGAGAAGCGCAAGCTGCGGGTGCGGCTCGATCGCAAGCTCGTAGTCGACCGGGACCTGGGCGCGGACACGGGCGAAGCTATCGGCGAATTCGGGTTCGTGCCGATTCGGTCGGTCATGTATGTCAGGGAGTTCAGTGCCATGGCGGAGAATCTCGGCGAGGCGATATCGCGCGGTTTCACGATCCCGCAGATCGACCTGAACGATCGCGGGGACCTGCAGACGGTCATCACGCCGTCCGAGGGCAAGTACTGGGGCCATCCGTCGAGCGTTCTGCTGGAGGACGGCAGGACGATGGTCATGATGTACCTCGACGGTCATGCGCGCGCGAAGCTGTACTGGAAGAAGAGCTTCGACGGCGGTCGCACGTGGACGGGTCACCTGCCCGTGCCTGAAGGGTGGAACGATATCCCGGCCGGTCAGAGGACGGCCTTCATGGAAGTCCCGATTCTCTACCGGATGACGGATCCGGCAGGCAAAGAGCGGATTCACATGTTCACCGGTGTTCCCGTGATTCGTCGCGCGTATTCCGAGGACGGAGGCAACACCTGGAGCAAGCTCGAGGTGCTCAAGAACAGGTCGCTCGGCGGCATTGTCGTTTTTGCGGACATGCTGCGGCTGGCAGACGGCAGCTACATGGGGACGTTGCACGACGATGGCCGGTTCATGCGGGGCATGTATACCCACAGAGGGTTTTCCGTGTACAAGATGATCTCGCGCGACGGCGGCATGAGCTGGGATGACCCGGTCGAAATCGCGAAGCACCCCAAGGCGCACTTGTGCGAGGCCGGGCTTGTGCGTTCGCCGGACGGGAAACGGATCGCGATGCTGATGCGTGAGAACGCGCGATTGTACAACTCGTTCATATCCTTCAGCGGGGATGAAGGCAAGACCTGGAGCAAGCCGCAAGAGCTGCCGGGCGCGCTGACCGGGGATCGCCATCAGTGCACGTATGTGCCGGATGGACGACTGTTCGTTTCTTTCCGCGACCGCGGTCATGAGACTCCGACACCAGGCGACTGGGTCGGTTGGGTCGGGACATTCGAGGATCTCGAGGAGGGGCGGGAAGGTCAGTACCGCGTGCGGTTGAAAGACAATCACAAGGGCGCGGACTGCGCCTACCCCACGCAGCACCTTTTGCACGACGGGACGGTGTTCGCGGCCACGTACGGCCACTGGACGCCGGGCGAGCATGCGTGGATCATCGGGTATCATTTCAAGATCGAGCAGTTGGATGAGTTGGTAGACAAACGTGGTCGGTAGGCCCTGGCCCCTCACCCGGCCCTCCTGCGTCGGGCCGACCTCTCCCCCGAGGGGAGATGTGGTGGGCGCCGGGATTCACGGGGCTGTGTCAAAAGGTCATGGGCCGCTGCGAGTGTCGGCGCGTAGCGTGCTCCAACCGGCCCACGCCACTCCGCGCCGAGCCGCGTTGCGTCTCGGGCTGCGTGGCTCACTACGAGCAGGGAGCGCGTGCGTTGGGTTTGTAGTTAGGCTCGCAGTGAGCGGAGCGAACGGAGTGCCGTGGACCGGCCGGAGCGCAACGGAACTTCTGACCTTATGGTACAGCCCCGTCGGCCAGACGCAAGAGGGCCGGGTGAGGGGACGGGGCACGGCGACAACAACAGGATATTCACGGAGGACGAGAGATGAGAAAGGCTTTTCTGTTTCTGGCGACCATGGCGCTCGCCGTTATGGCGCCGGGCGACGAAACACGGGAGAGTGAGTTCCTGGACTGGCGCGAGTTGCCGCCCGTGCCGGACGATATCGGCTTTGCCGGGCCGTATGCCGGCGTCAGCCACGACGCGTTGATCGTGGCGGGCGGGGCCAACTTCCCGAAGCCGGTCTGGGAGAACGACAAGGTTTGGCACGACGGCATCCATGTCATGGTAAAGGCGGGCGATGGCGAATACGAGTGGGTGGATGGCGGCAGACTGCCGCGTCCGTTGGCGTATGGGGCGGCCGTGAGTCTCGGCGACAGCGTGATCTGCATGGGCGGTTGCGACAGCAGCAACGTCTATGCGGAAGTGTTCTCGCTGACGTGGGACGCGCAGGCACGAACCGTCTCGCGCGCCGAGTTCCCCCCGCTGCCGAAGCCTTGTGCTTACGGGGCGGCGACGACAATCGGCGATAAGGTATATCTTGCCGGTGGTCAAACGGGACCGAAGCTCGAGACGGCCATGAAGAACTTGTGGGTCCTCGATATGTCCGCGCAGGGCGGGGAGGGTTTTGGGTGGAAGGAGCTGGAGGCGTGGCCGGGTCCGGAGCGCGCGTTCAACCTGGCCGTGGCGCAACACAACGGGTTCAACACGTGCGTCTACGTGATGAGCGGCCGTCGCATGGTTGACGGGGAGTTCGACTTACTGAAGGACGTCTACGAATACAGTCCCGGCCGCGCGGCCGATCCGAAGCAGGAGGCGTGGAAACGCGTGACGGATGCCCCCGCCTGCGTGATGGCCGGCACGGCTGCGCCGATCGGGCAGTCGCACGTCTTCGTACTCGGCGGCGCGGACGGGGTTTTGGTGCATCGCGTAGCCGAACTGAAAGACAACCACCCGGGATTCCCGAAGCGGGCCCTGGCCTTTCACGCCATCACCGGGAGGTGGACGGAGGGGGGCGCGATGCCGGCGAACCACGTGACCACCATCGCCGTGCCGTGGGACGGCAAGGTGGTCATTCCCACCGGCGAAGTGCGGCCGCGCGTGCGGTCTCCCAAGGTGTGGGCGGTCACGCCGGTGGCGCGGTCACGCTCGTTCGGCACGGTCAACTACGTGGTGTTGTTCGGGTACCTCGCGGCGATGGTCGGGGTGGGGGTCTACTTCACCAACAAGAACAAGAGTACCGACGACTTCTTCCGCGGCGGCAAGCAGATCGTTTGGTGGGCCGCCGGTTGCAGCATCTTTGCCACGATGCTGAGTTCCCTCACCTTCACGGGTATCCCCTCCAAGGCATTTGCCCAGGACATGGTCTACATGGTCGGGAACATGATGATTCCGATCGTGGCGGTTCTGGCCGTCTACGTGGCGTTGCCCTTTTACCGTCAGATCGATGCGACCAGCGCCTACGAGTACCTGGAGAAACGCTTCAGTCTGCCGGTGCGTCTGTTCGGCAGCGCCAGTTTCACGCTGTTCCATATCTTCCGAATGGCCGTGGTCATGTCGTTGACGGGGTTGGCACTGTCCGCGACCACGCCGCTCACGCCGGCCCAGTCGGTTCTGCTGATGGGTGTCCTGAGCATCATCTACTGCACGATGGGTGGCATCGAGGCCGTGATCTGGACGGACACGATTCAGACGTTCGTCCTGATGGGCGGAGCCCTGCTTGCGATGATCCTGTTGATCGCCGGCGTGGACGGCGGCATCGGCGGCTTCATAGAGACGGCCGGCGCGGCAGGCAAGTTCCGCATCGCGAACTTCAACTGGGACATCACCAGCGCGCAGATCGCGCTCTGGGTGATCATTCTCGGCGCAATCGGTCAGAACGTCTCGTCCTACACGGCCGATCAGGCCGTGGTTCAGCGGTACATGACCACCTCCAGCCGGAAGCTGGCGGCGAAGTCGATCTGGACGAACGCGGTCCTCGCTATTCCCGCTTCGCTGCTCTTCTTCGGCATCGGCGCCGCGCTGTTTGCCTTCTACTCGTCCCATCCCGAACGGCTCGATCCCACGATCGCGACCGATCAGATCTTCCCGCTATTCATCGCGAACGAGATGCCGATCGGGATCGCCGGGTTGATTGTCGCCGGGGTGTTCGCCGCGGCGCAGTCGACGGTATCCACCAGCATGAATTCGACGGCGACGACGATCGTGACCGATTTCATGCGCCCCTTCAACGCCTGCAAGACGGAGAAGGCCTACCTGAACTCCGCGCGCTTCTTCACGTTCCTGATGGGGGTGCTTGGCACGTTGCTTGGGTTGGTCTTCGTCAACCCGGAGATCAAGTCCCTGTTCGATGCCTTTATCAAGGTCATCGGTCTTTTCATGGGGGTTCTCGGCGGGCTGTTCGTGTTGGGAGTCGCGACGCGGCGGGCCCACGGTCGTGGCGCCTTTGTCGGTGCGCTGGTGGGGGCGGGGGTGATGTTCTTCCTGTGGAAGTACACGCGGGTGAACGGATACTTCTACACCTTCGCCGGAATCACGAGCTGTTTCGTTGTCGGCTACCTCTCCAGCCTGATTGTGCCCGCGGGTGTGAAGAAGGACTTGAGTGGACTGACCGTCTTTACGATGAAGCGGAGGTTGCGGGATGTGCAGGAATAGAGGACGTGCCGGGTACCGGGTGGCGGGTGCCGTCGGGTTTGTTCTGGCCATCTGCGTGCCGTTGGTGTCCTGGTCTGGAGACGGCGGTCCTCCGCCGTTGGGGACCGGCCGGGGATCCGCCTTCGCGGAGCTCCGGCGGGACGAGCGGCCGGCTCCAGGTGTGGATGAGATCTGCGGCAGACACCCCAACATCCTGCTGATCGTTTCGGAAGACAACGGGCCGGAGCTGGGATGCTACGGTGACACGTATGCGCGGACGCCGGTGCTGGACCGGCTCGCGGCGCAGGGAGTTCGCTTCGATCGGGCATACGTGCCGTACTCCGTCTGCAGTCCGTCGCGGGCGTGTTTCCTGACGGGGCTCTATCCGCATCAGAACGGGCAGATCGGGTTGGCGACGCACAAGTTTGCCATGTACGGCAACATCCCGTCGATGCCTTCGTACCTGAAAGACCACGGGTACTTCACGGGCATTATCGGCAAGCTGCACGTCAATCCGGCGGACGCGTTCCCGTTCGACTTCAAGAAGATCGGCAGCGCGAACTTCGGCAAAGGGCAACGTGACATGAAGAAGTACGCCGCGGCTGCCGCGGAGTTCTTCGCAGAAGCAGGCACGCGTCCGTTCTTCCTGTCGATCAACTACCCCGATGCGCATTTCCCGTTGCACCGGCAGGATCACGGCCTGCCGGAGAAGCCGCTGACCGGCAAAGACGTCAAGCCGCTGCCATGGGTCGGTGCGGATTCGCCGCGCTTGCGTGAGTTCACAGCGGACTACTACAACAGCCTGGCTCGCCTCGATGCGGGGGTGGGGATGCTGTTGGATGCCCTGGATAAGACGGGTAAGCGCGAGAACACCTTGGTCTTCTACATCGGCGATCACGGGGCACAGTTTTCGCGCGGCAAGTGCGGCGTCCTCGAAGCCAGCCTGAGAGTGCCGTTGATTGCGCAGGGGCCCGGGGTCAAGGCCGGCCACGCGACGGACGCACTGGTCTCGACGCTCGACCTGTTGCCTACCATGCTTGCTGCTGTCGGTCTCAAGGTTCCCGCAGCACTGCCGGGGATGCCGCTGCAGCCGCTGCTGGCCGGCGCGACGCGGGGAGGGCACCGTCACATACTGGGATACACCAACGGGTCGGCGCCGCGCCTGTTCTATCCGCAGCTTTCCATCCGCGATGCGCGTTACCGCCTCGTCTACAATCCTCTCCACGGGCGCACGAACCTCTTCGCCGAGTGCTACCTGAACCAGTTCAATCCGCATTTCGCCGCGGGCACGAAGGCCTCCGAGGTCGCGGCCGCGCCTGCCGCGGTAAGACAAGCCTATGCCACTTTCCTGACGCCGCCGCCGTTCGAGCTCTACGACCTCGATGCAGACCCCAACGAGTTCGCCAACCTGGCCGGGCAGCCGGTTCATCGCGAGGCCCAGGATCGCCTGTGGCAGGCGATGAAGACATGGCAGCGGCAGACTCGCGACCCGCACGCGCGCCCGGAGTTGTTCAAGGAGTTCGTCACCGAGCAGGACGCGCAGCGTTCGCTCGCCTATCGCAAGCAAAAGGGATTTCGCTGGTCCTACCTGTCGAGCTGGTCCACCTGGCTGACGGATGTGGAACCATCACAAAACACCGGAGGAGAAGAAGACGTGAATACCGTTGCCGCCTACCTGGCCGCCGCTGCCGTGACCGCCACATCCGTGGGAGCGCAGACGGCGGTGCCCGAGACCTCGACCGTATTCGAAACCGGCAAGCCCCATGGCTACCGCATCCCCGGCATCGCCGTGACGCGGGCGGGGACGGCGCTGGCGTTTGCCGAGCGGCGCATCGGTCTGCACGACCACGCCCAGAACGATATCGTACTGCGGCGCAGTCTCGATGGCGGCCGCACCTGGCAGCCGGAACAGGTGCTGCGGGACGAGGGCGGAGACTCGCTCAACGATCCCTGCGCCGTGACGCTCGACACGGGGCGCATCCTGCTGCGCTACAAGCGCTACCCGCAGGGGTTCCACGCGCGCAAGAGCGGCCACACCGAGGTGTGCGACACGGGCTACGAAGGGCTCCGCGTCGTACGCGTCTACCTGATGACGTCGGATGACGACGGTGTAACGTGGACCGAACCCCGGGAAATCACGCGCCAGGTCCGGGCGGCCGAGTCGGTTTCGGCCGGTAGCCCGGGCAACGGTATCCAGTTGACGCGCGGCGCGCACAAGGGGCGTGTGGTGATGCCGTTGTACGAGACCGTCTACGTCGACGGCAAGCGCACCTGGAAAACGCGCGTGATGTTCAGCGACGACAGTGGCGCGGCCTGGAAGACCGGCGGCTATGTGCCCGAGGGGCCGCCGACCGGCTACGGGAACGAAGCCGCGGTGGCGGAACTGTCGGACGGGTCGATCCTGTTCAGCGCGCGCAACCAGGGCGGCTCCAATCGCAAGCTGGCCGTCAGCCGCGACGGCGGCATGACCTGGGATGCATACATCGAACACCCGCAACTCATCACGCCGGCGTGTATGGGCGGCCTGTTGCGCTACTCCTGGCCCGACGGGGGTAAGCCGGGTGTGCTGGTGCATTCGCTGCCTTTCGGCAAGGGGCGCAGCCGCGGTACGATTCTCGTCAGCCGCGACGACGGCAAAACCTGGCCGGTCAAACGCCTGCTCGAGCCCGGCGCGTTTGCCTATTCGTGCCTGGCGCGTCTGAAGGACGGGTCGATCGGTTGCCTGTACGAAGCCGGTGGCTACAAGCAGATCAAGTTCGCGCGCTTCCCGCTGGCGTGGGTGGAAACGAAGCCGGACAGCTTCCCCGGGGATTTCGATGGCCTGCCGGCCGGGCCGATAACGAAGTTGGATTCGCCGCTGGGCTCATGGACGGCGGCCGCGGGCCATGGTGAGATTGACCCTTACCACGCGCACAGCGGGGACCGGTGTTTGCACATCCATGGCGGCAAGGGAAGGCAGGTCGAACTTGCTTTGGCGAAGGCGACGCCGGAGGGGGCGCGCCTTTCTTTCTGGGCAGAGCGCTGGACGGCTCGCAGCCCGTTCTCGTTTCGAATTGAGGGAATGAGCAATGGGAAGTGGCGTGAGATCTACAACGGCGACCGCGAAGTGAAGGTCGGTCGATCGTTTCTCTCGAAGGTCAAGATGCCGTTGGGCGCGAGCGTCTCGCGGCTGCGTTTCACCTGCACATCGCCGGAACGCTCGGGCATCCTGATTGACGACATGCGAGTGGAGGTCCCCGGACCGATGAAAGTGACACGCGTGACGACGGAGCAGGCGCAGACGCCGGTGCTGATTCGCAACGAGGCCGATCCTGTGCTGCAGGTGGAGGTGCACGTTGAAGGCGATTTGAAGCCGGCAAGCGTGAAAGCGATTCGCATCACGACCGCGGGCACCACGCGGTTGGCCGACATTGAGAACGTGCGGATTATCTATGGTGGGGCAGGCGGGGCTTTTGACCTGTCGCGGACGTTCGGCGGCGACACCGCAAAGCCGGCGGCGGAGATGACGTTCAAGGGCGAGCAGGAACTGGAGCCCGGCGTCAACATGTTCTGGGTAGCGTACAAGCTCAAACCGAGCGCGAATGTCTTGAACGCGGTGGATGCGGGATGCCTGGAAGTGGCGATTTCGGACGGTAGCCGGGTCCAACCGGAAACGGCGTCCCCGCCCGGTGCCAAGCGGGTGGGGATTGCTCTTCGCAGGGGCGGCGACGATGGTGTGCGGGTCTACCGCATTCCCGGGTTGGCTACGACTCCGAAGGGGACGCTGATCGGGGTCTATGACATCCGCCGTCGCGGGGGGCGCGATCTGCCGGGGGATATCGATGTCGGCATGAGCCGCAGCACGGACGGGGGACAAACGTGGGAACCGATGAAGGCGATCATGGACATGGGGAGGGATCCGAAGTGGCGCTACGACGGCATCGGCGACCCGGCCGTGCTCGTGGATCGCGCGACCGGCACCATCTGGGTGGCGGCGGTCTGGAGTCACGGAAATCGCGGCTGGCATGGGTCCGGTCCCGGCACAAAGCCGGAAGAGACAGGCCAGTTCATGCTCGTGCGCAGCGATGACGAGGGTGTCACGTGGTCGAAGCCGATCAACATCACGCGCCAGATCAAGAAGCCGGAGTGGTGTTTTCTGCTTCAGGGGCCGGGGCGCGGCATCACGATGCGTGATGGCACGCTGGTGTTTCCCGCGCAATACCAGGACACGCCGGCCAACAGGCGGATGCCGCACTCGACGATCGTCTACAGCCGCGACCACGGTAAGACGTGGCGGATCGGCACGGGGGCGAAGCCCAACACGACCGAGTCAGCCGTCGTGGAACTGGGGGACGGATCGCTGATGCTCAACATGCGCGACAATCGCGGCGGGGCGCGGTCGGTGTACACGTCGCGGGACATGGGCGCGACCTGGACGGCGCACATCACCTCGCGCAAGGCGCTGCCCGAGCCGGTGTGCATGGCGAGCCTCCTGAGAATCCCGGCGAATGAGAATGTGCTTGGCAGGGACCTGCTATTGTTCTCGAACCCCGCTGTCAGCCGTGCGCCGCGACGGCGAACGACCATCAAGGTGAGTTTGGACGAGGGGCGCACGTGGCCGGAAGCGATGCATCTCCTGCTGGACGAGGGGATCAGCGCGGGCTATTCGTGCCTGACGCGGGTAGATGGGGAGACCGTCGGCATTCTGTACGAAGGCAGCCGGGCGCACATGACGTTTCAGAGAGTACGGTTGAGCGATTTTGTGAAGTGAGAAACGTAGAGCCGTTCTTCCTTGGCCCGCCGTAGCTTGGCGAAGGAGGCAGGACGGTTCAGAGCGGGTTTGGAACCGTCCTGCCTCCTTCGCCAAGCTACGGCGGGCCAAGGGAAAACGGTTCTACGAGGAGAATGAAGATGACGCGTTTGACAGGTTTGGTTGCGGCGGCCTACACGCCGATGCATGACGACGGCAGCATCAAGCTGGAGGCCGTGCCCGGCATGGTCGACTACCTGGTTTCCGCCGGTATGTCCGGGATTTATGTGTGCGGCAGCACGGGGGAGGGTCCATCGCTGAGGTGCGACGAGCGCAAAGCGGTTGCCGAGGCGTTCGTTCAAGCGTGCGGCGGACGGTTGCCGATCGTTATTCAGGTCGGCCACAACAGCGTGGCGATGTCGAAGGCGCTGGCGGCGCATGCGCAGGCGATCGGCGCGGACATGATTTCTTCGAATTCGCCGTCTTACTTCAAGCCGGGCGATGCCGAGTCGCTCGTGCTGACCATGGCGGAAGTCGCGAGCGGTGCGCCCGAGCTGCCGTTCTACTACTATCACATCCCGTCATTCACCGGCGTGCCGATTGACATGGTGGAGTTCCTCGAGCGGAGCCCTGATCGCATTCCCAGTCTCGTCGGGATCAAGTTCAGTGATCTCAAGGTGTTCGATTACCAGGCCTGCCTGAACTGTTGCGACGGCAAGTACGACATTCTCTGGGGTTGTGACGAGATGATGCTCAGTGCCCTGGCGGTGGGAGCAAGGGGGGCGATTGGCAGCACGTTCAACGCGATCGCGCCGGTGTATCTTCGCATCCTGGAGGCATTCGACGCCGGCGACCTTGAGGAGGCGCGTCGATTCCAATACCTGTCGGTGCAGTTCGTCAAGATCATGAACCGCCACGCGCCTCTGCACACCTCCCTCAAAGCCGTGATGAAGATGGTCGGTATTGACTGCGGCGGCGTGCGCCTCCCGCAGCAACCGCTTCCCGGCGGCGTGTCCGAGAAGATCCGGGCTGACCTTGAGACGGCCGGGTTGGTGCGGTGGTTGGGAAAGGCGTAGCGCCGGCTTTCAGCCGGTGACCCGTGTCGGCGGGCGTTCGGCTCGCCGGTGCGTTGGGCCGCGTCCGTGTGCCTATGCCGCCCCTCCGGGGCTGGGAGTCCGAGGGCGCACGGAACCGGGGGTTCCGCTCCGCTCCACCCCCGGCTTTACTATGGCGGCCCTCCGGGCCTCCAACGGCGCCAACGCGGCGACGTGAGCCTGGGGTGGCTGGTGTGTCGGTGGGCCAGGCTGGTTGCGAAGGCCCGGAGGGCCGGCATAATGGAGCCTGGGGTGGAGTCCCGAACGCGTAGCGGCTCGGGACGGAACCCCAGGGGAGTTTGAGAGAGATAGTGGTGAGCCCCGGAGGGGCGACATATGCGGAAGCCCATGCGCGAACCCGACAGACAGCGTTTCCTCGACGCGGTGGCTCACCGCGAGCGGCCGGATGTCCCGCTCTTCGAGCTCGAAGCGGATATCCTGATCGTCGAACAGATGCTCGGGAAGCGATGCGATCGTTCGTTGCATTCGTTCGAGCTGCCCATCGATGAGGTCGTGGCGTGGAGTCGGGCCATGGGCAACGACATGGTCTATTTCTCGCACGTGTGGCATCTGGGCCGGAAAGAAACCACGGATACCGACGGGCGTGTCCACTACATCGACGGGACGATGAAGACGCGAGACGCCCTGTCGGATCTCGTGTTCCCGGATATGGACCGCCCGCGGCGTCGTCTTGATGCGTTGTGTGCGGCCATTGACGGCACCGGATTCGGCCTCGTCTGCGGAGCCCAGAATGCCGGATTCACCATCCCCACGGCGATCGGCTACCAGGACTTCTGTTTGCAGACCCTTCTGGATCCCGCCTTCATCCTGGACTTCCAGAAGCGCGTTCACGAGTACGCGATGCGCGAGCTTGAGATGTTCCTGGAGTATCCCGTAGATGCGGTCAAGATTGCGTCAGGGCTCATCACGAGCACGGGGTCGCTGATCTCGCCCGAGCAGCTCGAGCAGTTCGAGTTTCCGTACATGGCTGAGTTGGCGAAGTGTGCCGGTGACGGCGGCGCGAGCGTCCTTTTCCACGTAGACGGCGACGTGTCTGCGTGGGTGCCGCGGTTCCTCGAGATGGGTGCCGACATACTGAACCCCATCGATGCCTCGGCGGAGTCGCAGAGCATCTACGACCTGAAGGACGTGTACGGGGACCGCATCACGTTATGTGGGAACATAGACATCGACGGTGTGCTTCCGAGAGGGGCGCCGGAGGATGTGGCTGCCGATGTGCGTGAACACATCGACCGTTTGGCCCGGGGAGGCGGGTACATCGTTGCGTCCAGCCACGATCTGCACCAGAACATCCCCGTGGAGAACGTGTACGCGATGCGGGACGCGGTGCATGAGTGTGGGTTTCGCCATGAGCTTTAGCGAACAGAACGTTGTCCCGAGGACACCACCGGTCCGCCCCTCACCCGGTCCCGCTTCGCGTGCCCGACCTCTCCCC
>CAZKRK010000130.1:0-17962 GCA_964555035.1 uncultured Victivallales bacterium | reverse complement strand
CGGAATTGCCGGCGGATGTATGCCAGGCTGTGACGATAGCGAATGAGTGTCACTCATGATTCCGAGAGGCAAGGCTTTATGAGCTTAACTTCAGCTTCCCAGATCCGCCAGTGTTCCGGGGGGTTCCATCCGTCCCGTGCCGTCTGCATTCAGCCGGAACCAGATTTCCAGCACCATCAGGGTCCAGAGGCGGTGGCCGTGATTGGACTTGCCGGCGCGGTGGTCGTCGAGCCATCGGCATACGACTTCCTCGCGAAACAGTCCGCGGTCCGCGGCCCGTTGTGAGAGCAGGATGCGGCGCGCGTCGTTGTGCAGCTCGTCCCGCATCCACTTGGCGACGGGGACGGCGAAGCCCTGCTTGCGCTGCTTCAGTAACGCGGGTGGCAACAGGTCGGCTACGGCACGTTTGAGAATGTACTTGGACGTCGTTCCGTGCAGCTTCGTCTCCGTCGGCAACCCCAGCGCGAATTCAGCAACTTTGTGGTCGAGGAGCGGCACGCGGCCTTCGAGACTGTGCATCATTGTCATGCGGTCGACTTTGCACAAGTCGTCGGCCGGCAGGTAGACGCCCAGATCGGCTCGATTCATGGCGGTTACGGCGTCTTCCTGCTCGGCAAAGAACGGCGCGAGCAGTTCGTCGGTCGCATCCTCGCCGACGTCTGCGTGCATGCGCGGAGTGTACAGCGCCTCCCGCATGGGAAGGGTCATGCAGCTGATGCGTCGGCGGTAGCCCTCAAGCGCCGTGGACGCGCCGTCCGACAGGAAACGCGCGACTCCGCCGGCGACGCCGGCACGTTCGCGCGCCGTGGCCGTCAGGCCGGCCGCTGCCCGGCGCGTTGCGCGCGGAAGCCGCTGCCAGCGTTGGATCAGGCGGTGGCGGCGCGTCCATTCATAGCCGATGAAGAGCTCGTCGCCGCCGTCGCCGCCGACGACCACGGTCGCGTGGTCCGCGGCGGCGCGGCAGATGTAGTAGGTGGGGATAGCCGACGAGTCGGCGAACGGCTCGCCGAAGTGGGCGACGATCGCCGGCAGCACGGCCGCCGCGTCGGCCCGGACCTCGAGCTCGTTGTGGTCGCAACCATAACGGTCGGCGATTTGGCGGGCGTAGACAAGCTCGTTGTGGGACTGCGTTTCGAAACCGACCGAGAACGTGCGCGGCGTGTGCCCGAGCTCGGCGGCCAGGGCGACCAGCGTGCTTGAATCGAGCCCGCCGCTGAGGAAGAAGCCGAGGGGGACGTCGCTCTGGAGGTGGAGCCGCACCGATTCGTTCAGGTGCTCGCGCAAGCGCTGCGCCGCTTCGTCGACGTCCACGGGGGCGGACGGGCGCGGTGGATGCCAGTAGCGTTCGGTGCGGGTGTTGCCTGCCGACCACGTCAGGATCGTTCCCGGCGGGAGCTTGCGCACATCGGCATAGATTGTGCGCGGTTCGGGGACGACCATGAGGGCGAGATAGAGGTCGAGCGCGTGCCGGTCCATGTCGCGAGAGACCATCTCCGACGCCATGACTGTTCTCAGTTCAGAGCCGAACACCAGGCATCCGTCGCGGCTGCCGTAGTAGAGGGGCTTGATGCCCAGCCGGTCGCGCGCGAGCAGAAGACGCTCTCGCCGTTTGTCCCAGACCGCCAGGGCAAACATGCCGCGCAGATGGCTGACGCAGTCATCGCCCCATTCCTCGTAGGCATGTACGACCACTTCCGCGTCGCCCCGGGTCGAGAACCGGTGGCCGCGCTGTTCGAGCTGATCGCGCAGGTCGAGGTAGTTGTAGATTTCGCCGTTGCAGACGAGCCGGACGCTCTTGTCCTCGTTGGCAAGCGGTTGGTGTGAGCCTTCGAGGTCGATGATGCTGAGGCGGCGGAAGCCGAATCCGGCGCGACCGAACGTCTCGACGCCACTGTCGTCGGGACCGCGGTGACGCATGGTGTCGGCCATGCGTTGAAGGGGGCGCGAGTCGACCTCTAGGGACCCGCCGTTGACGATACCGCAGATGCCGCACATGGCTCCGCCTCCTTCCGCTTGGCCAGGTAGTGTGCATCCAGCGACGCGACGACACCGGTCAGAAACCAGAATGGCTCCATGATGCGCACGATATAGAACGTAATCGCGGCCAGGGCATGAATGGTAATGGCAATGACGCCCACGAAGTACCCGGCAGCGAGGGCTTTGTGCAGTGGATCGTCGGCGCGCCGGTGCAGGCGGATGGCCATCAGCGCGCAGACCAGCAGAACGGAGAGCCAGCCGAGCAGCCCCAGGATGCCACTCTCGATGATTGTGCGTGCGAATTGGCTGTCGAGGATCGTCTGGGGCAGGCCGAAACCCAGAAAGGTGCTCTCCCGCAGGGCGTAGCCGGCTTTGCGCCACACGTCGATGCGCTCCGCCGCGGCCGAGTCGAGGCCGTAGCGGCGAGCGGCGTCGAAAGTCATCATGACGCGTCCGACCACCTTGTCGGGCAGCAGGAAGGGCGACGCCAGCAGGGCCAGGGTCGAGCCCACGAGCAGGCCCCTGTGCCGGGTTACGAAGGCCAGCAGGAAGACCATGACGGCACAGGCTACATACGTGGTGCGGGAAAGCGTGAACAGAATCGGGACGAGGACGGCCACGCAGAGGGCCCAGAGCAGGAGGCGTCGCCTGGGAGCCGGTTCGTAGATGGCCATGGCCATCACGATCGCCAGGAGCAGAGTCAGGTAACCGCCCAGGGTTGTCGGTTCAGGGGTTCCCTCGAACGGTGCGGTCAGCCTGTGAATCGTGTGGACTTCGGTTCCGGGTATCTGGAAGTAGGTATATGCGCACACGGCGACCAAGACGAGAATCAGGAGATACACAAGCAGCCTCACCTGGCGCGGATTGCGAATGTAGTTGAACGCAATCCAGTAGATGAGAAAGAGCTCGATGACTTTGGCATTCCACAAGACCGAGGAGAACGGATCCACGTGCCCTGACAGAGCACCACGGATGCTGGCGACTACGTTTACGGCGACAACGAACAGGACGGGGGCGTCCAGCGGGGAAAAGCGTATGCTCAGCCGAAAACGGTGTATGCAGAACCTGGCGGCAAGGGCGATGACGAGACAGGGAATGATGAGGTCTTCCGCCCGGACGCGTGCTCCGCCCGCCAGCTCAAACTCGGGCGAGAACAGCATGGCTGCCAGCAGCAGCACGGCGGCGACGAAGGTATTGTGGAGACAGACGGCAACCGTGACCAGTCCGACCAGGCCGACTGCCACGATCGGGACGGTCAAGAAGTGTGTGGACGCGGCGAAGACCAGCCCGAAGCCCAGGGCGGCAAACAGCAACGTGCCGTTTCCGGCGGCAAAGAGCGTACGCTTGTTGCTTGACGAGGTCATACCAATGGCTCGAAACGTCACCCCCTTCCGAATAGTCCTCTCACCTCTTCTCCCGCCCGCCGTCGTATCCGCGATAGTAGTAGCGGTGATAGTAGCCGCTGTAGCTGGCCTCGTTGGCGCGGATGCCGTTCAGGATGACGCCGTCGATGTCGTAGCCGAGGTTGTGCAGCATTGTGCCGGATAGGCGGCAAGCCTCGACATGCGTCTTGAGACTGCGGACAACCATCACTCTAATCTGTGCAAACCGTGCCAGCAGTGAGGCGTCGGTGACCGGCAGCAGCGGCGGCGAATCGAGGACAACCACGTCGTACCGCGATTGAACATCGCTTGCGAACGCTGCCATCGACTCGCCGCCGAGTAGCTCGGAGGGGTTGTCGGTCGCCCTGCCCCGCGGCAGGAACGCGAGATTCTCGTTGATCGTGGTGGGAGTCACGGACTCGTCCCCATTCAGCAATTCCGCCAGGCCGGTGCCATGGGCAAGATCGAGTACTTTGTGCAGCTCACCCCGGCGCAGGTCGACGTCGACCAGCAGCGTCTTTCGCCCGAGCTTGGCGAAACTCTGTGCCAGAGCGGCGGACACGGTGGACTTGCCGTCCCCGCGATCGGGACTCGTAATCAAGATGGTGTTGCTTTCGCCTTTGAGCTTGGCCTGCAGCGACGTACGCAGCACGCGCACGGCCTCTGCCGCCGGGCTGGACACGTCTTCCTGGGTCAGCAGCGCCCGCAACGCCTTGGCATCGGCAATGTGGGGCAGGCGGCCGACGAGCGGCGCCGGGAGCAGACCCTCCTCAACCGCAAGCGACACCAGGCTGGCGCGTGAGAAGGCGCGAACGAACGCGAGCACAAGTCCCACCAGCAGACCGCTCGCCGTTCCGAGAACGAGATTCACGGTGGGTCTCGGATAGGCCGGATCCGATCTGCCTTCGGCCCGTTTGAGGACGTGCACCGTCAGGCCGGGTGCATCCCGGGAGAAATCGATCTCCTTCATCTTTCCGACAACCAGTTCGTGTAGTCGTCGACTCGCTTCCAGGTCCTGTTCGAGCATGGAGTATTCCACCGCCGTGCGTTCTTTGAGGTGGTCCTGCTGCCACTGCAGCCAGGTATGATCGGTGAGCGCCGCGATCTGTTTACTGAGCTGGTCGCGCTTGCGATGCAACGCCTGCATGTCGGGGTGTTTGGGCAGGTAACGGGAAGAAAGAGCTTCGATTTCGGCTTCGTTTCGGGCCAGCTCCTCTTTCAGTTTGGCAATCTGGCTATCGGCGCCGGCCAGTCGTTCCTTGATGAGGCTCTTCTTCTCTTCGTCCAGCGATTCCATCGAGCTCTCATTAGAAGTCAACACGTCGACCTCGGACTGCTTCTTGAACTCCAGCACCTGCTGTGCAGCCTTCTTGATGCTCTCGCGGGCTTCCTGCGCCTGTTCCTGCAGGAGCTTGAACGCCCTTTCCGCGGAGGAAGCCGAGGTGCCGGAGACGTGCTTGTCGTAGGCCGCCCCGACGGCATTGGCCGCCGCGGCGGCAAACGCAGGGGAAGGGCTGCGCACGATGATGGAGAGTACGCGCGTTCGCGACACGGAAGAGACGTTCAGGTTCCTTGACAGCTCCGACACCAGTTGCGGACGGGTTCGGGCCGCGAGGTACTGGTCGAGCTCCACGTGGCGGCGTTGGCGCTTCCGGAGCAGCAGGCGAAGGCGCCCGGAAAACGATCTGTTCCGGTCGGGCTCGGTTCGCGCCACGGCGGTCCGCACCACACCGGTGGCGCCCGCTTCCGCCAACACCAGGTCGACTGCCTGCCCCAGAAGCAGGTCGCTTTGCAGCACCCTGATCTGGGTATGGAGGAACGTGTCGTCCCACGACTTGAAAGGCGTCATCTCGGCGCCGATGACCGCACCGGCCTGCGGTCGCTCGACGACCAGCTCCATCGACGACTCGTATACCGGCGTCTTCAAGGAGGTCACGATGTGCGCGGCCAGGCATCCGGCAACGCCGAACGCGACTATAGCGGGCAGGCTGTGCCGGAGGATGCTCAGGTACTCCCCAAATCCGATCAGTTCGTCTCTTTCTTGCATTCTATCAGAACCACCTGCGCGGCACGATTATGATATCGCCGTCGTCGAGCGCGATGTCCCGGGAACGGTCTCCCTGCATCACGGCTGAGAGGTCGACATCCCTGACCTCGGAACCGGTTGCCGTCTCGCGCACGACGCGAATGGCTTTGGGATTGGCAAACTCGGCCAGCCCGCCGGCCTTGTTGATGGCCTCAAGCACGGTCAGTCCTTCGCTGAAAGGCACGACCCCGGCCTTTCTCACCTTCCCGGACACGATTACCTTGCCGCGTCCACCGCCCCGTACGAAAATCCGGTCGCCGTCACGCGCGGTCACCACGGTTTGCCCTTGCCAGGGATTGAGCAGCTTCTCCATGTTGACAATCGTCGGCAGCCGCGGCTCGGCCGGACCGTTGGTGGGGGTGGAATCGGCGTGGGTGATCATGATCGTGGTGTCGCCGCTCGTCAGGGGTACGCCGGCTTCGGACAGAACGGCCAGAAGCGAACTGTCCTTCTTGAGCGTGAAGAAACCGGGCGCGTCAATGTCCCCCAGGACGGCGACCTTCTTGCTGTTGTATTCCTTGACGTATACGGCCACCTGAGGAGACACGATATAGTCGGCGCCGAGGCGGTCGCGAATCAGCTTGGCGATCTCGGACACGGTCAAACTGCCGACGTCAAGTGCCCCGAGCAGGGGGTAGACGATCGACCCCTCGTCGCTGACCTTGAACTCTCCAGACAGTGTGTCTTCGCCGCCCACGGTCACGGCGAGCACATCGTCCTTGCCCACGCGGTAGAGCTCGGCCGCCGCGGATTGCGCGGCGGCCAGGAGGCAGAGAATAGTACACCCGCGGCAGACAACGGCGCCCACCGCGTTTCCGAGGCTGAATCGCTGAAACGTCAAGAGCGAACCCGTTCTAGAAGATGTCGATATTGGCGATCAGGGCCACGGTGTCGTATTGGTACAGCTCTACCAGATCATCTTCCGCCAGGCCGTGTTCATAGTTGACGCCCACGCTGACCTTCTCCGTAAGCCGGTAGTCGAGTCGGGCGCCGATCGTCAACCGGTCTTCGCTGAGATCGCGAATGCCCGCGCCGGACTGGCCCGACACTGGAGTCAGATCGTCATCCATGGCGCCTTCGATGCGTTCGTAGATGCAGGCCAATCCGGCCGACGCCCGTTCGCCGAGATCCTTTGCGGAGACCAGGCCTATCCGCCACAGTTCCACTTCGCGGTAGTTGATGTTGAGATTGTTGAGCAGCGGATCGACGGGGTCGAAGACCTCGCGGAATCCCGGCTCGTCGTTGAACACGAGTGTGTCGGTGACTTCGTAGGACCCGGCCAGCGTGAAGGCCAGGGATCCTCCGGGACGGAGGCTCAAACTGGCGGCCGCCGAAAGGTTGCCGCTGGTGTCGTCCACGCCGGGAAGCGTAACGTCGTATTCGCGCTGTATCCAACCGGCCCGCCCGCGTGCCGTCAGCGCCGACGAAAGCGGGCAGCTGACGATGGCATGTCCCTGGTAGTAGGTATGCGTCTTCGGGTTCTCCCGCGATGCCGCCCCGAGAAAACTGCCTTCGTCGAACTCCTTTTCGCCGCCAACGGCCTCGAGGATCAGCAGCACGTCGCGTCCGGCGTCAGTCTGGGTGAGTACGCATTCCAAACCGACCCCGCCCTGCTGACGTGCGTAGTCGAACAGCTGAGAGCCGGAATCCTCGCTGAGGATGCCATGCTGGTACGAGAGGTGGGCGCGCACACGGTCGGACAGTTCGTGAATGGCCCTGGCCTCGGCGATGTTCAGCCGGTACTTCGGACCGCCGATGGTGTCCTCCACGTTTGCTTGCTGGAAACTGTCGGACACGGCCAGCGACGTATGCTCGGACAGATTGTAACGAATCTTGCCGCTGACATACGGATGCAGGACTTCGCGATCCTCATCGTGCGTGCTCTTGCTGAGGTCCACGGCCGCAAAATCCAGGTGTCCCTCCGCCCCCACGAAGAAGAACTCGTTGATGGGCAGTTCGAGTCCCAGCCGCGGGTTGATGTGGTACACAATACCGTCCGTCTCCATCCGCTCGGAACGATAGTAGGGATTCGAATGATAGCTCGCGCTGGCGTCGACGCCAAGTCGAGCGACCAGGCCTCCGAGGCTGCCGATGGGGCTGTCGTCGTCCGGCACCGGTTCTTCTTCCTGGGCATGCAGCGGCAAACACAGTCCGACCGCGAGCAGAACAGACACAAACCGGCCGGCCCAACGATAGTGAAATGGCATGATAACCTTCATGGGA
Organism: uncultured Victivallales bacterium; assembly: GCA_964555035.1. Taxonomy (GTDB): domain Bacteria; phylum Verrucomicrobiota; class Kiritimatiellia; order UBA8416; family CAYOBW01; genus CAZKRK01. The sequence continues at coordinate 10,294 of CAZKRK010000130.1, read as the reverse complement.
ATTCCTTCCTCCGTGTCAACGAGTAAGCGCTTCGTGTTACTTCCAACTCCATCCCGTGGGGCTGGCCGGCATTCGTTCGGACGAAACGCGCTCAAAGACCTTCTTCATTGCCGCCACAATCTCGTCGATCAACTCGGCCACCGTCATGCCGCTGACTCCGCCGCCGGCGTTGGCGACGTCATCCCCTTCCGCCGCGGCTTCCTCTTTGTCGGCGCCCATGGAGGTCTTCAGACGCGCGTAGGCCGACTCGAGATCGGCCCGCGTCAGGTCTGCGTCCGTATGCCAGCCGTCTTCCGGAGCCAACCCCAGGGACGCCAGCTTCTTGGAGGCCGTGGCGCCCGTGATGGGACCCTCGAAAAAACGTTCGGCCTTCGTCTCATGAATAATGAGAACAGCGAACTTGCCTTGTGTCATACCCAGACTGGGGCTGCTCTCCTCGGCAGCGGGGGCCTCTGCCTCCTTGGCATCGGCTTTAGGAGGCGCCTTGTCCTGGGCCACGGCACAACAGGCCACGCACAAGACAGCCAACATCACAGACCATTCAACGCAACGCTTCATGTCCCCTCCTTTCGGACAGACCTTTACTCATCCGTACTATCCAATTTAAGAATTGTTGGATCGAGTCTACCAGTGCCGCCGCCGCATGCAAACAAAAAAAGGCGCGTCATCGCGCCCGTTTCCTGGCTGCCAGCATCACGGAAGAACCGAAGGGCGGTGAATCGACAAGCCTATGCTCCACTTTCATGAGACCGCTCATCAGCCGGTTGAACCACTGTCCCGGAGGCCTGAAGCCTCTGCGGATCACGTCGGACTCTCGATTGTAAACGGCCAGCATCACTTTGCGCAGCAACAGGAGAGGCGTCAGACCCATGCCCCAGTAGCGCGTGTCGACGACTTCGACCTCAAAGCCCTCGAGCTCGCCCCGCAGCGAGGATTTGTTGTAGCGTCGAACGTGGCCGGCGGCAATGTCGTACGGGGAGAACAGCGACTGGAGCGCCGGCGCACCAATGAAGGCCATGCCCGAAGGCCGCAGGTGCAGGAACGCCGCTCGCAGAAAAGGCTCTGTATCCTCGATGTGTTCAAGGACGTCAAAGAGCAGTAAGTAGTCGTACTCCTCGAGAAAATCCTGGCGACGCTCCGTGATGTCGTAGTACAGGACACGGCCCCGCCCACCTTGATGACGGCACAGCGCACCGAGATTCAGATCCGTGCCGTCGACGGTCCAGGCCGTATCGCGCTCGAATTGCCGTGTGAGCGTGCCGGACCCGCATCCGATTTCGAAGGCGCGGGCAGGTTGGCTGACATCCACGCCGACAGCGCTCAACTGCGCCCGGATTGCGGCAAACCGCCATTCAAACCAGAAGTGATTCTCGCTTGCGAGGCTGTACCACTCGTCGGGAAAAGACTGCTGCCGAACCGGCGAGATCCTCTCCACGCGTCCGCGGGGGCCAAAGACATTGTCGCAGTTCCCGGCGTCTCTCACGTCCCGATTTCCATTTGACACCTTCTTCCCGTTGCGATGGACCGCCCGTCCCCAACGGGGGACGCACCTCACAGCCCAACGTCCCCAACGGGGACGCACCTCACAGCCCAACGTCCCCAACGGGGACGCACGTCACAGCCCAACGTCCCCAACGGGGACGCACGTCACAGCCCAACGTCCCCAACGGGGACGCACGTCACAGCCCAGGGTGAAACCCTGGGGACCGGTCAGACACCCAACCGCCCAGGCTCCCTGAAGGGGAGCAACCCCCCTCCCGCCGCGTTCAGATATGGCTCCCCTTCAGGGAGCGGGGGCTTCGGATGGTGCGAACGTTGCACCCGGCGATCCTCGCCGGGCTGTGATGTTGCTCGCCTTCGGCGAGCCCGTCTTCTCGGTGGTTGGCATCGTGTCGTCCGCTTCGTCCGGGCTGTGACGTTGCTCGCCTTGCCGTCTCGGCCGACGAGTGTGGTCAGGGTCGAACAACACCGGATGCGACAGACACATCTTTCGAGGTCCGGTCCTGATTTGGAGTTGTCACTCTGGCCACTCATTGCTGTTGTTTTGTGTTTTGTTTCTTCAAGGTGGCGCAGCCCCCTTCGCCACTTCCCGAAGATCATTGCATCGGTATGGCCGTTGTGCAATCCTCTTCGGGACTCGGGTTTCGCGGGCGCTCATGCTGACGGGAGTAGCGGTGCGTCGGCGTATGTTGCGTCCGTCGCGCGGCGACAGGCACGGGGTGTTGAGCGCCAATGAAGAAATACGACAAGGCCGTCTCCGTCGTGTTCCCTGCTCACAACGAGGAAGACAACATTGAGCCCTGCGTCATCGTGGCCCTGGCTTTCCTGCGGGAGCTCCTGAGAAAATTCGAGGTCATCGTTGTAGACGATGGGAGTACGGACTCCACGTCCCGGCGCGTTGCTGAGCTGGCAGAGCGTTTCCAGGACGAAGTGCGCGGCGTGTACTTTGCGAAAAACAGAGGTTACGCATGCGCGATTGCGGAGGGCTTCCGCATTGCCCGGCACGATCTGCTCTTCTTCAGCGATTCCGATCGACAATTCGACATTCTGAACCTGAGGGAATTGCTGGAACAGATCGACGACCATGACATCGTGATCGGGTACAGGAAACACCGCCGTGACACCGTGATGCGCAAGTTCCTCTCGTGGGGATTCAACACGATCGTCAGGGCCCGGTTCGGGCTCAACGTGCGGGATATCGACTGCGCCTTTAAGCTCTTTCGCCGGGAAGTGTTCAGGGAGATTGAAATTGAGTCCACGCACTACTTCGTGAACACCGAAATCCTGGCAAAGGCGGCATGCCTCGGAATGCGAATCGCCCAGGTAGGCGTCGCACATTTTCCGCGCACGGACGGTGAGTCCAAAGTTGGCCTGCATGACATTCCCCGCACGCTGCGCGAACTGCGTCGCATCCGCAACAGGGTTGAAGCCATGCGCGCCGGCAGTGAACCGAGTGGATAGGGGGTACGGTTTGGTAAGTTCGTGCGCAAACGTCAAGTCGCCCCGGCAGGCGCAAGTGCGCAGCCTGCCCTTTGCGGTCCTGTGTGTTCTGTGCGTCTCCTTTCTTGCGCTTCACATCTGGACCGTGCGCGGGTTTTACTTCAACAACGACGACGTGCACATGCTGGCCAAAGGCGATGCCGCCCTGGGGCGCCTGCCGTCTCTGTTCACCCCGGACAAGGCGGGGCGCATCCACCCGGTGACCTATGCCCTGCTCGGGACGGTCAAGCGGCTGTTCGGATGGTGGCCCTTTCCGGCGTACCTGTTGATGGGCCTGGTCCACGTCGGCAATGTTCTGCTCGCGTTTCTTGTTTTCAGGCGCATGCTGCAGTCGGGGACTGCCCGCCTGATCGGGTGTGCGGCATTCCTTGTGTTGTCGGTACACTTTCAGTGCGTCGGCTGGATCGCCGAGCTCGGTAGAGCCCTGTCGCTTACGTTCTCCCTGGTTGCGTTTGGCGGGTACCTGCGGTTTCGCGAGAATGGCAACTGGTGGTGCCTCGCGTTCGGGATCGCCGCGTGGTGGGTTGCCTTCTGGTGCAGCGAAGAGGCCATCGTCCTGCCGGCGGTGTGCGTCGCCGAGCAGTTTACGGCGTCGCCGCTTCGCGGGCAAACGTGGCGGGACTGGCGCTGGCTTTGTGCGTTCGCGGCTGCCGGCGTCGCCATCATAGGCATAAACCTCATCAAAATGAATCCCTCGCAGACCGCGGGGTACTTCCAGGTCGGCTGGCATTTGCCGCAGAACCTGGTCGCCTTCTGTCGGGAGACGGCCCAGGCGTTGGTAGTACCCCGGCGGGAGTTGCTGTCCTGGGTTCCCGTTCCGGCGACCGTGGCTCGCGGGGCGATTGCACTCTCACTGGTTACAGTGTTCGCAATCACGGTTTGGCGCGCAAGCGGAGCGATCCGTCGCGAGTGGAGCCTCTGCCTTGTTGCGGCGACGTGGTTCCTGGCCATGCTTCTGCCTTTCCTGTTCAGGCCGATGGGATGGATTCCTCAAGCGCGGTACCTGTATGCGGCGAGCCTGGGAGCATGCCTCGCCTTTGGATTCGCGGTCGACTCGGCCTGCCGCCGGGCGGATGGATCCTGGCTGCGTGGCCCTGCCATCGGCGCGGCGATCGCCTCGATACTCCTGAGCTGCGGTGGGTACGTCACTCTGGTACGGAAAAACCAGCAGAAAAGCCGCTGGGCCGATCCCGCCGGGCTGGACGGTTTCGTCGAGAAAGCAATTCCGTTGATCGAGCAGCAGCTCGGAACGGCGCCTGCGGGAAGCGTGTTCTTCCTGGAAGTCCCCGCGCTGGATCCGGTCAGGACGGAACCGGCACACCTCGAAGCCGCGCTCCATTTCTACTACACCGACGGGGTGCGCGTCGTTCTCGGGCCGCCGCCCAATCCTGCGCCAACGAATGCGTGGTTTATCCGCTGGGATGGGGAATCCCTGACAAGTCGCCGACCTACAGCGTCGTTTCCGCCAGCCAGTTGCCGTGGACATTGCAGTTTTCGATGACCTGTACCGTGCCGCTCTCCGCGGCCAGTTGGATCGTTGCCATCGGACGACACGTTTCGGGCGAAAGCCAGACGCGTGAAACAAACTTGTGGTCGAGGTAGTAGTCGAGATAACGAATGAAGTGGGCTTCCTGCATCACGTGTTCGATCTCGCCGACGGTTGCCGTGACGGCGCCGTTTTCCACTGTCAGCACGGGAATGTGTTTTCTGTCGCCCTCGGTGAGCTCACCGGGATCTTCCGGACGCTTGATGGCAGCGGCGTTATCCGTGAACTGATCGGCGACGGAATAGCACACCAGGCAGTGCTGGGGCGCTTCGCCGAATTCGATGTGACCGCACTTGCCACAGATGAGTACTTTCATTCTCTGCTCCTTCCTGTACCGGCAGCACGCAACACCAGCCTCGGGACGTTGCATAGATGCATCATCGATCTCAAACGCTTGTACCCCTCTTTGGCGCGGATTTCAACCCCTGTTTTCGAACAACGGCTGATTGCCGGCATGATATGCCCCCCGCGACGCAGGGCCGCGGAGGGCGTATTCGCAATCACAGCTGTCCGATCTCTACAGCACGAACTCGTTGATCAGGTTCTCGAGCATTTCCTGGCGACCACTGGTGTTCGCGGCCGGCTTGCCCTTCTTGAGCATGTAGGCTTCGAGTTTCTTGAAGTCGACCTTCTTCTTCTCGATCTCTTTGCCTATGCCGCTGTCCCACGAGGCGTAGCGCTGCTTGACGAAGTCCGCCAGGCGGCCGTCCTTGCGAATCGCGCTGGCAACTTTGAGTCCCTTGGCAAAAGCATCCATACCGCCGATGTGGGCGTGGAAGAGATCCACGGGCTCGAAGCTTTCGCGGCGCACCTTGGCGTCGAAGTTCAGGCCGCCGGTCGTGAAACCGCCCATGCCCAGCACGACGAGCATGATCCGCGTTGTCAGGTAGACGTCGGTCGGGAACTGGTCGGTATCCCAGCCGAGCATCGGATCGCCGGTGTTGGCATCGATCGACCCCAGTGCGCCGGCGTCGGCGGCAACCGTCAGGTCGTGCAGCATGGTGTGTCCGGCCAGCGTGGCGTGGTTGGTTTCGATATTCAGCTTCAGGTGCTTCATCAACCGGTACTGGCGCAGGAAATTCAGGCAGGCCGCGGCGTCGGAGTCGTACTGGTGCTTGGTCGGCTCCTTCGGCTTGGGCTCGATGTAGAACTGTCCGTCGAACTTGATCTTCTGCTTGTAGTCAACCGCCATGTGCAGGAACCGGGCAAGATGGTCGAGCTCGCGCTTCATGTTGGTGTTGAGCAGCGTGGTGTAACCTTCGCGCCCGCCCCAGAAGACGTAGCCTTCGCCACCCAGTTCCTTGGTGACTTCCATGGCCTTCTTCACCTGCGCGCAGGCGTAGGCAAACACGTCGGCGTTGCAGCTCGTGGCCGCGCCATGGGCGAAACGCGGATTGGAAAACAGGTTGGCCGTGCCCCACAGCAGCTTCACCCCCGTGCGCTGCTGCTCTTCCTTCAGGACCTTGACCACGGCATCCAGGTTCTTGTTGGTCTGCTTGAGCGTATTGCCTTCGGGAGCTACGTCGCGGTCGTGGAAGCAGTAGTAGGGCGTCCCCAGTTTCTCGAAGAACTCGAACGCAGCCCGCACACGGCGCTTGGCGTTGTCGAGCGATTCGCTGCCGTCGTCCCACGGACGGATGGCCGTGCCGACACCGAAGGGATCGGCGCCCGTACCCCGCATGGTGTGCCAGTAAGCCACGCCGAAGCGGAGGTGGTCCTTCATCGGTTTGCCGTCGACAAGCTCGTCCGCGTCGTAGTGTTTGAAAGCGAGCGGGTTCTTCGAATCCGCTCCTTCGTACTTGATCTTCTTGATCTTCGGGAATGCGGCTTTGGCCTTGCTTGTGCTCATGACTGTCCCTTTCACTGCGAATAGAAATCGACAATAAGGGTCGGCGTCTTCCTCCTTGCGTGCGGAAGGAAGGCACGCCACCCAGCGTGTTGCGTTTTATAGGCAAACGGTGAACGGAACGCCAGAGATTTCTCGACAACGGGCGAAAGTTGACTCGTCGCGGTGTCCCGTAGAACCGTTCTCCCTTGGCCCGCCGTAGCCTGGCGAAGGAGGCAGGACGGTTCCAAACCACGTGGGATCCACCACCCCGCCCGGGCTCCGCTGAACCGTCCTGGAGAACGGTTCTACGTCTTCCGCTCGAATTGTCTCGGAAGCATGGAGACGGCGGTCTCCGCCGTTCCCCGCGGGCCGCGGACGGCCGACTCCAGGTCGCCCCGTGTCAAGCAGACCGCGCCGGATCGGCAGTCGAAATTCCCGCGGAAGTCACAAGGGCTGCAAAAAACGCCCTTGTTGTGCACGCGGGTTTCTGCTTTACTCCGGCCTCGGATCGGATACATCTTGGTTTCAGGATTGTTCCGCGAACGACCGGCGCGGAACTATGTCCACTAACATCAAGCAGGGAGGAAGACATGCCCAAGAAACCCCTCAGAGTCGGTCTGGTTGGCGGCGGCGGCGCCGCGTTCATCGTCCATCCGCACCAGAAAGCCATCCACCTCGACGGAACGCGTCGCGTCGTGGCGGGAGCACTGTTCCCGGAGCCGAAGACGGCATTGAAGATGGCGAAGCAGTGGCCGTACCCCATCAAGGGATACGGATCGTACGACGAGATGATCGCCGACCAGAAGAACCTGCCGGATGACGAGAAGCTGGACTACATCCTGATCGTCACGCCCAACTTCGTCCACTACGATCCGGCCATGAAAGCGCTCAAGGCCGGCATCCCCGTCTTTTGCGAGAAACCGCTGACGGTGACGTTGAAGGAGTCGGCCGACCTCGTGCGCACGGTGCGCAAGAAAGGCATTCCTTTCTGCGTGGCGCACACCTACCTCGGACACTGGACCAGCCGCCTCTCCCGCTACATCGTGCAGAGCGGGCTGCTGGGCGAGGTCCGTTGGGTAGACTCCTACTACATCCAGGGCTGGCTGGCCGACAAGCTGGAAGACACCGGCCAACAGCAGGCCTCCTGGCGCGTCGACCCGAAGAAGGCCGGCGGCTCCTGCTGCGGCGGCGACATCGGCACGCACGCCCTGATGCAGCTGCGCTACGTCACGGGTATCGACGTGACCAGGGTCTCGGCCCAGTTGGAAACATTCGTCCCCGGGCGTCAGCTCGACGACCACTTCACGGTCTACTGCGAGCTCGCGAACGGCGCCAAGGGCATGGTGCGCGCGTCGCAGATCTGCCACGGCCACAAGAACGACCTCGGCATCGAAGTCGTCGGTACGAAGGGCTCCCTCGTCTGGAAGCAGGAAGATCCCGAGTGTCTGACCATCCTCCTGCCCGGCAAGCCCGACCTCGTCTACTGGCGCGGTTCGGTCACGCCCGGCGACGGCTTCCTGCCGAAGAGAATGCCGAAGGCCCTCATGGAAGAGCCGACCATTCCGCCCGGACACGGCGAGGCCTTCCACGATGCCTTCGCGCGTCTGCACCGCTGCTTCGAAGACGACGTTCGCGCATACCAGCGCGGCAAGAAGCTTGTCGACGACGGCTCGCGCTACGCCAATGTCGTTGACGGCTGGATGGGCATCGCCTTCATCGAGACGTGCCTCAAGTCCGCCGCCAAGAACGGCGCCTGGACGAAAATGCCGAAGACGATCTGAGGATCGGATTCAACTGAACACCCGCTCGCGGCGCCTCTCGGGGCGCCGCGAGTTTTTTAGGTTGAGTGGCTGATCCTGTATTCGGCAGTTGAACCGCCGATTACTACGCAAACGTCTGCAAACATTGACGATGGCGACGTCACACGACGCACCCATTTGGTGAGAAGCCGGATGAGGCAGAAGTTGCCCGCAGATGACGCAGATGAACGCAGATTCGGGACTTCATCTGCGTCAATCTGCGTCATCTGCGGGCAACTGCTCTTTTTAGGCTGATTGGTCATTGGTGGGAGCTGCCGCTGGCGAGGCAATTCGAAGTGGAAAAGGACTGGGGACAGACGTTGTCAGAGCCCAGGCATCCCCCCCAATCCACCAACAAACCAATCGACCAATTACCAATCAACCGACCCCAGGCACGCCGCCAATGCGTCGCGCCAGTCGGGCATGGTGATGTCGAACGCGCGCAGCAGCTTCCCGCAGTCGAGCACGGAGTAGGCGGGACGTTGCGCGGGCGTCGGGTAGGCTTCCGTCGGAATGGAAACCACTTTCACTTCCGGGGGCAGGATCGCGCGGGCGAACCCCCACCATGAAGTCTGGCCGCCACACACCATGTTGTAGAGCCCGGATCGCTCCTTGAACACTGCTCGCCAATCCTCCCGCGCCAACACGTCCGCCAGCACCGCCGTCGTCGCCTCGGCCACGGAGGCGCACCAGGTCGGGCAACCAACCTGGTCGTCCACCACGCTGACTTCCTCGCGTTCCCGTCCGAGCCGTTGCATGGTCAGAAGGAAATTGCTTCCCTTGCGGCCATAGATCCAACTGACGCGGAAGATCAGGTGGGCGCAGCCCGCCCGCATGACCGCCCGGTCCCCTTCCAGCTTGCTCAGGCCGTAGACACCGAGCGGGCTGGGTTCGTCGTCCTCGACGTACGGCGTGCGCTTTCTTCCGTCGAAAACGAAATCCGTGGAGTAATGCACCAGGCCGGCGCCAATCCGGGCGGCTTCTGCTGCCAGGACTGCCGGTCCACCGGCATTGACTGCGAAGGCCGCGTCGCGCTCGGATTCGGCCCGGTCGACCGCGGTATAGGCTGCCGCGTTGACAATCAGGTCCGGCGCGGCATCCCGAATCAGGCGGCGCACTGCTTCGCAATCCGTGAAGTCGACTTCAGGGTAAGAGACTCCGGTCACTTCTCCCAATGCAGACAGACGCGGCAGGAGTTGCCCGCCGATCTGGCCGTCATGGCCGAAAAGCAAGATCCCGGGTCTGGCGGCGGTTTTCATGAGGGCGCATAGACCGGAAGGTGTTCGCGCGGCATGTCCTTGAGAGACGGCAGCCGGGCGTCCTTGTCGGAGAGGATCGGTGACTCTATGTCCCAGTCGATTCCGAGCTCGGGATCGTTCCAGGCAACGCCGTAGTTGTCGTCCGCGGCGTAGTAATCGGTACACTTGTAGAGGAAGTCCGCGGTCTCGGAGAGAACGCAGAAGCCATGGGCGAACCCGGCCGGGATGTAGACCTGCTTGCCGTTGTCGCCCGAAAGTAGCTCTTTCTGTACCTGTCCGAAGGTGGGAGAGCCGACGCGAATGTCCACGGCGACGTCGATTGCCTCGCCCCGCACGACGCTACAAAGCTTGGCCTGCGGGTGGCGGAGCTGGTAGTGGAGTCCGCGCAGAACGTGACGCAGCGAGTGTGAGTGGTTGTCCTGCACGAAGCGCGTTTCGATGCCGTGCTCCCGGAACGTCTCTTCGCGGTAGGTTTCGCTAAACCAGCCGCGGGAGTCCGGATAGACCGTTGGGGTTATGATCCACACGCCGGGAAGTGCATGCTCTTCAAATGTCATCGACAACCCTGTCCTTCGAGTAACTGATTCGTGAAAGGACGCACACTATAGGCGAGAGGCGGGGAGGGGTCAAGAATTGGGCCGCGGCCGTGAAATGACTCCACGGCTGCGCCCCTCACCCGGTCCTCCTGCGTCGGACCGACGGGGCTGTGTCAAGAGGTCAGAAGTTCGGTTGCGCTCCGACCGTTCCACGGCACTCCGTTCGCTCCGCTCACTGCGAGCCTCACTACAAACCCAACGCACGTGCCCTACGCTCGTAGTGAGCCACGCAGCCCGAGACGCAACGCGGATCGGCGCGGAGTGGC
>CAZKRK010000129.1:0-17985 GCA_964555035.1 uncultured Victivallales bacterium | reverse complement strand
TTTTTCTTGTTTTTTTCGACAGCTTTGGGAGGGTGAGTCACTAAACGACCCGCTTTGTCGACCTCCACAGCCCAAACAATCTCGACACAAGGTAATTCTGCCTATTCTACGCAACAACCGCACTGACAACCCCAGGTAACAGTCCAGATTCACATCGGCCAGTGAATCCATGTACCCACAGATTTTGCGGAAGACCCACGTTTTTCTACCTTTCTCTCTCCCCGCAACCCTGCGCATGTCTTGCCCACGAGCCAACGGGAACCGCCCGTGACGTTCCTCGGGATGACAGGGCGCGGGGTTGCAGTTCCCCTTCGTCACTCCAACGTGGGCAGGACGACCTCGCCGCGTAGCTGGGCGATGCCGCCTTCCTTCTCGTACACGCCGTAGAAGTTCGACACGGAATCGAGCCACACCGTGATCCGGTGCATCTCTTCCTTTGTCAGTTTCGCGCCGTGGTGTCCCTTGACGAGCATCGGGTAGAGCTTGGACGCCTTGGCGCCGAACTTGCCCGGCGTCGTGCGGTAGCTGTCGCCGTAATTCCAGAAGGCGTGCTTGTGAATCAGGCTCTCGTAGGAGCGGTAGACATTCGTCCTGCCCCTGCCACCCAGCTTGACGATTTGGCTGTCCAGCGGGGGGCCCTTCTTGCCGTCCACGCCCTTCTCGTGACACGCCACGCATTTCTTGTCGAGCACGGGCTGAACCAGTCGCGGATAGCTGAACGGATTTGTCCCATCGACGTCCGGCTCCGGCACGGACGGCGGCCGCTGCAGCGCAATCGCTGTCCTATCCGGCTGCTCGGGTATGGGGTTCTTGGGCTCGTGACATCCCTGACAGACCAGCTCTTCGGCCGGTTGCACCCACGTGGCCGACCGCATGGACTGGATCGCCAGTCCGTCTTCATCCAACGCCTGGAAATACAGTTCCCTCAGCGCCGGCACGACGAAATAGGCACTCCCGTCCTCCTCAACCGGCACCGTGCCGATGATTCGCCGCGCGAGGTTCACGGAATCCCCCGCAGTGCGCAAACGACGTCCCGTTTCGTGCGGCGGCCCACCCGAAGGCACGGACATCGAAAAGGTCTGGTAGATGCGCAGGGCCTTGATCTTCGTACCCTCCGGCCATGGCTTCAGGCTTTCGTAGACATCAATCACGGCCATCGTGCCTTCCTTCGGCGGATCGTCCGCAAGCCGCTTGCTCTTCTCGGGCATGACGGGCGGCATCTTCCGCGGTCGCAGAGGCATGGGGCTCAGGCAGGCAATGTCCGTGCGATGGATCAGTACCTTGTTTCCAAATGCGTCCACCAGGTAGATCCCGTAGTTGCCCTTGCGATGCTTCGTGCCCTGCCTGGCTGTCCCCTCCCTCATGGCGGCGTCATAGACGCAGAGGTAGTACTTCTCGCTGAGCGGCCACGGAGTTCCGTAGACCTGTTTCCCGCCCTGGCTCTCCGGAAAGCCAACCTCCGGTGTCAGACGTTTGACCGGCCCCATACCGTCATCGTCGGGAATCTTGGGGTCGTAGACGATGATCGACCCGTACGACTGGCCGTGATGCGGCGCCGCCGTCCCGCCGATCTTGTGCGACCCCGGGATTGCGCGCAGGTCCAACTCCATGTCGGGCCGTTGTCTTCTTGGTGCGAAGTTGCCGTGCATCGCCCGTGAGTCCCTGCCGTCGGCCGTCATGATCCACGGGTGATGAGCCGTACAGCCATGCCGATCGACATAATCCCAGCGCGTATAGATAATCATACCGTCGTGAGAGACGCTGGGATGCCACTCGTTGTTCTCGTGGGGACTCATTATCCGAATGTCCGACCCATCCGGCTTCATGTCATAGACCGTATAGGACGGACAGGCGCGCCCGCAGCGCAGATAGCCGCCGCGCCGCTCGGAGATGAAGGCGATCCTGCCGTTCGGCAGCGGACAGGGATCGAAGTCATTCCAGGTGCCGTCCGTGAGCTGTGCCAACCCCGTCCCGTCGGTGGCAACCGAAAAGACGTGATAGCAGCGTCCCGTGGACCAGTGTCCCCGGTTGGCGTGGTCGAGATGGCGAATGTGACCGCCGGGGCCCGTACACTCGACATACGCAAAGTAAACCGTCTTGCCGTCGTACGAGAGCTCGGGCGAAAGAAACCCGCCGGAATCGAGCTTCTGCCCCTTCAGACGACCACTCTCGACGACCGAGTTCTCGAGGACGTTGAACTCTTCCGCGTCATCGCCAAACGGATTGGAAAGCACAAACAAACCGCCTCCGGGAACCGCAAACGTGCCGTAGTACTGGTCGCACATGTGATTGAAACGGGCCCGCTCACGCTTGATGAAGAGCAGCTCGTCAAAGTCGAGCAGCGGGTTCGAAAAGGCGATCTTCCTGCGCAGCTCGAACGCCTCCTTGAAAAGCGTCTGTCTCTGTTCGGTTTCCTTGACGTCGACGCTTGACGCTTTCTTCTCCAGGGCAGCCAGGGCCTGCTCCTCGCCGGCCGTGCTCGGAGCCTTCGGCATCTTGCCGATATCCTCCAGCAACACCCGCGTGCGGCGCAGGATGATGTCGAACGGATCCCTGTCCGTATCGAGAATGAGGGACGAAAGGTGAAACGTCTGATCGGCGTAGCGGTTGACGTGGCCGGCACGCTTCAGGTCGTCAGCCAACACGTTGTACACCGCTTCGGCCTCGGACGCCGGGTCTGCAATACGGGGCACGTCTTTCGCCTTGACCACCGGCTTGTTCGAGACGGCGGGTTTCTTCTTCGGCAGGGCCGGTCCCTTGAACTCGACTCCCGGCGACAGGATATCCAGCTCAGCTACCGAGGTGTAGATGCGGTTGCCCCGGACTTCAGAAAGGGCGCGCAAAGTCACGTAGCGCCCCCTTACCTCGGGAAACCCAACCCGTTCCGGCGAATTCTTGTTGGCAAACGTCCCCTTTGCAACCGGCTCCCCCGGTTGCTTCGCATCGTCGCTGACGAAGAACTCATAGCCCTTGATCGTGCCGTTGGCATTGCCGTGGCGGGCCTGGTGAACAAACCCCGTAACCGTATAGCTCGCACCGAGATCAACCACGAGCTCGTGCGGAAGCTCGCTCTGACCGTTGCCCCAGATGCTGTGCCACATCGTTCCCCGGTCGCCATCCATGGCCCTGGCCGCTTCATATCCTTTTGCCGCGCTGTCCGCACTCAGCTTGACGGTCACGGTGTTCGTTGCGGCCAATACTGACGAACACACCACCGTCGCTATCGCCAAGCCCAAGGTCATTCGGTGGTGCATTGAATCACTCCTGTTCCCGATGTGTGTATTCCCGGAATAAAGGCGTAGTATCTCCTGACGGGCACTCCGGTGTCAAACGATAGCTAATCCCGCCCGCCTGTTACTCCGAGAGTGCCGCTGGCCGACCCCTCACCCGGTCCTCCTGCGTCGGACCGACCTCTCCCCAAAGGGGAGCGGTGGAAGGAGCGCGTCTCTCACGGGGCCGTATCGAGAGGTGTTCGAGTCATCGTGCGATCTCTGCTCCGAGATGTGGTGGTTCGAACGTCCGTAGGTCCGATTTGCAATCGGACCCGACCCACGCCGGTCCATTCAGAGCACGAACGAGAAAGACGACTTCCGAGCGGCGTTGGGTCCGATTGCAAATCGGACCTACGTCTCCGCACCTCGTTTCGCGTAGGGTGGTGGAGAACCGTTGGGACCCTTCCGATGCAGCCCCGTCGGTCCGACGCAGGAGGGACCGGGTGAGGGGGCGGCCCGTAGCACCCTCGGGGGCCTATCCACTACTCCCCGCCCATGCACACAACCCGCCCGTCGCGCGTGGTCATGAGCAACCGCACAAGAGAGCGCTACCGCACCAGCGCCGTGAAATCGGTGCCGTGTGGAAGACCCAGCCTGGGTTTGACGACCTTGCCGCGCGCCTGTTGTTCGGTCTCGAAATAGGCGCCGTAGAAATTGCTGTTGCAGTCCAGCCATAGCGTGATGCAGCGTAGCTCTTCCGGGGCCAGCTTCACCTTGTGGTGCCCCTTGGCCAGCATCTGGTAGAGCTTGGACACCCGCGCACCCTCCTGCCCCGGAATGGAATAGGACCGCCCGTTCTTGCTTATCGCGCCGTTGCCCCCGCTCTTGCCCCATGCGAGCCGCTGCAGCGTATGGAAAGCCTCGGACCACCCGTACTTCCCAAAGGACGTCCCGCTCAAACCGGGCGCCTTGGCTTCCTTCCGGTGGCAGGCGACGCACTTCCGCTCCAGCACCGGCTGCACCAGGCGCGGAAACGTCAGCGGATAGGAGCCCTCCGCCTCGGGCTCGATTTTCGACGGCGCCCTGTTGAGCGCCAGGGCGGTCGTGAGCTTGGCAGGTTCCGGACTGCGGTGCTTCGGTTCGTGACACCCAAGACAGGTCAGCTTTTCCCCCGCGTGAACGTAGGTCAACGAGCGCATGTTCTGCACGGCCAGCCCCCGCGCGTCCAACGCCTGAAAGTAAAGCGGCACTCCCACCGGCGCCTCGAAATGCGCGCTGCCGTCCGCTTCAACGGGCACGGTCCCAATCACGCCGCGCGCCAGGGATTGGGCCGCGTGCCCTATCCGCGGCTTGTCAGCCGGCGGCGTGGCTTTGGCGAACATGTTGATGATGCGCAGGGACTTGATCTGCGTGCCATCAGGCCACGGCCGGTCACTGTCGTACACGTTCATCACGGCCACCGTCCCGCTGCTCTGCACCTCGCCCGCATCCGTCGCTGCCGTCTGCTCCGTCCTAGCGGGGATGACCGGCGGGCACGGCCGCGGCGTAAACGGGATCGGGTCGAGGCAGGCGATGGCCGGATCGCGGTAGAGCAGCTCCCTGTTGCCGAAACTGTCGAGCAGGTAGATACCGTAGTTGTTCTGCCCCGGGTCGTACACGCAGAGATAGAAATCCTCGCTCAACGGCCAGGCCGTGCCGTACACCTCGGCGCGCGGACTGTGCTTGCCCTTGCCGTGCGGCAGGCCCGGCGCGCGCTCGGACTCCGGAAACGGCACTTCCGGCGTGAGCCGTTTCAATTGCGAGCACGCGCCGTCATCCTCCTCGGCCTGGTCGATGACTACGAGCGAACCGTAGTTCTGGCCGTGATGGGGGGCCGCCGTGGCCACATACCTGTGTGAGCCGGGAATGGCCCGAATCGAAAGCTCCATCCAAGGACGCAGCTCGCGTTTATCTGGATAGTTGCCGTGAAGGCTGCGCGGATCGCGGCCGTCCGGATAGCAGAACCAGGGATGATGCGCGATGTCCGAGTCGCGGTCCACGTAGTCCCAGCGCGTATAGACGATCATTCCGTTGTGGTCCACGCTCGGATGCCACTCGTGTGTTTCGTGAAAACTCAAGCGAATGATGTCGCTGCCGTCGGTATTCATCCCGTACAGCAGATAGGTCGGGCAGTTGCGTCCACAGCGCAGATACCCGCCGCAGCGCTCCGAAACAAAAGCCAGCCGGCCGTTGGGCAGCAGACACGGGTCGAATTCGTTCCACGGACCGTCGCTCAACTGCCGCAAGTTGGTTCCATCGACGGAGACACTGTAGATGTGAAAAGTGCTCTCCGGCGTCCACTTCAGCGGGGTCCGCGCGCCCTCCGTCCACGCGAAGTACAACATGCGCGCGTCGTACGAGAGCTCCAGCGAAACGAACGAGCCGCCGTTCAGCTTCCTGCCCCTGAGACGTCCGTTCTCGACCACGGCATCGGCCAGCAGATCGCGCACCGCCGGTTCTTCGCCAAACACGTCCTCCAACACGAACAGACCGCCCCCCTGACGCGCAAAGAACCCGTAGTACTGGTCGCACATGTGGTTGTAGGTCGACTTGTGATGCTTAAGGAAAAGCAGACGGTCGAAATCGAGCAGCGGATTCTTGAACGCCACCTTGCGCCGCAGACTGGCGACTTCCGCAAACAGCTCCCGCCGTCCCTGCTCGTCGAGCTCGGGCGCGTTGCGTTCCGCGAGGGCGTCCAGGACGGCGCGTTCCGCGCCAAAGTCCTGCCCCTCTCCGGACAGGTGCGCCAGGAGCGCTCCCGTCCGCCGCAGGATGACGTCTACCGGCGTCTTGTCCGTCTCGAGGACCAGGGCTTCCGGCCGCAACGCTTCCCTGCCGAGACGTGCATTGTCCCAACCGGCACGACCGGCAATGTGCCCGCGAATGACGTCGTACTCGTCGGCCGGAACGGACTTGCCTCTACCCGCACGCGGCTTCGCACGCGCGATCGCCGGCGCCGTAGACAACCCTTCGATCTTGCCCGCCAGCACAACAGTTCCCCAACGGTTCCCCGGCCGAACGGTCAGGACATCCCCCTCCTCCACCTCGCGCCCATAGACGCCCCAATCGTACGAGGCGCCACGGACGATCGTCGTCAGGTGCCCCGCCGCCTTCCACTCCCCGTCAACCTTGATGGCCTGTGGCGTCGGCTGCGAGTCACGTTTCCCCGGATCGCCTTCCCCCATGCAGACGTAGAGTACACCCGCCTTCTTGACCGTAATCTCCATCGTGGGCGGGCGCTTGTGTTCGCCGCACGAAAAATGCAGTCCCCGGAATTCATCCGGCACGCGGTCAAAGGCGTAGTCGCGGTTCGTGTGAATACGCACACCCGGCGTCAGCGTCCCCAGCGCAACGGAGCGGCTGCCCTCTATGGTGACAACCGCGGCGGACGCCGCAAGACCCGTCTTCTCCTGCGCCCGGCTGACTACCGCACATGACACGCACACCACGACGGCCGGGATCAGGACCGCGTATGCCGGCGGGTGTGGAAACGGCCTACCCCCGAAACCTCTGCCCCCTCTGAAGCCATGTGACATACATGCTCTCATGGTCGCAAGCATGCCATGTTGAACATAGCGGAACAAGCACCGAAACGCCGTCTGGGGGCGCAAACGAAGAACGTGGGTGTCAAAAGAACGGAGTGGGGCGCTTCTACGCGGCGGGGTGAACTTATCGCCCTTTCGGGCGGACTTCTCGCCTTGCTCTCGCCCCTACTCTCAGTACGCGCGTTACGGGTCTTCCGACACAGGTCAGGAGGCATCTCCTTCGTAGAGCGTCCGCAGGTGCGTCTCCGTGAGACGCACCGGAGGGCGCAGGCTGTCGGACCGGCCTCTCGCCTCCGGTCGGCGTTGCACGCCGACCTCCGACGAGTCTACGAAGGACGGGGCCGGAGGCTGCCGCCCCTTTTCGGATGGGGTCCAGTCAGCGGGTGCGATGGGCACGGGGCAAGGGCATGTCCCCTCGCACACGTTCCCCCGACCTCACTCCGCGGACGTCTTCAAGCCTTCAATAGGCACTCCCTTTTCGCCTCTGAGGCGGCACGAGAAAGCCCAGTGGCCCGATTCGTCCGTGATCTTCAGCATGAGCTCGTTGCGCCCCTGCTTCAGCGTAACCTTGACCTTGTCCTGGCCGGGCGCGCAGCCGCGACTCATCCAGAGGTCATGCACGAGTTTCCCGTTGAGCCACGCCTTGATGCCGTCGTCGCTACCCAGCTCCAATCTCGCCGGCTGCTCCCGCGGGCAATCGACAACGGTTTTGACGTAGACGCAGCAGCGATCGCGGCTGCCAAACTGTGCTTCGAGGTTGATTGTCTCGCGGTCGATGCCCTTCTCGATCCTGCTCCACTTCACCCCCGCATCGTTCGACTCGGGAGGAAACACCTTCTTCGCGACATCGGCTCCGCCCTTGCCCTTGTCGTCATACGGACCCGCGGCCAACCAGGAAGTGACATAGCTCTTGAACTTGCCCCACTCCGAGACGACCGAGCCGGCCCTGTCACGAACAGCCTTGTCCTCACTGTCCATGAGTTTGCGCGCAACGCTCTCGCCGTCGGCGGATTTCTGGTTCCTCGTCTCCCACAACAGGTTGGCGGCCGCCATTTCGGCTTCGCGTTTGACCTCGGCATCGTCCATGTATTTCAGCAACATGCCGAGCCCGGCGGCACTCCGGACACGCGACAGTCCGCTGATGATGAGACGCTTCTCGTCGGCTCGCCTCACCAGTCCGCCCGCCTTGCCGAAAATCTTCATGCGGTCGCCGCCGGACATGGCGATCCGGTCCGAACCGGCGATGCCGATGTATCCTCTCAAGCCGAGGATCCGTTCCACGTCGTCCTGCGCGGATGTCGCCAGGGCATACAGATCATCGGCAGCCGCGGCATTCGGCCACGACGCCAACGCACGAATCGCGGCCTTGCGCAGTTCCTTGTCGCCCGATTTCACCGCCTTGCGCTCCAATTCCAGCGCCGCATCACTGCCGGCCACTGCCCCCAGCTCGAGCAGCACGGCCTTGATCGCAGCCGGCGCGGATCCGTACGAACCGGAAATCGCCGCAAAGCAACCGTTCTTGTCGGACGCGCCACCGTAGATGCGCTTGACGGCGTCCAGGGCATAGCGCAGCTCTCTGTCGTCGCCGACCTTGACCACCGACGCCATCACGGCCGCCATGTCGCGCTCGTTGCCCAGGGCACCCAGGCCCGACCACGCCTCTTTCCTGACGTCGGCACTCGGATCCTTGACCAGTTTCAGCAGTTCAGGGGCCGCGGTCGTGCAATTGCGCGCCGCAAGGACCTGGATCGCCACGGCCCTGGCATCCGGCTTCGAAAGCGATTTGACCAGGGCGGCATCAGCCCCCGCGTCCTTCATGCGCGTCAGCGCCCTGACGACCCGCTCCTTGGCTTCAGCCGACACCGCAAGCTTCAAGAGCACATCCACCGTGGAGGCATCCCCAAGGGCGCAGGCGGCGGCGATTGCCGCATCGCGAACGGCAGCTTCTTTGCTGTTCAAGTATTCGCTGACGGCGCCAAGGGCCGCCTTGTCGCCCCGCGATCCCAGCGCCGTAATCAGAACGGATTTGCGGTCTGCCGGAGCGCTTGCGAGCAATGCCGTGACCGCCTTCGTCAGCTGCTCGCCTTTTGCCGTTACAACTGCGCCGAGAGCACCCGCGCGCAGTTTGGGGTCGTCGCTCCCGAGCGCTTCCGCAATCATCGCGGCGCCCGCTTTCGGGTCCGCCGCCGCCAGGCCGCGCATCGCGGCGACTTGGTGCGCCCCGCTCTTTCCCGCCAGCACCTTCTGATAGAGCGGAGCTGCCGCCGACCCGCCCAGCCGTCCGGCGCAGGCGATGAGCGCGTCGAGATGCGCCTGCTTCAGCGCAGCTCCGACCTTTGCTCCCGCGAGTGCGCTTGCGGCTTCCCGGCTACCCATCTTCCCCAGCGCCATCAGGGCCGCGCTCGCCACGGCCGGGTTGTCGCTTCCGGCCAGCTTGCCCACTTGCGCCACTGCCTGCGCGTCGCAGCCTTCGCCGATGCTGCCCAGAATCCCGATCTTCGCCTTGTCCGGCGCCTTGTCCAGCGCTTCGCGCAGCGCCTTGGCCGCCGACGCGCACCCCTTCATCCGTTCGAGGGCGAGTCGCGCGTAGCCGGACAGTACCTCGTCCGTAAGCAGAGCGCCCAAAGCCGGGACGCACTTCTCCGACCCGATCTGCTGCAGCATACGGCAGGCAAACGCCTTGCCGGTCTGCGTCGAGTCCTTGCTCGAGATCACGCCAATCAGCTTGGCTTCGATCGCACCGTGCCGGTCCACCGGCGTATCGTTTAGAAGCGCCATGGCCTTATCCGCGGTGTTCTCCGCCGCGCCGTACTCGTACGTCGCCAGGTCATCAAACACATCAGCCCCGCCAACCCGCACCAACACGCATAGCGCCGTCAATATCGCAAAAGCTCTCACAAACAGCCTCTCTTTCACCGCTTCGCCATTTCAGCCATTTCAGCCTTTCAGCCTTTCAGCCTTTCAGCATTTCAGCATTTCAGCCTTTCAGCATTTCAGCATTTCAGCCTTTCAGCCTTTCAGCATTTCAGCTTTTCAGCATTTCAGCATTTCAGCCTTTCAGCTTTTCAGCTTTTCAGCTTTTCAGCATTTTCCCTAAATCTGCCACTCACCACGACGCGGACGGTCAACCAGGCGGCTGGCCTCGGTATCGCCGATGAAGTCCTCTTTGTCCGGATCCCATTTGAGATCGCGTTTCAGCATGTAGCAGATGTTACCCAAGTGGCACACGGTAGCCACGCGATGCGCGAACTCCACGTCGCGGAACGGGCGCTTTCTGCTGACGATACAGTTCGTCAGGTCCTGGATCGGCGACCGTGCGCCATCTTCGTACCAGCGCAGGCCCGGCGGGACCTTGAAATTGCGCAGAGGCTTTGCCTCGCCCTTCTCGCAGATGTACTTCTGGCCCCCGCCGTGATAGAGCTTCTTGCCGCACGCGAACTCGTAGGTCAGGTACTTGCGGTCCTTTCCGTCCGGGTAGTGGATGTTCGTCGGACCGGTATGGTCGACCTGCAGCCCGTGCATTGCGCCGCCGAACTTGTGGCCGCCCCAGTCGGTCATCATCCCGCCGGAGTAATCGTACCAGGTGCGGAAGCCGCGGCCGCCCAGTCCATACGCGCGCCCGCAACGGTAGGGGTGGTACGGCGCCCAGGGAGCCGGCCCCAACCACAGGTCCCACTCGATCGTGTTGGGCGGAATCGGTTGACCCGGCAGGTAGCAGTGGCGCGGCGGCCCGCCCGGATTCGCGTATGCCTCCAGCACTTTGCCGTACCGTCCGCTGTTGGCCGCCGCGGCCAGGGCGCCGTAGTCGCCGATGACGCGCTGGCTGCCGCACGAGAAGACGCGGCCGTAGGCCCGCGCGGTCTCCACCATCTTGCGCCCCTCCCGAATCGTGAGCGAAAGCGGTTTCTCGCAGTAGACATCCTTGCCCGACTTCATGGCGTCGATCGTGACCTGCGCATGCCAGTGGTCCGGCGTGCCGCACATGATCGCATCGATGTCGCTACGCGCGCAGATCTCGCGATAGTCGATGTAGGTCTCGACGTTCTTGTTGTTCTTCCATCTCCCCAGGGCGCTGTACTTGACGTCGCACACGGCGACCACCTGGACGCGCTTGTCGCGCGCGAACTGCCCCAGGTCACCGGACCCCTGTCCCCCCATGCCGATTCCGGCCATAGCGATCCGTTCGCTGGCCGGCGGAGTACCATCCGGCGCCCCAAGTGCCTTCGAGGTGATGATGTTCGGCAGCACTGCCGCCGCGCCTACGGCCTTCACGAAGCCACGTCTGCTGATGGGTACTCTCGTCTCGGACATGTTCACTCCTCTTTTGCGTGGATTTGCCGCCCCCTAAAGCTGACTTCTTCCCGTACTTCTTCCCCGTTTCCACCCCTTGCTCTCGGCAGGAATCGAGATTGAGAGCAGGAGAGAAAACGATGGCGAGAATCGGGGGTGCGTCTCCGATTCTCAGAAAGCGCAGATTCCCAACGTATCGATTTGATTTGAACGTGCAGCATATAGCCGCCCATGCCGGCCAATCAAGCCCTTTCGCTCGCCGGGCTTGTCCTACTGTGCAGCTGCAACAAATCGCGGATGCACCTCTTACGATAAGCAATTGCTGTTGTGTCGGGGTTCAGCAATTCTCATTATGGCCACGCCCCCTGCGACGCAAGGTCGCAGGGGGCGTGGCCATAATGAGAATTGCCGGTCGGGGTTGACTTGAGAACGCGACAGGTAATATACTTAGGTAACAATGAAAAAAAGCGACAACAACAACAGGTCTGAACGGCGCGTGCGAGTGCAGTTTGCCGCCAGAATCGGCGCGGAACCGGCTCCCCCCAAGGGGCAAGAGCCGGTCGTGGATGAGATGCTGCCCTGCACAGTCTCAAGCCTCTCCCTCGGCGGCGCGCGGGTGGTAGTGATGAGCCATCGCACGCTGGCCAACTGCAATCGGGTACGCATGTCTTTCGATACCGGTGAAATCGACAATCCCCTGGAGCTCAGCGGTATGGTGCGGTGGCGAGAGATAGCGCCCGGCTCCCCGGTTCAAAGGCTGGGTGTGGAATTCCTGGTTCCTGCGAAAGACACCCTCAAACGCTGGGTGGAACACGTCGAGGAAGTCATGGCCGACGAACCGCCTGAGGACTCCGCGGACTTCGCGTCGGACCCCTGGCCCTGGTAGACGCCGATCCCATCCCTTGACGGCGTGTCGCACCGAACGGGGATCAAGCGTGACAGCTCTGTCGCCGTTACATAGCCAGAGCGGTCTCCGAGGGAGTCACACATCATGGCGCAGGGCGCAGCCCTGGAACACGGCGCATGCCCCACGCGAATGCTCCCTGAAAGGGAGCGACATCTCGTCCTTCCGACATGCTCCACACTCTTTCGGCCGGATTGCAAATCCGGCCCACCGAAATCGCGGTCGCGCGGCGGGAACCGTTTGACAGATCGGGCGAAGAGAGACATTCTCTGGCGAATGAACTCGGAGAGGCCTTTCATCGCGCAGCCGGGGAGTTGATATGGATTGCCGGATAACGCAGAACCTTTGCCGTAACGTGGTGCCCGTCCTTGGCCTGGCGCTGCTCGTAGGCGGCTGCGGCACTATCCGCAAAGCGGCCGTAAACAGCATGGCGGACATGCTGGCGTCGGATCAGGCAGGTGGCGTCTTTGCTTCCGACGACGACCCGGAACTCGTACGCGCCGCGCTGCCGTTCGGCCTCAAGACACACGAGATGCTTCTGGCCAACGCCCCGCGCAACAGGAAGCTGCACACGGCCACGGGCCGCGCCTTTATCCAGTACGCCGCCGGATTCGTGGATTGGGAAGCACAAAAGGCCAAGCCCGAAGACCTGGCACGCTCCCGCGAGCTGGGCGCGCGCGCAAAAAGACTGTACCTGCGCGGACGCGACTACGCCATGGGCGCCCTGGAGCTGCGACACCCGGGATTCGACGAAGCGCTGCGGCGTGAGCCGGATGCGGCCCTGGCCCATCTCGACGGCAAGGACGTGCCGGCGCTCTTCTGGGCCGCGGCGGGCTGGTTCGGCGCCATCTCGTCGGACCGCTCCAACATGCAGCTCGTCGCGGAACAGTCGTTCGCCGAGGCAATGATACGCCGCGCACTGGAGCTTCAGGAGGATTTCGACCATGGCGCCATACACGAGTTCATGATCCTGCTCGAAGGAGGACGGGGGGAGCTGATGGGCGGGGTGGAGGAACGTGCGCGCCACCACTTCAAACGGGCCGTCGCGATAAGCGGCGGCCGCAAGGCATCGCCGTATGTTGCCCTGGCCTCGACGGTATGCGTGGCTCGCCAGAACGTTGCGGAATTCAAGCGACTGCTCAAGACCGCGATCGCAATTGACGTGAACCGGTCGCCCGAATGGCGGCTTGCCAACCTCCTGGCGCAGGAGAAAGCGCAGTGGCTGCTGAAACAGGGTCCGGAACTGTTTCTTGACTACGAGGAGAGCGAATGAAAACCCTGACAGGACTTGCATTGTATGGTGCGCTGGTCTTTCTGCCGTGCTTCGCGGCAACCGCCCGGGCACAGGTCATCAAGGTGGGGACGCTGGCGCCGGAGGGCTCGCCGTGGCACGACGCCCTGCTGGAACTGTCCCAGAAGTGGCAGGAGATCAGCGGCGGACGCGTCCGGGTGCGCATCTACGGGGGTGGCGCCGCCGGCGACGAGCCGGACATGCTGCGCAAAATGCGCATCGGTCAACTCCACGGGGCCGCGCTGACCACCGTGAGCCTGATAACGATCGTTCCGGACATCGAAGCGATCTCGTTTCCGACAACGATCCGAACCGACGGCGAGCTGGACCGGGTGATCGAGAAGATCGGCCCGCGCATCGAGGCACAATTAGAGAAAAAGGGATTCAAGACGATGACGTGGACCAGCACGGGCTGGGTCAGGTTCTTTGCCAACGATCCCATCGTCACGCCGGACGACTTGAGGCGTCAGAAGCTGTTCTTCTGGGGGTCCGACACGGCGTATGTCGAGCTGATGAAACAACTCGGTTTCCAGCCCGTGACACTGGCGGCCACCGACCTGCTGCCCTCGCTGCAGACGGGACTGGTGCAGGCATTCGTCGCGCCGCCGGTGGCGGCCCTGTCGTTCCAGTGGTTCGCGCTCGCGAAGAACATGACGGACATGCCGTGGCAACCGCTGCCGGGAACCCTGGTGATTACGACAAAGAAGTGGAGAACGGTTCCTGAGGACATCCGTCCGGCAATGGAACAGGCGGCGGCAGAAGTCGGCAAGAAGCTGCTCAAGCGGAGCCGAGTCCTGGAAATCGAAGCGATCGATGCCATGAAGAAGCATGGTTTGAAAGTCCACAGCGTGCCTGCCGAAGTGCAGGCGGAGTGGCGCAATCTCGTCAAGGAGAAGGCCCTGCCCGTCTTCCGCGGCCCCCGTTTCTCGGCGGAAATCCACGCCGAGGTGGGCAAAACCCTCAAGGAATTCCGGGAAACCGCCGGGGCGCGGGAGTAAGATGGAACGCAAGACGCTGGCGCGAGTTCTGCACACAACCGAGAGCACCGTCATCGGCCTGGCAGTTCTGCTGATGGGCGTGATTCCCGTGGTGGAGCTCGTGGGCCGTCAACTGTTCGGGTCGGGGATTCCGGGCGCCAACGATTATCTGCAACACCTGACGCTCTGGGTGGGGTTCCTGGGCGCCATGTTCGCAACGCGCACCGACAAACACCTCAGGATCGGTTCCATCACGGACGGCTTCGCGCCGAAGATACGGCATGGTCTGTCCCTGTTCGCCGCACTGGTCGCGAGCGGCGTCTGCGCGGCCTTATGCTGGGCCAGCCTGCACCTGGTATCCGCGGAAGCGCCCGCCCTGCCGGAAGCGTGGCGTGAGCACTGCCCGGCGTTGCTGCTGCAGTGCGCGGACTACCTGTGCCTGTTCGATCCGGGTTCGACGGACAAGGTCGGTCTTCTGATACCGGCCTGGGTGGCCATGGCCATCATGCCCATCGGCTTCGCGGTTATGGCTGTGCGTTTCGTCCTGCGTGCCGACAAGCGCTGGTCGCGCAGGGGCATCGTTGCCCTGGGCATACCGGCCGCCGCGCTCATGGGGTGCTGCCTCGGGGACCATGCCGTATCCCTGCGCATACCGGGAATCGTCATCATGATCGGAGCCGGCCTGTGCGGCGCGCCGATTTTCGTGATGCTTGGGGGAATCGCGGTGCTGCTCTTCTATGCCGACGGAGTCACAGTCGCCGCCATTCCCGCCGAGAGCTACCGAATCGTCACCTCCCCCGTGTTTCCTACGATTCCGCTTTTCACGCTGGTTGGCTTCATCCTCTCCGAGAGCCGCGCCAGCGAACGGCTCCAGAAGGTGTTTGACGCGTGGTGGGGATGGCTGCCGGGGGGCGCGGCAGTCGCGGTAGCACTGATGTGCGCGTTTTTCACAACGTTCACGGGCGCGTCGGGCGTCACGATCCTGGCGCTGGGCGGTCTCCTGCTGCCGGTGCTGCTTGAAAGCGGCTATCCGCGGCGCTTCTCGGTAGGATTGCTGACGGCCACGGGAAGCCTGGGGCTGCTGCTGCCGCCGAGTCTGGTGGTGATTCTCTACGGTGTCATGGCGCACGTTCCCATAACGGACATGTTCAAGGCCGGCCTCTTGCCGGGGGTCTTGATGATTGTGCCCGTCGCAATCGCCTGCGTGTGGCAGGGCAAACGGGTGGGCGTGGAACGCCGTCCTTTCCGAATCAGAGAGGCGTTGTCCGCCCTGCGGCACGCGGCGTGGGAGGTGCTCATACCGGTATTTGCGCTCGTGATGATATTCAGTGGGCTCTGCACCCTGGTCGAAGCGGCAGCAATCACGGCCGTCTATGCCCTGTTTGTGGAGGTAGTCGTCTACCGCGACCTGTCCTTGCGCAAGCTGGGCCAGGTCGTCGTTCGCTGCGGCGTCCTGGTCGGCGGCATTCTGATCGTGCTCGGAGTGGCAATGGGGTTGACAAGCTACCTGGTTGACGCGCAGGTGCCCACGAAAGCCGCGGCGTGGGTCAAACTGCACATCCATGCGAAATGGCTGTTCCTGCTTGCCGTGAACGGGGCTCTGATCCTGGTCGGCTGCTTCATGGACATATTCTCGGCGCTGGTTGTCGTCGTGCCCCTCCTCCTGCCCATGGCTCAGGCGTTTGACGTCGACCCGGTTCATCTCGGGATCATCTTCCTCGCGAACCTGCAGGTCGGCTACCTTACACCGCCGATCGGGATGAACCTGTTCCTGGCGTCATTTCGCTTCGAGCAGCCGCTGATGCGCGTGGCGCGCAGCGCGCTGCCGTTTCTGTTCCTGATGCTCGCCGTTGTGCTCCTGGTCACCTACGTCCCCTGGCTGACGCTCGGCGTACTTGCCCTGTTGAAGTAGCACTTGCCAGGGCAAACGCATCCGGCGTTGTCACGTCCTGATTTCCGTTTGACACCTCTTGGTTGTTGCTTGAGATGGTCTTCATAGTACAGAGGTCATGGGTGGAGACACCGCGGCGAGCCTCAGAGATATGTGTGTACGAGTAGGTGTACGAGTACGGAAAAGCCCCGCTAATCACCTACTCGTACGCTCACATCCCACATCCCACATGGGCCTTGACACCCGACACCCGACACCCGACACTTCTCCATCATGCGTTACGCGATTGTCTCCGACATCCATGCCAATCTCCAGGCCTGGAACGCCGTATTGCTCGACATCCGCAGCTCCGGAGTCGAGCGCATCGTCTGCCTCGGTGACATCGTCGGCTACGGCCCGAATCCAGTAGAGGTGATGCAGTCCGTCTACGCCAACGTGAACAACTTCGTCCTCGGCAACCACGACGCAGCGATCTGCGGCAAAATGGACGAGAACCTGTTCAACGACGGCGCGCGTGACATCATCCGCTGGTCTCGGGCCAACCTCGGACGCAACGCCGTGCGTTTTCTGGCCTCGCTTCCGCTGACCCTGGACGGCGGCGACTTCCGCTGCGCTCACAGCGAATTTGCCAATCCCGGCTCCTTCGCCTACGTCATCGATCCCGAAGACGCCGTTCACTCGTGGGACGCGGTCGACACGCAGCTCCTGTTTATCGGCCACACGCATGTGCCGGGGATCTTCCTGACCGGCGAAAGCGGAACGCCCCACCTGGTGGAGCCCCAGGACTTCGAGCTCGAACGCGGCAAACGCTACCTGGTCAACGTCGGTTCGGTAGGCCAGCCACGCGACGGCGAAACCCGCGCGTCGTATTGCGTGTTCAACGACCACACCCGCTCGGTATACTGGCGCCGCATTCCCTTTGACATCGACGCCTACAAAACGGCGCTCGAGTCGCGCGGACTCTCCAGCGTACCCAGCTACTTCCTGCACTTCGACCCGCGACGCGCCACTCCCCCGCTCAGGAAAATGCTGGGCTTCTCGCCTCCGGAATCACCGGACGAGGCCCTTCGCGACACCGTCCAGGTGCAGGACATCGGCGTCCTTCAAAAACGCGTACTGAGATGGAAAAGCCTGGCCGCGGGCGCGGCCGCCCTGGGCCTGGCCGGACTTATCGTCCTCGGAGGACTGTTCTGGCGACACGCCCACCGGCGCGCCGAGATTCGACCGGAATCGATGACCGCCGTGACGGCCAGTGCGCACCCCGTCAGGGAGAACATCCTGTCACTGCCTACCGCTCCTACGCAAGCGGGCAGCCCTATCCCCGACTGGCAGATCGAGCTCGGTGACAAGCGCCGCCAGGGCGTGTGGGTTGTCCCCGGCGAAGACAACGATCTCCTGTTCCTCTTCCACTCCGAGAAGTCAATCCCGATGTCGCTGACATCGCATCCCGTTCTAGTCACGGAGGGGATGAAGCTCTGCCTGGAAGCCGATATGCTCAAATCCGACGACTTCAACGGGAACATAAACGCGGTCTTGTCGCTCATGATCGGACCGGGAGACTACTACGACCAGTTTCTGGTGAAGGAATTCGTCTGGCGCAAGAGCACGAAGAGCGACTGGGTTACGGCCAAAGCAACCACCAGGCATCCACTCCCGAACGGCGCCCGGATCGTCAGACTGAGCCTGAGGGGAGATTTCGCCGGAAGAGCACACATCCGCGGGGTAAAGCTGTACGTCACGGAACGCTGAACCGGCCGCCCCCGGGCTGCGGCCGTTGACGTCTAGCCAAAGGTATTTGAAATTCGTTTCTGTGTGAAGCAGCGTTTGCGAATGTCT
>CAZKRK010000128.1:0-18019 GCA_964555035.1 uncultured Victivallales bacterium | reverse complement strand
CGGCACAAGGCCGGCGGGGGCCACTCTGCAAGTGCAACGAATCGCAGATGCGCCCCGCGCGGTACGACGCCCGAGATTTTCGTTGCGGATGCGCGGCATCTTTGTGAGAATCCTTAGCGGCGTAACGTTCATGCAATCTTCGATGAACATTCTGGCGGCACTTTCTCCACGGAGAAGGAAGTTCGGTTGATGCTTTTGAGTTGTCCGCTTGTGGGTCCCGTGCTCGGCACAGTACTTGGCTGGTCCGCCTCATCTCTGACGATTTCCATTGTGATCGTTGCGGTGGGCGTGCTGCTGGCACTGCTCTACCGTGCCCACAGACAACTGGCAGTCCGGGAGCGGGCAGTAGGAAACGTCGATCGGGAACACCAGGCAACGCTGCAGGCAAGCGAAGCGAGATACAGGTTGCTGGCGGAGTCTTCCCCCATCGCCGTGCTGTTGCTGCAGGACGAAAAGGTGGTCTTCGCCAACAAGGCGGCGGCCAACAGTGCCGGCCTGAATAGCGTTGATGAGCTTATCGGAGTGAATCCGCTGGATTTCGTCATGCCGCGGGACCGCGAGATGTTGCGCGAGCGCATGCAGCGGCGCTTTCGAGGCGAGCTGTCGCTTCCCGACCGGTTTGTGTTGACCATGCAACGCGCCGACGGCACGACCTTTCGCGCGGAACACCATGTGTCAATGGTTACCTTTGACGGCCGGCCGGCTGAACAGCTCTGCTCGGTCGACCTCGCCCGGCGTGACGAGGCACGCGAAGAGCTCCTGGAAAGCCAGGAACGGTTGCGGCTTGCGATGGAAGCCACGCATGACGGGATCTGGGATCGCAACCTGGTCACCGGCGAGAGCTACTTCAGTCCGCGCTGGTTCACCATGCTCGGCTACGAGCCGGGCGAGCTTGCCGCTTCCCACGACACGTGGCTGGAGCTACTGCATCCGGACGACAGGGAGAACGCTGACCGCAAGGTCGACGAGCTGATTGCGGGCGAGACAGACAGTTTCGAGTCCGAGTTTCGTTTGAGGACGCGGTCCGGCAAGTGGAAGTGGATCCTGAGTCGGGCCAGGGCTGCCCGCCGAGATGAGAGCGGGCGTGCGCTGCGACTTGTCGGTACGCATGTCGACATCACCGAACGCCGGCGCATGGAGGCCGAACGCGAGCGGCTGCACAGCCAGATCATGCACACGCAGAAGTTGGAGGGCCTCGGAGTGCTCGCGGGCGGCGTGGCGCACGACTTCAACAATCTCCTCACAAGCATCCTGGGCAATGCCAGCCTCGTACTTGAAGACTTGCCGGCGGATTCGTCGTTGCGCTCTGACCTGGAGGACGTCGTTATGACTTCGCGTCAGGCGGCGGGGCTCTGCCGCCAGTTGCTGGCCTACTCCGGCAAGGGCGCCTTCATGATAGAGCCGGTCGACTTCAGCATCCTGATCGAAGAGATGGCCTACCTTCTGGCTGTGTCCGTCTCGAAAAAGGCTGAACTGTCATACAACCTGAACTACGAGCTTCCGGCCGTGGAAATCGACCCGGTGCAAGCGCGTCAGATCGTACTGAACCTCGCTACCAACGCGTCCGAGGCTATCGGCGACAAGCGGGGCCAGATTGCCGTCTCGACGGGAAAGAAGACGTATACGCGCGAGAAGCTGGCGGTGACGTACCTGAAGGAGAACCTCGAACCGGGAGAGTACGTGTTTTTCGAGATCACCGACACCGGGTGCGGCATGGACGAAAAGGCGCGCATGCGCATCTTCGATCCCTTCTTCACCACCAAGTTCCACGGGAGGGGCTTGGGACTCGCCGCGGTCCTGGGCGTGGTCCGCAGCCATGGCGGCGCCATCGTCGTCACGAGCGAACCGGGGAGAGGTTCAACGTTCCGACTGCTGTTCCCGTCTTCCGACAAGCCGCCCAGACAGCATCACGTTTTGCCCGTCTCGGAAGACCTGTGGCAGGTTTCTGGCAGCATCCTGATCGTGGACGATGAAGACTCGGTGCGGCGGACGGCCCAACGCATGTTGGAGCGCGCCGGGTTTGACGTGATTATTGCCGGCGACGGCTTGGAGGCAATCGACATCGTGCGTGCCGGCGACCACCAGATCAAGGCCGTCCTGCTTGACCTGACGATGCCTCGCATGGGGGGCGACGAGGCGCTTCGCCCCATCCGCGAGCTGCGCCCCGACATCAAGATCGTCCTCAGCAGCGGCTACGATGTATCCGATCCCCGCAATCGCGCCCTGCACCGTGACTACGACGCGTTTCTCCAGAAGCCCTATTCACGCGGCCAGTTGATCGCCGCGGTGCGCAATGTGCTGACGAACATGTAGTCGCGGCGGACTCGTTGTCCTCAATGGATCCAGGGTCATTGGTCGGGCGGCGGTGACTTGGGTTGTCTCGGCTTGACCCGACTGACGGTTACGAGTTCTCTTTCCCGCTTCGTAAACGCGTCCCTGAATTCGTCCGTCCGGATGGTGCCGGAACGAACGCCCTGCTTGATGAGTTCCGGATCGGGCGATCCGATTTCGCGCAGGACTGGCTGAAGGTATTGGCGCAGGTGCGGCATGGCGCTCTTCACTTTTTTCAGGTTGGGGGTGAGGATCGCCTCGTATCGGGAACCGAGTCGCTCCCTGAGGACATCCTCGTCGTACTCCACCTCTGTTGTATGCCGGTAGGTGACCCTCAAGTTCTGGTCCCCGACTGTCGGACACCAGCGCTGCTCTCCCCCGGTGCGCATGAACTGCTTGAGAGTGTCCTGGAGTTGACGTTTTTCCTCTGCCAGTCGCTTTTCCTCCTCCTGAATCGCGAGATAGCGTTCAAGAGTCCTCTCCATTTCGGGTGTGGGGGTAGTATCCATTCTATCTCCTCCCGTCTTGCTACATTTGAATAGCACACTTTCCGCCACACATGAAGCAATCTCGCGCCGTCAATTCCGACATCTCCAAACGAGTCTCCGAAGGACCGAGGATGCGCCCTTCGTAGAGCGTCCGCAGTGTGCGGCTCGCATGAGCCGCACCGGAGGGCGCAGGTGCGCGCACCGGCCTCTCGTCTCCGGTCGGCGCATGGCGCCGACCTACGGCGAGTCTACGAAGGAGGGAGCCCCGACGGGGACAGACCCGACGGGGACAGACCTTGCTCAACGGGTTGGATCCGGTACTGAACGGGAAATTGTCGGTTTCGGGCTCCTGAAAACTCACTCATCAGCAATCATTAATGTGACATTACGTCCTACTTCGGCGTTACATTCTTTGATTTGCGGCTTGTTACGATGAGGCTTGACAGCGGCGTTTGCGGCTCTATTGTGGGTCATATTGTCACGCTAATTTGGGTGGTTACGTAATGAAACCAGGGTTTCTCGACAAGTTGATCGATCGGTTGGACAAGCTCGATCCGGAGAGTTTGCAGACCCACTTCCTGCGTCTGGCCCAGGAGCGCGGGCTGTTGGAGATGATTTTTCAGTCCATTCAGGAGGGTGTGATCGTCATTGACGGTGGGGGTCGCCTTACCTACGCCAACAAGGCCGCCGAGCATCTGTTGGGTTTCTCCGTCGAGTCGACGCGAGGAAGGCCCGTCTCCCGTTATCTTCGTGAGATTGACTGGGATCGCATTCTGGATCTGGACGAGAGCGAGTGGTCCAAGTTGATCTCACGAGAGATCGAGGTCACCTATCCGGAACACCGGTTCTTGAACTTCTACGTAGTGCCACTACCTCCCGACCAGGCACGAGAGAAGGGCGCCGTTGTAATTCTGCGGGATGTGACTCACGACCGTCTCAACGAAGCCACGCTGCTGGAGTCAGAACGGCTCAACGCTGTGAAGTTGCTGGCGGCCGGCGTAGCCCATGAGATCGGGAATCCCCTGAATGCTCTCACCATCCACCTGCAGCTTCTTGAACGGGAAGTACGTCAACTTTCCGACGAACAGAGTGCCGACCTGGGGGAGCTTGTGGAAGTGGCTCGCAACGAGGTGTCGCGCCTCGACATGATCATTACCCAGTTCCTGCGCGCAATCCGCCCCTCCAAGCCAAAGCTCGTTCTTTCGCGCATCGAGGATGTTCTCAAGGACACCCTTTCCCTGATGAAGCAGGAAGTCCAGAACAGGGCTATCGATGTCAGCGTGAGCGTCAAGACGCCGATTCCCCGCATCCGCGTGGACCGCGACCAGGTCAAGCAGGCTTTCTTCAACCTTGTCAAGAACGCGCTGCAGGCCATGCCGGACGGTGGTGAGCTCCTCATAACGGTCTCCAGCTCGGACCAGTATGTCGGCGTCTGTTTCAAGGACACGGGAACGGGCATAAGGCAAGAGGACTTCGCGCGGATTTTCGAGCCCTACCAGACAAGCAAGACAGACGGGTCGGGGCTCGGCCTGATGGTCGTGCAGCGCATCGTGCAGGACCACGGGGGCCAGATCGAGGTGGCCAGCAGACCCGAAGAAGGCACGAGCTTCACGATTCTGCTGCCGCTGGCGGAGCGACGTGTCCGCCTGCTGGAGGAACGTGAGGACAGTCGGCAACGAGACGAACGGGCGTCCATGGAAACAGAAGCGCAGGCGTTCGCCACAGTCGCGGAGGAGGCGCCATGAGTGCGGATGCAGACAGACCGGTCGTGCTTGTCGTAGATGACGACAAGAATACTCGCGATGGCCTTGAGCGCGCTCTGCGCTTGAGCTACGAGGTCGTCACCGCGGAAAGCGGGGACAGTGCCCTTTCGGTCGTGGCCAGACGCCCCGTCGACATTCTTCTCAGCGACGTGCGCATGCCGGGCATGGACGGCCTGTCCCTGATGCAGCGCGCGCTGGCGCGAACGCCCGGTCTTATCTGTATTCTGCTTACCGCGTACGGCAACGTGGATACCGCCGTCGAGGCAATGAAGCGCGGCGCCTACGATTTTCTGATGAAGCCGGTCAATCTCGACCATCTCGACCTGCTCCTGCAGCGCGCGCTGCGCTCGCGCGAAGTGGAGAACGAGAACGTCGCCCTGAAGCAGCAACTCGATGACAAGTACGGCCTGGAGAACATCATCGGCAACTCGCCGGTCATGCATCGCGTCTTCGAGACCATTCAACAGGCAGCGCCAACCCAGGCCAGCGTCCTGATCCAGGGCGCCAGCGGAACCGGCAAGGAGCTGGTTGCCCACGCCATTCACCGGCTCAGCACACGCGCCAAGGGACCATTCGTAGCCGTCCACTGCGCGGCCTTGTCCTCGAACATCCTGGAGAGCGAGCTGTTCGGACACGAGAAGGGCGCGTTTACCGGCGCCGTGTCGCAACGGCGCGGTCGCTTCGAGCAAGCCGACGGGGGAACGCTTTTTCTGGATGAGATTTCCGAAATCGACCAGTCGGTCCAGGTCAAGCTCCTGCGAGTGCTTGAAGAGCGCCAATTTGAGCGCGTCGGCGGCAACGAGCCGGTATCCGTTGACATCCGCCTCGTAACGGCGACGAATCGCAACCTGAAGGAACTGGTCGAGGCGCGCGAGTTTCGCGAGGACCTGTTTTTCCGCCTGGACGTGGTGAACATCAACCTGCCGCCGCTGGCCGAACGCACCGACGATGTTCCGCTACTCTGCGGCCACTTTCTCAAGGAGTTCGCCGAGAAGAACGCGAAGTCGGTAACCACGATCACTTCAGACGCCGAAACCGTTCTGTGCAACTACGCCTGGCCCGGGAATGTGCGCGAGCTGCGCAACACGATCGAGAAGATGGTTGTTCTGGCACGCGGCGACAAGCTGACGGTTCGCGATGTGCCCGCGAACATCCGTGAAGCGGTCAGGGGCGGCGACGTTCACGTTCGCACGAGAAGCGCCGCGGCCGATTCCACATCTCTGGCCGACGCGGAACGCCAGATGATTATGGCCGCCCTGCGACGTCACGGCGATAACCGCACAAAGGCGGCCGAAGAACTGGGCATCAGCCGCCGCACACTTCACCGCAAGCTCAGGCAGTACAGCGACGAGCTGGCGGCCACAGAGTAGGACGCCAGACTCGGAGCCCAAGCCCAAACCCACTCTTGACGGTGCGAAGGCAGACGGGCAATCTATTGGATCATGGCGAAAGCACGTACCATCATCAGTTTCGACTGGGCAATCAAGACCGTCCTGCGCGACAAGGCGAACTTCGATGTCCTCGAGGGCTTCTTGTCGGCCCTGCTCAGGGAACGGATTACCGTCGTGGACTTGATCGATAGCGAGAGCGGTCCTGGCTGGGAGGATCTGAAGACCAACCGTGTCGATATCATGGTCCGCGACAGCCGCGACGAGTTGATGATCATCGAAGTGCAATACCAGTCCGAGGCGGGCTACTTCAGCCGCATGGTCTACGGATCGTCGAAGGTCATCGTGGACCATTTGGCGGCAGGCATGCCCTATACCGACGTGAAGAAGGTCATCTCGATCAGCATTGTGTACTTCGACATCGGTCTCGGGGATGACTACGTCTATCATGGTCGCACCACGTTCGAGGGTATTCACTCGCACCATGTCATGACGGTCAAGGAAGACACCGTCTCGTACCTGACAGGCATACGACCGACACAACTCAAGCCTTGGGACATCTTCCCCGAGTACTACATCATCACCCTCAAGCAGTTTGGCGAAATCGTCCATGATGAACTGGATCAGTGGGTCTACGCGTTCAAGCACAGCGAGGTCCGCGACGACTTCGATGCACCGAGCATGGGTACGTTGAAGGAGAAGCTTGATGTGCTGAAAATGGAGGCATCAGAGCGAAAGCAATACGAGAAGTACCTGCTCGGGCGTGCTCACGAAGAAGGCGTTATGACCGACGCTCGCGAAAAGGGATATGCCGATGGACATGCAGTCGGCCACTCCGAGGGCCACGCCGAGGGCCGTGCCGAGGGGGTGGAACTGGGGCGATCCGAACGTGACGCGGAAATGCGCGAGAGACTCAAGGCGCGCGGCATGGAATCCGATGAGGTCGACGCGCTGCTGAACTGATGGGAGACGAGAGACAGCGACGGACTGGCGAGGACGGCCGACGCCGCCACGACAATCCGGCGGCGCTCCAGCCGGTTTCCGTAGGTGCGGCTGACCGCCGTCGCGTGAGGTGACAATCATGAACGAGAAACCTCTTCGGAGCCTGCTTGCAGGTGCCGCGTGCCTGGCGCTCTCCACCCCCCTGAACGCTGTTGCCCGGGAGGGCCAAGCGGCACTTCCAGAGAACATCGCGCCGAAAGCCGAAGTGAGCGCGACGTCGGAGTACAGTGACAAGTACTTCGCCCGCTTCGCTGTTGACGGGAAGATACCGGCGCCGATGAGCAGGGACGACCTCAGCAGGGCGTGGGTGGTGAAGGGGAGTACTCACGGCGGCGGAGCGGATTTCACGCTTGAGTGGCCGCGGCCGGTCACCGTGGCCGCAGTTGTCTACTACGGCCGTACGGGATTTGACTGGAACGAGAACTGGAAGGCGTGCGAGCTGCACGCCGGCGGCGCGACCGCCGCCATCTGCAAGGTCCCGTTGAAGCGGGGACACGGGCCGCAGCTCATCGCGCTGCCGAAACCTGTGGTCTCGAAGAGACTCACCCTCAAGTTCGTCGGGTCACACGGCGGACCGAATCCCGGCGCATCGGAGATACAGGTCTACGGTGAAGTGCCCAAGCTTGCGTCGCTCGGCAAGCTCACGCCTCCCTTTTCGGGCCACCGCCCTGTTGCGCCGCTGCCCGAAGACTCACCGGAGCTCCTCGCCCGGCTCAAGGCCGGCGAAGCCGGGTTCAGGAAACTCCTCGTCGTCCAACGCCACCACATAAGGTGTTCGCACGTCTACACCTATCATTGCGAAGGGCAGAAGAACGGCGGCGGGCTTTACATCCATGACGTAACCGACGGCGGCCTGAAGCAGCTTGTCGATTCCACCAACGGCCAGATTTCCGGCTGCGACCTGTCGTATGACGGAGAGGAGATTCTCTTCAGTTGGCGCAGGGACAAGCTTTACCAGGTGTACCGCATCGGCGTCGACGGCAGGGGGCTCACACAGCTCACTGACGAC
Source organism: uncultured Victivallales bacterium (assembly GCA_964555035.1). GTDB lineage: Bacteria > Verrucomicrobiota > Kiritimatiellia > UBA8416 > CAYOBW01 > CAZKRK01. The sequence continues at coordinate 10,038 of CAZKRK010000128.1, read as the reverse complement.
TTCTCGCACAACTACGATGCCTGCTGGCTCCCGGACGGCGACGTGGCGTTCCTCTCGACGCGCCGCCCCCAGGCCGCCTACTGCTTCTTCACGCCCGTCGGCGTCATCTACCGCATGAAGCCGGACGGCGGCGAGCAACGCTGCATTTCCGCGAACTACCTTAACGATTTCACGCCTGCCGTCATGAACGACGGTCGGTTGATCTACGGGCGCTGGGAATATGTCGACCGGCCCGCCATCCCGATCCAGAGCCTGTGGACAATCAACCCCGACGGCACCGGCCTTTCGGTCTTTTTCGGGAACCGCGTGCTCGATCCCGCCTCCTTTATCGAGCCCCAGGCAATTCCCGGCAGCACGAAGATCCTATGCACGCTGACGGGGCACAACGGCTCCTGCCGCGGCGCGATCGGCATCATCGATCCGGCCCTGGGCAACAACGCACAGGAGGCGATCGGGAACCTGACTCCTGACGTCGCACTGCGCGGCGTGACCATCAGTTCCAACGGCCCGCGCGGTCCCTACCAGACTCCGTACCCCGTCGACGATCGTTACTTTCTGGTTTCCTATGACGGCACACTGCTACTGAGGGATTATGACGGCACCGAGCAATGCGTCGCGTTGAAGCCCGACGGTATGGGTTTCTACAACCCGCGCCCCCTCCGCCCCCGCCCCTGTCCGCCAATCGTGCCGTCGGCGCTGCCGGAAGAGCCGGAGCCGGACGGCTGGGCCACGCTCTTTCTACGCGATGTCTACCGCGGGCTCGAGCCTGACGTGAAGCGCGGCGAGGTGAAACAGGTCGCCGTGATCGAGGAGCTGCCGCGCGTTTTGATCGACAGCAAAGGCATCCGCCGCCCGGCCTTTGACTTCCAACGCATCGTGGTGTCGTGTGGCGCCACCTACGTGCCCAAGAAGGTCTGGGGTGTCGTGGACGTGGACGACGACGGTTCAGCCATGTTCCGCGTACCGGCCCGGAAGCCGCTCTACTTCATGGCGCTCGACGCCGAGGGACGCGCCGTCCAGCGTATGCGCAGCTTCACCCACCTGATGCCGGGCGAGGCCCAGGGGTGCGTCGGCTGTCACGAGCCCAGGCGGCAAACAGCCAGGCTGACCGCCCTGCCCACGGCCACGCGCAGGGAGGCGGCGAAACCTGTTCCCCCGGAGTGGGGGCTGAAGGGGTTCTGCTACGCAACGATCGTTCAACCCGTTCTCGACAAGCATTGCGTCAAATGTCACCGTCCGGGAGGATGTACGCCGAAGGGGCTCGACCTGACCGGCGACAAGACCGATTACTTCAACGTCTCCTACGAAACGTTGGCTCGCGGGCGACGCGTTTTGCGGAGACGGCCCGGCAATGAGGTCTCTCTCGACAACCCCTACACGAGCTGGATTCCCACCTACAACGGGCAGGAGAAGAACATTCTTCAGATCACGCCACGCACCTGGGGCTCGCCGGCCAGCAAGCTGACCGAACTGGTGCTGACGGGACACCGCGACCTGGCGGGTCTCCCGCGCATCTCTCTTTCACGCGAGGAACGCCGGCGCGTACTGACCTGGATCGATCTCAATGTTCCCTACTACGGCACTGCCGACACGGCCTATCCGGACAACCAGGCCTGCCGCCGCCAGTATCCCGCGAAGCTGGACGCAGTGCTGGCCGACGTAGCCCGGCGCCGCTGCGTTTCGTGTCACACACCCAGGAAGGACAACAAGGGCCGCGTCATCGATCCCGGCATTCCGCGCAAGCAGTGGACACGAATCACCAATCCCCATTTCAACAGTTTCCTGCGTGCTCCGCTTGCGGAAGAAGCCGGCGGCACGCAGGCCTGCGGCGAAGCGGTCTTCAAGAGCAAGGACGACCCCGACTACCGGGCAATCCTGAAGACGTTCGATCCGGTCCTGGAAGACCTCAAGCGCACTCCCCGCATGGACATGGCCGATGCCCTTCTTGGTCGCGGCAACGGTTGAACGGAAAGCGGAAGTGACACCCTTGCCCGGCTCACGGATGTCGGTTGCAGATTCGCGGCAGACGTAGGTCCGATTTGCAATCGGACCCAATCCCGCTCAGATGTGGCGTTCCCCCCGTCACTTGGAACAACCGAGGTGGGGTGCGCCCGATTCCAAATCGGACCTACGTTTGCACCGGGACAAGTCGGAGAGTCAGCAAACCAGGCTCATGTAGCGGCCGGTTTCTTCGAAGAGCAGATCGCGTTCTTTGAGGTGGGCAAACGCCTCCGCGATGTCCGCTTCGGGCACGCCGGGCAGCGCGGTCGCCAGGTTTTCCGCGGTGTGCGGTTCTTCGAGGACGCGAAGCAGTTTCAGCGCGGTTTCGGAGAGGGGATGCTCTCCGGCTTCACCGGAACGTGAGTCATACACGAGCCGCTCGTCTTCGACCAGTCGAAGCCGCGCCTGCTCTCTTCCGTCATGGCTGTACCATCTTGCGTTCCAGAGACGGACGCTCTCATTGAGCGCGTCGAGCCAGTAGACAATGCTCTCGGCATCGCAGTTTGCATCCGTGAACCTGTGCGCGAGGCGCGGAATGGCGTCTTCGTCGAAGGGATACGTCAGGTAGTAGAACGGCTCCGGGCGCAACTCCAGTCCGTGCCTTGCGGGGTTCTCGAAGTAGTCGGTGAAGCGGACGTACTCGATTGGGTAGACGGCAAACGGCGGCGGCAGGTGCGTGAGTCTGGGGATGTCTTCGCGGTACTTTTCGTACGTGCTCGGATCTTCACCCGGAACTGCGACCAGCAGGTTCCATCCGAGAAAGACCGGGAATTTGCCGCACCTCTTGAGGAAGCGAATGTTGCTGAACGCGCTGGTCCCCTTGTGCATCAGTTTGAGGGTCGCGGTGGACAGCGCCTCCAGTCCGGGCTGGATCAGGGCGACCCCGGCCCGGCATAGCGTGTCGATTTCCTCCTCCGTGAACTCCGCGCGAACCTGATACTGCAGCTTGCTGTCAGGTGGCGGCAGAAGACGGGGAAATACGTCGGTGAGGTAGTCGCGCGACAGAATGTTGTCCACGCTCGCGAACACTTTACAGCGAGAAGAGTACTTGAGCATCCACTGGATCTGGTCGAAGGCATTCTCGGGAGTCATGGCGTGGAAACACATGTCCGGTCCGTTCAGCCCGCAGAAGCTGCAACGCGCATGCTCCCCCCACCAGCACCCGCGTGAAGTCTCGAAGAGCAGGCGGTGTTCCCATTCGCCGTTGGGGAACGCCTCCTCGAATGCGTCCAGATAGGGCGTGTAGTCGAGTCTCAGGTTTTGGTTGATGTCGAGGTCGGGTCCGAAGGGCTGTAGCGGTGACGAGTCGCCTTCCTGGTCAGTCGTTTCCGCGGGCGTTTTGCTTCCGAGAAAACTCGGGTCGGAGACTCCAAACACCGCACTGTCATCCCGAGCGAAGCGGAGCGGAGTCGAGGGCTCTCGAGAGCTGCGATCACCTCCGGCGTGGTCGCCAATCCCCGGGATCCCTCGACTCCGCTCCGCTTCGCTCGGGATGACAGGCAGGAGTTGGCGTTCCCGGTCAGACAGGCGCCACCGGGACAGGTTGTTTTTTGAGAACACGCCGTCGATGCAGTCGCAGGCGGACAGGTCGCCGCCGATGTGGTGACTGACGAACTCGGGGAAGGTGACCAGGGCCGGCCCGGAGAAGACGTAGTCCAGGCATTCACAGTTCCTGAGGAGTTCCAGTCCCGGTTCGTGGACACAAGAGGCGCCGCCCATGACCACGGTGATATCCGGTTTCAACTCCTTGAGTTTGCGGGCCAGGGCCAGCGAGGCCGTCGTCTGGGAAAAGACGGACGACAGTCCGACTATGTCGGCGGTGGTGAGCTTGTATTTCTCGATGGTGTCTTCGAGAAAACGGTCAAGCAGCGGGCGTTTCTTCTTCACGACGCGACGGATCGTCTGTGAGATTTCACTGCCGTCGGCATGATAGAGATCAAGGTACTCCGCCGCGTTGTCCGGGGCGTCTGGAAAAGCAACGGTGCGGAACAGCCAATCCCCCAGGCCCGTCCTGAAACCGTGATTGGTCGCGGCGTACTTGTAGAACGGGATGTCGTCAATCATGACGGCAGCGTCGTGGTTGACATAGGAGACGTCCGTTCTCACCTTCCCGGCGAAGCGTCGGTCAACAATGTGCTTGATCTGCGTCAGGCCCAGCGAGGGGGTCGCCGGAGACGCGAAAGGCATGTTAACCAGGGCTATTCTCATCGATTTTCGTCACGTGACGCTCCCACACAGTTCCCTGCCTGAGAAGCGCAACGACGCACGGCTCAGAGGACTTCGGTTGCCTCAATCTCCGCCAGTTTGCGCAGGGCTTCCTCCGCACGCCGATCGCTGGCACGCACACGGCGTTCACTGAGCATGACTCCTACCATGGCGGCCGTTGCGAGTGCAAGGACCATGAGGAAGACCGCGGCGGCGACTTTGTGGCGGCGGAGCAGCAACTCCGCTTTGCGCCACGTCCCCGCGTGTTCGGCCGAAGTGGCGAAACCGGTCTGGTAGGCAACGACCTCCTGCCGCAGGCTCTGTACGGTTGGATAGCGGCCGCTGCGCGCTTTGGAGAGCGCCCGCATGGCTACCGCGGACAGAGACCCCGGCACTCGTCCACCCGGACTGTGCGGCAGGACAACCTTCTTGACGAGCTCGGCGGGCGGCGGAATCTCGCCGGCGGCGGCCGCCTTGATCATAGCAGTGTCGTTGCCCGCCAGCACGGGCGGTCGCAGGGTGAGCATGTGGTACAGGATCCCCCCCAAGGCGTAGATGTCCGTGCGCTGGTCGATCTGATTGATGTGGCCTTCCGCCTGTTCCGGGGCCATGTATTGCGGAGTGCCGATGACCATGCCGTCCATGGTATGGAACCCGTCCGACGGATCGTCTTCGAGCAGCGAGCTTGCCTGCGTGCGCCGGGGCAGCCTCCGCGCCAGGATCTTGGCCAGCCCCCAGTCCATCACGAGGACTTCGCCGTACTCGCCGATCATGATGTTGTCAGGTTTCAGGTCGCGATGCAGGACATCACGCGAGTGGGCAAACGCCACGGCATCGCACACTTTCTGGAAGATGTTGAGCAGCTCGCCCAGGGGATACTGCCGGATTGTGGCCTCGTCGCCCTCCTCTATTCGTTCCAGCACGTCGCCCAGTGTTTCGCCTTTGATCAATTTCATGGTGTAGAACACGCGTCCGCGCGCGTCTACGTCCAGGTCGTGCACCGGCACAATATTGGGATGCTCCAACAACGCCGTCACCTTGGCTTCGGTGAGAAATCGCGCCCCGCTCTCCTCGTCCGCGCTGTCAAGGATGCGTTTCATGGCGACGGTACGCCCGGTAGCGGCTTCCTTGGCCGAGAAGACAGCGCCCATCCCTCCCCTTGCCACCACGCGGCCGACGTCATACTTGTCCCGCCCCTTGATCGAGTCCAGCCAGCTTCTCAGCGCCACGGGCGCGTCCGGCGACAGGCGCCCGGGCTCGGTAACCGCCGACATGCGTTCAGCCTTGACGGCTACGGTTGCGGAAACGGCGCTCACGTCCGCCACGGTGGTATCCGCCGCCCCCCCGAAGACGTGCTCCACCTCGATCTGAACGGAACCGAGCCGGATGCGTTGACCCGGCGCTACGCGCACACGCCCGTTGACACGCTGTCCGTCCACATGCGTACCGTTCGCGCTGCCCAGGTCCTCAATCATCCACCCGCCATCGCCGATCGTGAGACACGCATGGCGTCGCGACATCTGCTTGTCGTCCACGGGAATCCCGCACTCGGCGGCACGACCGATGATATGCGATCCGGCCCCGACCACGCACCGCTGAATCTCCTCGCCGTCTCGCGCGGCGACGACACATGCACTGGGATTCGACATACCTTACGCTCTAACTTCAAAAAAACCGCGCCGCGGGGCGCCGACTACAATCAGCAGATAATCTTGGGCGAGTAGCCGCGGAATGGCAAGACCAATTCCCCTTGAATATCCCCCACGGCAGTGGCATTGTGCTCATTTACGACAACGGAACTCAACACGTTCTTCTTTCGGGAGCAACCGTCATGGCAGACCTCGCAACAACCTACATGGGCTTGAAACTCGGGAACCCCCTGATCGTGGGCAGCTCGACCCACACAATCTCCACCGACAAGATCGTGGAATTCGAGCAGGCCGGCGCCGGGGCGGTCGTGCTGAAATCGATTTTCGAAGAACAGATTCGGGCCGAAGTCGCGGACGCGTACGAGTCGCTCCAGGGCGAGATCCACCCCGAAGCCTACGAGTACCTGCGTGCCGACATTCCCATGCAGCTCGGCCCGGCCAAGTACCTCGAGCGGATCACGGAAGTGAAGCAGACGGTCTCCATTCCCGTCATCGCCAGCATCAACTGCACAACCCCGGCGGAGTGGGTCAGCTTCGCCCGCAAGATCGAAGCCGCCGGCGCCGACGCGGTGGAGCTGAACATCTACGACATCCCCGATTCGTTCGATGCTCCGCCGGACGCCATTGAGCAGCGCCATCTACAACTTGTTGAGGCAATCACAGGAACGGTCGGCATCCCCGTTGCCGTGAAACTGGGACCGTCCTACACCTCCATCCCCAACTTCGTGTTGAGGCTGTCCGCGCTGAACGTTGACGCCGTGGTGCTTTTCAACCGCTTCTTCCAGCCGGACATCGACATTGAAGAGATGCAGATCACGCCGGCTATCAACCTGTCCCACCCGGGAGACATACGCCTGCCGCTACGCTGGATTGCGATCCTGCGCGATCACGTCGCCTGCGACCTCTGCCTTACGACCGGCGTTCACGACGAGAGCGACGCGGTCAGAGCGATTCTCGCCGGCGCAAACGCCTTCCAGATCTGCTCGGTGCTCTACCGCCACACCCCGAACCATATCGGGACAATCCTCGACGGCATGCGCTCCTGGATGGCCCGCCACGGCTACGAGAGCATCGACGATGCCCGCGGGCTCGTCAGCCAGGGCAAGCTCGCCGCCGGCGCCGGCTTCGAGCGCGCCCAGTACATGAAGACGCTCGTCGGTATGGAGTAGGACTCACCACCCGCTCCGCTGGAGGCACGGAGGTACGGAGCGTGCGAAGAGTGGTCTCCGTGTCTCCAGCGAAACGGGTGGCGAGTCAACTTGTGAATTGAACATGCCCCCGTTCTTCCTCTATGCTGTCGGTTATGAACTCCGACTCCGGCATTACGCGTGAATTTATCGAACGCATTCCCAAGACCGACCTGCACCTGCACCTCGACGGATCGTTGCGCCTGTCAACCCTCATCGAACTGGCGCGCCGGGAAGACATCGAACTGCCCTCCTATGAGGAGCAGGGACTCAGGGAGACGGTTTTCAAAGACCGCTACGCGAACCTGCGCGAGTACCTGCGGGGGTTTGCCTACACCTGCGGGGTCCTCCGCAACGCGGAGAACATAGAGCGCGTCGCTTTCGAGCTGGCCGAGGACAACATCGCCGAGAATGTGCGCTACATCGAAGTCCGCTTCGCGCCGCAGCTCCACGTGCACGACGGGCTTAGTATGCAGGATACCATTGCCGCCGTCGCGAAGGGACTCGAACGCGCCAAGAAGCGTCACAACGAGACGCAGGCCGTCCGTTCCGGCGAAGATCTACCCTTCGAATCCGGCATCATCTGCTGCGCCATGCGTTCTTTCAACGAACACATGAGCCCCTACTATCGCCGCCTGATCAACGTCATGCCGCAGACTCCGAAGAAAGAGCTCATCGGCATGGCGTCGGAAGAAATGGCGCGCGAAGCCGTCCAGCTCCGCGACGAATACGGTCTGCCGATCGTCGGCTTCGATCTTGCGGGCGAGGAGTACGGCTTCCCCGCCGCCTACCACACCGCCGCTTACCAGTACGCGCACTGTCACTTCATAAAAAAGACGGTCCACGCCGGCGAGGCGTACGGTCCGGAGTCGATCTTCCAGGCCATAACCGACTGCCATGCCAACCGCATCGGACACGGAACATTTCTATTCTGCCGGGACATGATCGAGAACCCCAAGGTAAAAGACCGTGACCTGTTCATCAACCAGCTCGCCGAGCACATCGCCAGCCAGCGCATCACCATTGAGGTATGCCTGACCAGCAATGTGCAGACCATCCCCGCCATCACCAGCGTTGCCTCACACCCTCTCAGACAGATGCTCGAACACAACCTGTCGCTCTCGCTTTGTTCGGACAACCGCCTCGTCTCTAGTACGACACCGGCACGGGAGCTGGGGTTGATGGTGACCAGCCTGGACGTCTCGCGGCGCCAATTTCGCAACACCGTCGTGGCCGGCTTCAAGGGCAGTTTCTTTCCCGGCAGCTACAACCGCAAACGCTACTACGTCCGCCGCTTCATCAATATCTTCGAGAGACTGGAATCCGAGATGCTCCCTCCCGACCCCGAAACCAAGAACCCCTACTGCGGAAATCACATGTGTGCGGAGTAGGGTTGGTTGAGTGGTCAACTGGTTGAGTGGGCGTCGGGGTTGCCGATTGCTTGCAGACTACCGCCGCCCTGGGCGTGACTCGACTCAAAGATAGACAAGGAGAAGGAACTCCTCGACCTCCTCCACCGCTGGCAGAAAGACCTGGGCGCCAGGATGCCCCGGCCGAGTTCCAAGTACAAGTAGCCGCCGTCACCCACCCCCTCCCCTCACCCGGTCCTCCTGCGTCGGACCGACCTCTCCCCCAAGGGGAGAGGTGGATGGCGCATTTCCCACCTCTCCCCTTGGGGAGAGGTCGGTCCGACGCAGGAGGACCGGGTGAGGGGAGGGCCCGCGAAAACGCAATTCAAGGCGTGACACTCTTTTCGCCCCCCGCTACAGTGTCGCCCGTTTTCTGCGAGAACCGACTGACCCAGGAGATAGCCCATGGCACGTGTACATAATTTCAGCGCCGGCCCGGCGGTCTTGCCGCTTGAAGCCCTTGAAGAAGCCCAGCGTCAGATGACCGACTACCAGGGCAGTGGCATGTCCATCATGGAGTGCAGCCACCGCGGAGCCCAGTACGCCCCCGTCCACGAAGAGGCGCAGAGCAACATCAAGGAGCTGCTCGGACTGTCCGACGACTACTCCGTGCTCTTCCTCCAAGGCGGCGCCAGCACCCAGTTCGCCATGATCCCCATGAACCTGCTTGGCGAGGGACAGACGGCCGATTACGTCAACTCCGGCGCCTGGGCTGCCAAGGCCATCAAAGAAGCGAAGAAGCTGGGCAACGTGAACGTGGTAGCCGACCGCGGCAGCGACATCCCCACCCGGATGCCGTCCGCGGACGAGCTGAACTGGAGCGAAGGCGCGGCCTACGCGCACATCACGTCCAACGAGACCATCGCCGGCGCCTGCTGGCAGGATTACCCGCGGATCGATGCCCCGCTGGTCGCGGACATGTCCTCGGACATCCTCTCACGCCCGTTCGACGCGAGCCGGTTCGGTTTGATCTACGCCGGAGCCCAGAAGAACCTCGGTCCGTCCGGCGTGGCGCTGGTGATTATTCGCAAGGATCTGGCCGAACGCGCACCCGAGGCCCTGCCGACGATGTTCCAGTACCGCACGCACGTCGACAAGGATTCCATGTTCAACACGCCGCCCTGTTTCAGCATCTACATGCTCATGCTCGTCACGCGCTGGCTGAAGAGCCAGGGGCTGGAGAACATCTTCCAGCAGAACGTCGACAAGGCCGGCAGGCTATATGCCGCGATTGACGGAACTGACTTCTACACCGGTACGGTACTCCCCGAGTACCGCTCCAACATGAACGTCACCTTCCGCATCGCCAACAACGATCTCGAGCCCGTGTTCGTCAGCGAGGCGGCGGAAGCCGGCCTCAGCGGCCTCAAAGGCCACCGATCGGTCGGCGGCCTCCGCGCGTCCATCTATAACGCCTTCCCGCCGGAAGGGGTTGACGCGCTCGTCGCGTTTATGAAAGACTTCGAAGCCGAACACGGATAGTGTTGGTTGACCAATCAACCAGACTTTGCGCCCATAGCTCAATTGGATAGAGCGTCAGCCTCCGGAGCTGAAGGTTGCAGGTTCGATCCCTGCTGGGCGCACCAG
>CAZKRK010000127.1:0-18067 GCA_964555035.1 uncultured Victivallales bacterium | reverse complement strand
CGAGGGATCTCGAGAACTGCCAAGCGCGTCCGGCGTGGTTGCCAGTTCCCGAGATCCCTCGACTCCGCTCCGCTACGCTCGGGATGACAGGGCGGGTTTGCGGTTTCCCCGCCGAATTGTCCAGGGCCCCGGCGCCTTGGGGCGGGGCTGACCGCGAACTTCAACTCCCCGATCCCCCCCTCAATCGTTCTCCTGGTCGCCGGATCGAGAGAGCAGGGGCCGGCAGTGGGACAATGAACATGCGAACGGGCGAGAGCCACCGGGGGGCCGCAGCATGAGCCGCAGATTCTGGCAGAGCATTGTTCTTCTCAGGCATCTGCACTGGCCGATGCTTTTTGCGACGGCTGCACTGCTGGCTATGGGCGTGGCTTTTGTGTACAGCTCGTGCTTCATCAGTCCCGACCGGGCCGTGCGCCCGCTCTACGAGAAGCAGATCCAGTGGATCGTGGCGGGTGCGATCGGCTACCTGTTTTTCGCGGCCTGGGACTACCGTGAGCTCGGCAAGTACTCGTGGTGGGCGTATGGCGGCGCGTTGGTTCTCCTCGTCCTTGTGCTGCTGTTTGGGGAACTGATACACGGGGCGCGCCGCCGCCTGGACATGGTGGTGACCGTTCAGCCGTCGGAAGTTGCCAAGCTGGCCGTGATCGTGCTGCTGGCGCGCATCCTGAGTGCTCCCGGTATCAACTTCGCCAGGTGGCGCGTCCTGGCGCCTCTGCTGGTGCTGGTGGCGGTGCCTGTCTTGCTGATCATGAAGCAGCCCGACCTGGGTACGGCCCTCGTTTTCGGGCCGATGGTGTTTGTGATGCTGGTGGTGTCGGGGATGAAGCTCAGGCCGCTGATTGTCATGGCCGTGACGGGAATGCTGATCGTGGGCGTGATCGCCTCCGCCGCCTTTGTTCCGGAGCGAATGAAGCTGCCGGAAGAGGAGAAGTTGCGCATCTGGGAGTATACCGGGTTGCGGGAGCACCAGCGCGACCGCATCATCACGTTTTTCGACGCGGACAAGGATCCGCTCGGGCGCGGTTGGAACCGCCGTCAGTCGATGATCGCCGTCGGCTCAGGTGGGTTTCTGGGCAAGGGGTTTCGGAACGGCACGCAGAACATCCTGGGCTTTCTGCCGCGTTCGGTGGCGCCGACGGATTTCATTTTTTCGGTCATTGCGGAGGAAATGGGGTTCCTGGGTTCTTTTGTTGTACTGTTGTTGTTTGGATTGGTTGTGACGTTCGGGAGCCTGACGGCATGCATTGCCCGCGACATGTTCGGGCGGCTGCTGTGCGCGGGAATCGTTGCGCTGATCTTCAGTCATGTCTTTGTGAACATAGCGATGACGGTTGGGCTGATGCCGATCACCGGTCTGCCCGTTCCGCTATTGAGCTACGGAGGCTCCATTATGATCGTGACGATGTCCGCGCTGGGCATTGTCCAAAGTGTACACATCCGTTCCCACCTGCGCAGGCAGGGGATGTGAGGAGGAGTAGATATGCTTGGTTGGGGAAAGAAACGGGATAAGATGAGACGAGACATCGTCGTAAATTGCGAGAGTCTGGAAACCCGGGTAGCCGTACTCGAAAACGGGCGGCTCGAAGAATTCCAGATGGAGCATCCCACGGAGGAACGAATTGTCGGGAGCATCTTCAAGGGCAAGATTCAGAACCTGGAGCACGACCTTCAGGCCGCGTTTGTCGACATAGGGCTGAAGAAGAACGCCTTTCTGCATTACTGGGACATGACGCCCGACGAGAATGCGATCCTCGAACAGGAAGAAGGCCGTCGCCGCAGGCGGACGCCGCGTCGCAAGCGCTACACCAACGCGCAGATCGAGAAGCGTTTTCCGCCGGGCTCCGAGATCGTCGTCCAGGTGTCCAAGGGGCCGATCGGCACGAAAGGTCCCAGGGTCACCGCGAGCTTGAGCATTCCGGGTCGGTACCTGGTGATGATGCCCGGGTCGTCTTCCAAGGGCGTTTCACGCAAGATCGCCGACGACAAGGAACGCCAGCGGCTGAAGAAGATCCTCGACCGCCTGCCGATTCCCAAGAGTATGGGTGTGATCGTCCGTACGGTTGCCGAAGGCGCCAAGAAGCGCAGTTTCGCGCGCGACCTGCGGGCGCTCGTCACGATTTGGGACGATCTGCAGAAGGCAATCCGCGACCTGCCGGCGCCGGCGTGCGTATATCACGAGCCGGACCTGATCGAACGCGTAGTCCGGGACTGGTTGACGGAGGACATCGACCGCATCGTCATCGATGCGCGTGAGCCATTCGAGCGTATTCGCGAAGTGGCCGCAAAGGTCTCGCGCCGGACTCGTTCGAAGATCCATCTCTACGAGGGCGAGCTGCCGATTTTCGATCACTACGAAGTCGAGCGACAGCTTGAGAACGCCCTCCGCCGCAAGGTCATGCTGAAGTCGGGCGGTTGCATCGTGATTGACGAGACCGAGGCCCTGATTGCCGTCGACGTCAATACCGGCCGTCACAAGGGCAAGGGATCGCAGGAGGAAGCGATCCTCGAAGTGAACCTGGAGGCTGTCGAGGAGGTTGCGCGTCAACTGCGCCTGCGCAACGTCGGTGGGCTGGTGGTGCTTGACCTGATCGACATGAAGAGCCGCAAGCATCAGAACCAGGTCTTCCGGGGCATGAAGAACGCCCTGCGACGTGACCGCGCCCGCACCAATGTCCTGCCGATTTCAGAGCTGGGGTTGCTGGAGATGACGAGGCAACGCGTGGAAGAGAGCATCATGTCCTCCATGATTACCGAGTGTCCGTACTGCAAGGGGCGCGGCAGCATCAAGTCGCCGCTGGGCATGAGCGTCGACATCCAGCGGCAGATTGCGGCGATCATGCGGCGCAGCCGCAGCCGCAAAGAGGCCTGCCATGACCTCCAGATCACGGTACACCCGACGGTTCTCGACCGGTTGAAACGTGAAGACGAGGAATTCCTGGTCGAGCTCCAGGACAAGTTCGAGGGTAAGCTCTCTTTCAAGTCGAATCCGTCCAGCCACCAATCGCACTTTTGCATTCGAAACGGAGAGTCCGGCGAGGTATTGTACTCGAACGTAGATCGGTAGTGCTGTGCGTGTTGCGTGTCGGGTGTCGCGAATAGTGAGTAACGAAGAGTGAATCGTGATTAGAGTTGGAGAGGTGTAGAATGTTCGCTTTCGACGTCCGTCGACTTGCCGGGACAGTCCTGACGGTGCTGGCGGTGCTCGTCGCTCCCACGGCAAACGCCCAGGCGCGACGTCCGTCGGAGTTGCTCGGCGGGTTGGATGTCGAGAGCAACGACCCCATTCAGGCCCGGGCCGACAAGCTGGAGTACGGCAACGGGGGATGGGCAATCGGCCGCGGCAACGTCCGCATTACGCGCGGCAATCAGAAACTGAGCGCCGACATGGTGCGCTTCAATACCGAAACGGGAGAAGCCCACGCCACGGGTGGCGTCGTGCTCCGGCGCGGCAACGACGTCTGGCAGGGGGAACGGCTCAGCGGTAACTTCAAGACAGGCAGGTGGGACGCCATCAACGTCTCGGTCGATGCCGCGCCGTTTCGGGTCGATGCCGCCGAAGCCGGGCGCGATGAAGATGGGAGCTTCGTGCTGCACAACGCATGCGTGACCACCTGCACCAATCACCCTTCATGCCGCCACTACCGGATAAAGGCCCGCGAACTGCGCGTGGACCCGGGCGAACAGATCAAGATGCGCCATGCCGTGCTCAATGTCGCGAATCTGCCCTGCTTCTATCTGCCCTACTGGTCGCAGAGCCTGAAAGAGCGCTACGGTTGGATATTCCGCCCCGGCTACAGGAGCCGTATGGGCGCGTTCCTGCTCTCGTCCTATCGCGCGCGGTTGAGCCCCGACGTGGTCTCGGAGACTCACATCGACTACCGCACCAAACGCGGTTTCGCGGGCGGACAGGACCTGGTGTGGGAAGATGCCGACGGCGACGACTGGTTGGGCAGTTTCAGCGCCTACTATGCCTACGACGAGGAGCCTGTGGACGACGACGAAGACGAAGCCACGGCCGACATCGACTCGCAACGCTACCGCGTACGCCTGAGCCACAGCGCGACACTCTCGCCGCGTGATTACCTGCTCCTGAACGCCGACTTCCTGAGCGACATCGACATGCTGGAAGACTTCTTCGAAGGCGAGTACCGGCACGGGCACCAGCCCGAGAACTACGCATCCCTGACACACCGGGGCGACTTCTACACCGCATCGGGCATTCTGCGGTCGCGACTGAACGATTTCTACTCGGAGATCAATCGCCTGCCCGAGGTCTCCTTCGACATGATCCGCGTGCAGCTCGGACGGTCGGGGATCTACTACGAGGGACAGGCTGCCGCGGCCTTCCTGGAACAGGTGTGGGACGATGGCGAGCTCGACCGCGAGGATTACTCCACGTTCCGTTTCGACACTTCTCACATTCTCCTCTATCCCAGGAAATACGCCGGTTTCCTGAACATCATCCCGCGGGCCGGACTGCGGGGAACCTACTATTCGGACACGCGGCTGCTCGAAGAGGAACAGCAGATCGGCCTGGTGACGACTACCAACGTTGCGGTCAGTGCCGGCGTGACCAACACCACCGTGACCGCGGGATACCAGACCAACACCGTGACCCACGAGACCGCCGCGGGGCAGGACTTCCGGGGTATGATGGAGCTCGGCGTGGAGGTCTCGTTCAAAGCGTTCAAGATGTGGCATGGCGGCTTCGTTTCGCCGTTGCGTCACATTGTCGAGCCGTACGCCGACTACACCCTGATCCCTGAACCCGACGTGCGTCCCGACATGCTGTATCGGTTCGATGCCATCGACACCCTCGACAAGCGGCACACCCTTCTGTTGGGCATGCGCAACAAGTACCAAACCAAGGTTCGCGAACGGCCCTACGATCTGGTCGACGTCGACATAGCTACCGTGCTGGACCTCGACCCGGATGACGGCGAGGCTGTCCTGGAGGACCTGGTGCTGGATGCGGAGTTCCGCTGGCCCGGCTGGATTTCCCTGGACTTCGACGCCGTTCTCGACCTGGATGCTTCGCAAATCGAACGGTTCAACGGTCGGCTGCTTCCGAAGAAAATCGGCGACTACCGCGTCTATCTCGAGTATCGCTACCGGGTCGACACGAGCAGCCTGATCCAGGGCGACGTGACCTACTATCCCAACCAGACCTGGTCGTTCAATGCGTTTTCCCGTTACCAGTTCGAGGGCGACGCACGGCTCGAAGAGATCGGCGGCACGGTCCGCCGCAACCTTGACTGCGTCGTCATGCGCACCGGTCTGAGCATGCTGCCCGGTTACACGCGAACGGACGGCAGCGAACGCGAAGACGAGCTCAAAGTCATCTTCGAAATGTGGCTCACCGCCTTCCCCGACCTGGCCATCTCCTCGCGGGAATAGCCGCTCCAATCAAGCACCTAGCTTCTCCGGCGGTCTGAATGGCAAGCCGTGCCCGACCTCGCACAAGTGTCGGGCTACTTTACAGAATCGCACGAGACGTACTCCCTTGATCATGCCATCAAGAAAAAAGATGCAAGCTTCCATTTGTCGTAAGTAATTGCTACTACGCTGGATGTAGTTTTCTGCTCGCTATGGGTGCGTGCGCTTGGCACGACTCATGCAGCTAGCTGCGGTGATTGATGAATCTAGGTGCGTGATGATTGATCAACCTAGGAGAGGACTGAATTGACAAGCCATGAGGCGGGAAGTGATGGTGCGAGATGAAGATGAGAAGTGAGTGGTTGGTGGTGGTGGTTGCCGGGCTCATGTTGGCGCAAGGTGCGATGGCGACCGTGATCCTGCAGGCTGATGGTTACTCCAACGGTACCGGTGGCGAGTTCATGGTCTTTGAAACGGGCTATGAAGCCAACTACGCTTCCGTGGCTACCTATGACTCGTGGTGGTACGGGTCCGGGTTCGGGACGTTTTCCCTGGAGCTGAATGAGTATGCAGTCACCTATCCTTCCGGCTACACGGTGGACCCGTATGCCATGAACGGAGGCATAGGTGGCGGCAATCCCGATCCCCTTTCGGTCGGTACGGGCTGGCTCTACGATCAGTACTCCTTGGGGACGCTTGCAGGCTATGACTACAACCCCGGTGCCGGGCGGGCGGCTTCAGCGGCCCAGCTGCAGGAGGCCTTCTGGTGGTTGGAGGACGAATTGTCTTCCTCGTATGACGTCAGCGAGAACAGCTTTCTGTCGTTGGCCGGCTCTTCTCTCGGGATGGGCAGTTTCGAGGACCTGAAAGGCGATGCTGACCCGCTCAACAGCTCCGTGGCGGTCATCAATTTCACCAGCGAGAGCGGGTACATGCTGCTTAGCGAAGGCGGCGACTCGGAACCAGGCGACTCGGAGCACATGCAGAGCATGCTGGTTCGTACCGGTACTGTCAGTGTGCCGGACAATGGACTTACCCTCGTGCTGCTCGGAATCGCTGTTCTTGGTTCCCTGGTCTTCAATCGCCGCCTCGCCAAGGCGGAATAGGCCGCGACCGGCACAAAGAAATCGAGTGAGAAAGGGCCGACGTCAGTCGGCCCTTTTTCGTTTTCTTCTGTTTCCCACGTCCCACATCCTGTTGGGGATTTCGCCCAGTCCTGAAGGACCGGTGGTATCAAACCGGTTTCCGAGAGGTGGGTCTCGGGCTGTTGGGCCGAAATGTCTGGCCAGCGGCGCACGATTTGTGGAGAGTGTTCACGTGGTGAGTTCTCCGTATGAGGCGGCACGGCATGGCGTTGGAGTCAACAATCGAATACGAACCGATGCTGTTCGGCAAGAACGGCGATTCGGGGCTAGTCGCAGTCGAGTTGACCGAGAACAAGGACGGTCCGGACGAGATGCTGCTCTTCGTGCGGCGCGACGGCAAGACGACGCAGGTACGTGAGCGCTTCCAGCCGTTCGTCATCGCAACGCCCCACGCCATGAAGGACTGTCCCGTCGCGTACGATGCCTACACCTTGAACGGCGAAGGGGCGTTGAACCTCTGCGTGGTCTTTGAGTCGTGGGCGGACTGCGCCAAGGCCAAGAAGTGGCTGGCAAAGTCCACCGGCCATACGGCCAGCGCCCCCGGTGCGCCGTATGTCTACCTGAGCGACCCCGTGCAGCAACATCTTATGGTCACGGGCCGAACGCAGTTTCTCGGGATGGCATTCGACGACTTGCGGCGGCTCCAGGTCGATATCGAGTGCTATACGACCGAGGGCTACAGCTTCTGCAATGCGGAGCGCGAAGGCGACCGCATCATCGCCATTGCCGTCAGCGACAACACGGGCTGGGACGAAGTGCTTTCAGGTGACGACGAGGCCGAGCTGCTGCGACGCTTTGCGGCCTGCGTCCGGGAGCGCGATCCCGACGTGATCGAAGGGCACAACATCTTCAATTTCGATCTCCCGTACATTCGAAGGCGCGCCAAGATGCATCGCGTCAAGCTGGCCATCGGTCGCGACGGGAGCGTGCCCGTCCGGCGCAACAGCCGCTTCAGCGCGGGAGGGCGCACGATATCCTACTCGCGGTTCGACGTTTTCGGCCGTCACGTTGTGGATACCCTCTTCCTGGTTCACGCCTACGATGCCAGCCACCGTTCCCTGGACGGGTTCGGATTGAAGAGCGTGGCCCTGCATTTCGGCATTGCCGCCAAAGACCGCACCTACATCGAAGGAGACCGCATCGCCTCAACGTTTGACCGCGATCCGGAGACTGTCCTGCGATACGTGCGTGACGATGTCATCGAGACGCGGGGGATCAGTCGCCTGCTGTCGCAGAGCAGCTTCATCCAGACGCAGATGCTGCCGTTCACCTACCAGAACGCAACCGTGCGCGGTAACGCGACCAAGATCGACGCGCTGATGGTGCGCGAGTACCTGCGGCAGCAGCGGGCCCTGCCTACCCAGGACCAGGCGCGTTCGTTCGCCGGCGGATACACCGACCTGTTTGTCGAGGGCGTCGTGGAAGATGTCCACCACTGCGACGTCCGTTCGCTCTATCCCGCCTTGATGCTCACGCGGTCGATCGCCCCCGCCAACGACGAGTTGGGGGTCTTTCTGCAACTCCTCGACCGCTTGCGCACCTTCAGGCTTGACGCCAAGCAGGCGATGCGGGATTGCACGGATGACGCACAGCGCAACCATTTCGACGCGTTGCAGTCGACGTTTAAAATCCTCATCAACTCCTTCTATGGCTATCTCGGCTTCGCGCAGGGCCGTTTCAACGATTTCGACGCGGCCGAGGCGGTTGCCAGGGGCGGACGCGAGTTGCTCGTCGAGATGATCTCCTGGCTCAAGGATCACGGTGCTCGGCCGGTGGAGATCGACACGGACGGCATCTACTTTGTGCCTCCCGCGGACCTGACGTCCCACAAGAAGATGGAGGGTTTCCGCGAGGCCTTCGCGACATCGCTGCCTGAAGGGATCGAGATCGAGTTCGACGGGGAGTTCCGCTCCATGTTCAGCTACAAGATGAAGAACTACGCGCTCCTGACTCACGACGGGGAGACGATCGTGAAAGGCGCGGCTCTCAAATCGCGTGGGCTGGAACCTTTCCAGCGCGACTTCATGCGGGAGCTGATTCGGCGTAAGCTGGAGGGACGCGACGCGGAGATCCCTAAGCTCAAGCTGCAATACCAGGAGTCGATTGCCGAGCGTCGGCTGCCGATCGAGAAGCTGGCGAAGACGGAGACGCTGCAGGATTCCCCCGCGACCTATGCCGCCAAGGCCAAGCGGGGCGGTCGCGGGCGGAACGCGGCCTATGAGCTGGCGCTCCAATCCGGACGCGAATATCGTGCGGGCGATCAGGTTTCCTACTACGTGACCGGCGAGAAGAAGAGCGTGGCGGTCTACGAAGCTGCGCGCCTGGTCAGCGAGTGGAATCCCGAGCGGCGCGACGAGAACGTGCCCTACTACCAGGCCAAGCTCGATGCGCTGTACAAGAAGTTCGGCGGCGGTGACGAACAGCCCGAACTGGCGTTGTTTTGAGCGAGAAGGAGAGAACTATGAACAGCCGTTCCGGTTTTACGTTGTTGGAAATCCTGGTGGTGGTGATGATCGTCACCATCCTGGCCTCGATTGTCGGGGTGTACGTTGCCGACTTGCCGGGGAAGGGCCGGATCGCCGCCGCGAAAGCGCAGATCGAGGTATTTGGCAGCAGCCTGCAGCGCTACCGCATGGACAACGGGAGACTGCCTACGCAGGAGCAGGGGCTGCGCGCCCTGTGTGCGATTCCCGACAGACCGCCCGTCCCCGACAACTACCCGGAGTTCGGCTACCTCGAGAAGCGCGAGCTGCCGCTGGATCCCTGGAAGAACGACTACGTCTACATCGTCCCCGGCCCCAAAGGCGAACCGTTCGAGATCTTCACCTACGGCGCGGACGGCGAGCCCGGCGGCGGAGGCGAAGACGCCGACATCTCCAGCTCGGATCCGTGACCAGGAACTTGACGCCGTGTGAGTATTCCACGGATTAACGAAGAACACGGATGGAGAATTGGAGTCCTTCCATCCGCGTTGTTCATTCATCCGTGGGGCTCATCCGGAAGTTCTCACCCCTGAGTTGTCCGAGCCTCCGTGTGCTTGGGGACGTTGCAAGCCGGACGGTATGCCGGAGAGGGACTCCGGCAGCGCGGATTTTCGCGACCTGATTCCAAACTTCCGCGCCTATTATAATTGCCTGACTTCGGTGTCGTGGCGTATAGAATGTCTTGACGCTAGGGCTCCCCGGTGGAGACGGTTGTGTTTGGACCGCAGGCGCCGTCGAACGCGACGGGCCGCAAAGTAAGGAGAGGATACCATGGGACTCATCGATCGCATTCGCAGGATCACAACGGCCAGCATCGAATCTTTTCTCTCTTCGGTGGAAGACCCCGAGGTGCTCTTCCCTCAGTTGATACGGGAGATGGAAGACCAGGTACGCGTGGCCACGGAAGCCGAGGCCAAGGCGATGGCCGCGGTCAAGGCCGCCGAGCGTGAAACTGAGCAGGTTCAAGACAAACTGGATCGCATGACCAAGGGCGCCGAACTGGCCGTGAAGGAAGGCGAAGAACAGACCGCCCGCGACGCGGTGAGCGCGCAGATCGACCTTGAGAGGACGCTTGCGACCAAGCAGGACGCTCTCGCCAGGGCGCAGGCAACCTACGGCGATGCGAAACAGGCGCGTGAGCAGGTCCAGGCGCAGTTGGAAGAGCTGCGCGTGAAGAAGGACGAGATCCTGACGCGTTCGCGCGTGGCCAAGAACCAACAGAACGTCGAGAAGACCGTCTCCGGTCCGGCCAGCTCGACCGGCAGCATCCTGGACTCGGTGGCTCGTCTCGAGGCGCAGGTTGAGGAAGCCGAAGCCGGCCTGGAAGTCAGGCGCGAGATGTCGGCCGGAGAGAGCGGCGGACCGTCGCTGGAAAAACGTCTGGACGACCTGGAGAAGAACACCGAAGTCGACAAACGCCTGGCGGCACTCAAAGCCAAGGCCGAGTAGACCGGAATTACAGGAGAAACCATGTCCATACTTGAGCGCATATCGCGTATTGCGCGCGCCAACATACACAATGCGTTGGACAAGGCGGATACGCCCGAGCTCGAGCTGCGCGAGAGGATTCGCGAGCTCGAGGAGACCACGCAGGAAGCCAAGGAAGCCTTGGCGAGCTACGCGGTTTCCTACAAAAAAATGGAGCGCGAAACCGACGAGCTCTGCAAACAACGGGATGCAATGCAGGAGAAGGCCGAGGCGTCCCTGAAGGCCGGGGACGAAGACAAGGCCCGGGTTGCTTTGGCGGAGCGCATTAAGCACGAGGAGCGGCTGTCCTCGCTGCAACCGTCGCTCGAACGCAGCCGGACCACGTACGAGGAGCTGAAGCAGAACCTGGTGAAGCTGAACGACAACCTCAATGCCGCCCGCCTGAAACTGACCGAGCTGGAGTCGCGCAAGCGTGCGGCCGAAGCCCAGCGGGCATTCGGCGCCAAGCTGGACGAGGCCGCGGCCAGTTCGGACGGCGATGTCAGTTTCTCGCGGCTCGAGGACCAGGTGCTTGAAACGGAAGCCACGGCCGAGATCGAGGCCGAGGTGCGCGCCGAGCTCCGCGGCTCCGGGGAAGCCTTGAAGCAAGAGGCCGAGGAGAAACGTGTCGACGACGCGCTCGCGGCGTTGAAGAAGGAACTTGGAGGCGGTGGGTCATGACGAGAGTGACGGCGTTTCTGGTCGTCTGTTTCCTGGCGAGCTCGGGCCTTGCCCATGACACGATCCGGCTGAAGGCACTCGAGAAACGGATAGCGGCGCTCGAGGAGGCCATGGCCAAGCTGACGGCCGACACCGCGCCGGCCGTTGCCAAGGCCGGCGCGGAGGACAGGGTGAACGCGCAGCGTGCCAAAGCGAGGGAGCGGATGCGTCAGGACATGTCCGTCTACTCGCGCGACGAGCTGCGGGAGATCGAGACCCTTTACCAGGTCGCGAATAAGAAGTGGCGCACCCAGGAGGGCAAAGACAGCCTCAAGAAGCTGATCGAAAAGTACGACAAGGCCAACCGTACCGGCTGCGCGTTGCTGTACCTGGGGCAGATGAGCCAGGGAAAGGAACGGGAAGCCTATCTCAGGCGAGCCATCGAGGGTTTCAGCGACTGTTTCTACGGCGACGGCGTCCAGGTCGGCGCCTATGCCCGCTACTACCTGGCCTACTACTACAAGGAAGCCGGTGACGCGGAGAAGGCCGAAGCGCTGTTCGAAGAGATCAGAACCAGGTACCCCGACGCCATCAGTCACAAGGGGAAGTTCCTGAGCGACGCGATTGGGAAGTGAAGTGAAGCGCGCCGGCCGAGCAACCGCGATGGGTGTCGCCGTTGGGGCGGTAGTGGTCGTGTGGGCTGCCTTCATCCTCAATGTCATAACACCGCCGCTCAACTTCCACACGTTGGGGATTCGTCCCAGGGAAATTCGAGGGTTGTGGGGGATAATCTTCTGGCCGCTGTTGCACGGGGGATTGCCGCATCTTGTGGCCAACACCGCGGCGCTTTTTCCGCTCGTGCTTATTGCCTTTTCGCTCAGCCGGACGCGGGGGTGGGTTGCGTTGGTGACCGTCTGGCTGTTGGGCGGTCTGGTCGTTTGGACGCTTGGCCGCACGGGTACGGTACACATTGGCGCCAGCGGGATCGTGTTTGGGTTGATCGGCTTCCTGGTCGCGAGCGGACCTTTTCGGAGGGAGTGGCTGGGGCTGGTCGTGGCGTTGATCGTTCTGGTCTGCTACGGCGGGGCGTTGACAACGCTGCTACAGCGCGTGCCGGGCGTGAGCTGGACGGCGCACGCGGGCGGATTCGTGGCCGGCGTCTTCGCGGCGTGGGAGACGAAAGGCCTGGCGCGGCCGAAGTGATGCCGGGCGGGGGCTGCACCGGCCCGCCCCTCACCCGGTCCTCCTGCGTCGGACCGATGGGGTTGTATCAAAAGGTCAGGAGTTCCGTTGCGCTCCGACCGGTCCACGGCACTCCGTTCGCTCCGCTCACTGCGAGCCTCACTACAAACCCAACGCACGCGCCTTGCTCGTAGTGAGCCACGCAGCCCGAGACGCAACGCGGATCGGCGCGGAGTGGCGTGGACCGGTTGGAGCACGCTACGCGCCGACACTCGCGAGCGGTCCGTGACCTTCTGATACAGCCCCGTGAATCTGAAACGAGCAGTTACCGATCACCGACTACCGGTAACTGCAGTTTCAAGGGTGAATGGCGCACTTCCACCTCTCCCCCTGGGGGAGAGGTCGGTCCGACGCAGGAGGACCGGGTGAGGGGCGCTACCGCCGTGCTGGAAGGCGCCGTCGGGGTAGCCGGCTCGGCCGTCTGCTCTCTTGTGGCGTTGCGGGTGAAACCCCGTCCGACTTCTCGAGTTTCTCCACGCTGACGTAGTAGTGTGGCAGGGTTGTCAGGAGGGGCTTGTGGCGGAACTTCTTCACGCGTCCGTAGACCTTCATGGCCGTACCTCTGCGCAAACCGGCCACAAGTTCGTTCATCTCTTTGTCCTTTCTGGCGATGGCCGGTACGGTCACGTGGCCGATCTCGAGCAGGTAGTACTTGGAAGCCTTGAAACCGGACTTCTCCATGTAGGGCAGGAACGTTGTCGAATAGCGGAAGAAGGGTGCTTCGTAGACGATGCGTTTGCTCGAGGAGAACGATTCCGGTGCGGCCTTGATCATGTTGAACTGGACCTCTTCGTAGGTCTTCTGGGGGGCCGCGGCGGCAGCGAGAACGACGATCGGCAGCGAGGCGAGCAGTAGTGTGGCGGTTTTCATGGCGTACGTCCCTTCTTTGTTGCGTATTATCCGGACGATGGGCGCTGGAGTCAACAGCAGAGGCGCCCGTTTGCAGATTGGTTGACAGCTTCGCGTTGCGTGCTACGGTAGTCGGCGTGCAGCAGACCACGATAGTCCCGACTGTTGATGATGACGTTGGCCTCAGCCTGGATGACGGCTACGCGGTTGTCCTGTACAACGACGAGCACAACACGATGCCGTTTGTCGTAAAGGCGTTGATGCGTGTGTTCGGGCATCCCGTGGCCCTGGCCGAGAAGATCATGCGTGAGGCACACGAGAAGAACCGGGCGATCGCCGAGGTGGAGGACAAGGAGCAGGCGGTGCTTCACAAGCAGCAGCTCGTTTCACTGGGATTGACGGCGGGCGTGGAGAAGGTGGCGTAGCGCTCGACTATGCAGTTCTTTGTTCTGAGTAAGGATACCCGTTTCCCGCCGGCGCCTCCGGGGGAGTATGTCGTCGGTCTGCACGGCGATCTGAGTGTCGAGCGTCTGGTCATGGCCTATGCGGCCGGTTACTTTCCAATGTGCCTGGAAGGGGAACCGCTTCAGTGGCATTCGCCGGCGGAGCGATTCGTGCTCTACCCCGCGGAGCTCGTCGTTCCCAAGAGCCTTGAGCGAGTGATCGGGAAAGGTGTCTTTGCCGTGACTTTCGACCGCGACTTTCGCTCCGTCATAGAGAATTGCCGCCACGTCGAGCGGAGGGGCGCGGACGACACCTGGATTACGGGGGACATGGTGGAAGCGTATTGCGCGTTGCACGAAGCGGGCTTCGCGCACTCGGTCGAGGTGTGGCAGGACGACCAGCTTGCCGGCGGTCTTTACGGTGTAGCTCTTGGACGCTGCTTTTCGGGCGAGTCCATGTTCCACCACGTCACCGACGCCAGCAAGGTAGGGGTGGTGACCCTGGTGCGCCGGCTGTGCCGGCACGGTTTCGGGGTGATCGATTGCCAGCAGGAGAGCCCGCTGTTCGGGAAGCTTGGCGGCCGGACGATTACCAGGGCGGCGTACCTGTCCGAGCTCGGACGGTGTGGAGTGCCGATGGAGCTCTCTCAACTGCTCGAGCTGCCGCGGGGGCGTTGGGAATGCTCTCCCACAGTGCAGTCATCCTGAGGACGCCAAGATCCTGCCCGGCCCCGGGCGCTCCGCTTCCGAGACAATTCCGAACGGAAACTCCCGCCTGTTACAGGCCGGCAAAGAAGATGAAGTAACGAGATTAGGTAAAGAGATGAAGGATTGGGACCGCCTGCTACTTCGTCTCATTACCTCATCTCATTACTTCATCTCTCCCTGCCAAAGGTACGAGAACGTTGAACGCCGCAGGTGACGCCGCACGGACAGACGCGAAGCGGCTGTTTGTGCTAGCGTCCACCTGTCTTGTTCGCACATCTCCGTCATTCCGTCAACAACCGCGCTCTCCCGGGGAGACCCGGCTAAGCAGGTCGGTTAAGCGTATTCGGGCAAGAGTGGCGGTCAAGTGTCCGGTTAAGTGTGCGAGTAAGAGTCCAGGGCGACCGGAGGCCACGCTTCATCGCACACGTCGTCCCCACACTTACTCGGTTACGCTTACTCCACCCGCTTACTCGATCCCATCTTGCCCGTGCGAACAAGCGGTGAAGTAGCCATCAACCAATAACCGGTACCTACCGGATCTTGTTCTGCTCGCGGCGTTTCTTGATGATCTCCTCGGCGATGCCGAAGGGAACGGCTTCGTAGTGTTCGAAGTGCATGGTGAATCCGCCGCGACCCGACGTCATGGTACGAATGGCATTGGCGTAGCCGAACATTTCGTTCAGCGGGACATACCCGCGTATGACCTTCTGGCCGCCTACTTCCTCCATGTTGTCGATGCGGCCGCGCCGCTGGCAGACTGAGCCGGACACCGCGCCCATGAATTCCTCAGGTGTTGAGGCCTCCACGGACATGACCGGTTCCAGCAGCTCGGGATTGGACTTGAGGAAAAGCTGTCGGAAGCAAGTGCGTGCGGCCTCGATGAACGCGAACTCGCTGGAATCGACTTCGTGAGACGAGCCGTCGAACACGGTGACGCGCATGTCCACTACGGGGTACCCCGCGAAAGGACCGCTGCGCATGGCCCGGATCACGCCCTTTTGCACGGCAGGGATGTACTCCGAAGGGATGTTGCCGCCCTTGACTTCGTTCTCAAACGAGAAGCCTCGTCCCGGGTCCGTCGGTTCCAGCCGCAGGTAGACGTGCGCGTACTGCCCGCGTCCACCCGACTGCTTGACGTGTTTGTATTGGCCTTCGATCACTGCCGTGCCGGTTTCGCGATAGGCGACTTCCGGGCGGCCGATGTCCGCGTGGACCCCGAATTCGCGTCTCAAGCGGTCGACGATGATTTCCAGGTGCAGCTCGCCCATGCCGGAGATAATCGTCTCGGACGTTTCATTGTCGTAGTGAACCGTAAAGGTCGGGTCTTCGTCGGAGAGCGCGTGCAGGCCGGCGCCCATCTTTTCGCTGTCGTCACGGCTTTTCGGGGTGATGCTGATCGACATGACCGGGGCAGGGAATTCGATAGTCTCCAGCTCGATGGGGTTTTCTCTACAGCAGAGCGTGTCTCCCGTACGGGTTTCACTCAGGCCCACGACAGCCACGATGTCACCGCAGTGCGCTGCTTCCAGCGCTTCCTGGCGGTTGGCATGCATGCGGATGATGCGTCCGACACGCTGGTTCCTGTCGTGCGTGCTGTTGTACACGACTGTGCCCGCCGGGAGTGTGCCCGAGTAGATGCGGATGTAGGTCAGTTTGCCCATGTGCTTGTCGGACATGATTTTGAATGCCAGGGCCGAGAACGGTTCGTCATCGGACGGTTGACGCTCGATATCTTCGTCTCCGTCGGCATGGATGATGGGGGGGATGTCCACCGGTGACGGCAGAAAGTCGACGATTCCGTCCAGCAGACGTTGGATGCCCTTGTTCTTGAATGCCGATCCGCAGTAGACGGGGATGATACTGCGTCTGATGGTTGCCTGGCGAACGACGTCGCGAATTTCCTTTTCACTCAGGTCGCCTTCCTCGAAGAACTTCTCGAGAAGCGCGTCGCACTGTTCGGCACTCTTCTCAACGAGGTTTGCGCGCCACTTTCGGGCATCGTCCAGCAGCTCGGCTGGTACCTCTTCGATATGGAAGTTCTTGCCGGCAGTCTCCTCATCGTAGATCACGGCTCGCATGCCGATCAGGTCGATGACCCCCGTGAAGTTGTCTTCGGCGCCGATGGGAATGACAACCGGCACTGCGTTTGCGCCGAGGATGTTCTGGATGCTGTCGACGACGGAGAAGAAATCCGCGCCCGTGCGGTCCATTTTGTTGATGAAGGCGACCTTGGGCACGCTGTACTTTTCGCTCTGACGCCAGACTTGCTCGGACTGAGGTTGCACGCCACCGACGGCGCAGAAGAGTGCGACCGCGCCGTCCAGCACGCGCAGGCTGCGTTCGACTTCCGCGGTGAAGTCGACGTGTCCGGGGGTATCGATCAGCGAGATGCGGTGTTCTCTCCACTCGGCGGTGGTGGCAGCGGAAGTTATGGTGATGCCCCGTTCCTGTTCCTGGGCCATCCAGTCCATCGTGGCTTCGCCATCATGGACTTCGCCAAGCTTGTGGGTGCGACCACAATAGTACAGAATGCGTTCACTGACGGTTGTCTTGCCGGCGTCGATGTGCGCCATGATCCCGATATTTCGTACGTGCGAGAGCGGTATGTCCCTGGGCATTTCTGAACTCCTGTTGGGAGGGGGTGTAGCAAAAAGGGCGAGACTATCTCGTTTCCGACGGTAGAGTGCAAGGGTAAAGCAGACTTTTTCAGGATCTGCGTCAAAGGCACCCGACGGAGCAGTGGAACGAATTGCCCCGCATTTCGTGGTTGTCTCATCCCGCCGTCAGGGCTAGCATTTGTCAATCGTGAGTGAAGTCAGTCCAACCGAGTGCATTCGCCCCGCCGTCTTCAGTGACGTTGAGTCGATTTTCGACCTGATCAAGCAGCATCCGCGGGAGCTGGTGCCGCGTCCGATCAGCGACATAGTCATGAATGTGGACCGTTTTCTGGTGTGCGAAACCGAGGGCAAGGTCATTGGTTGCGTCTCTTGGCAGATCCTGCCGGAGGTGGGAGTCTCGAAACAGCACGACGTTGAGATTGCCACGCTGGCCGTGGATGCCCATTACAAGGGGAGCGGTGTCGGGCGGGTTCTGGTGGAAGCCGCGATCGAGCGCATCCGTCCCCTGCGTCCCTCAGAGATTATCGTCCTGACATTCACCCCCGGGTTCTTCGGCAAGCTGGGATTCGAGGAGGTGGCCAAGGAGACGTTGATCCACAAGATCTACATCGGCTGCATCAACTGTACGCGTTACGATTCCCCCTTCACGTGTCCTGAAGTGGCGATGCGGATGGTTCTTGGTGAAAAGCCGGATGAGGCAGAAGTTGCCCGCAGATGACGCAGATGAACGCAGATTCGGGACTTTATCTGCGTCAATCTGCGTCATCTGCGGGCAACTGCTCTTTTTAGGGTCACAGCCCTGCGTGGGGGACAATAGGTAGAAAGATGGGATGGTAGAAAGACGATACAGTCAATTCTCCCATCTTCTTACCTTCCCATTTTTCTACCTATGCCACACTTGGGTTGCGGGCCACATTCGCGTTGACTGGTTAATCGGTTGATTGGTGGATTGGGCCGACCCTACTCTTCTTCGTACTTGCTTTCCTGCTCCCTGTCCCGGATGAGGGAGCAGCGGAGGGAGTATTTAGTGACTCACCCTCCCAAAGCTGTCGAAAAAAACAAGAAAAACCGGCGCT
>CAZKRK010000126.1:0-18074 GCA_964555035.1 uncultured Victivallales bacterium | reverse complement strand
TGGTGGAGCGGAGGAGATTCGAACTCCCGACCCCCACGTTGCGAACGTGGTGCTCTACCAGCTGAGCTACCGCCCCACATGGCTGGAAAAGGTGGCGAACTGTATCACTACGCCGGACGGGGATTCAAGCAATTTCCGTCCGGTTTCGCCTTTGCTGCTTGAGCGGGTGCTTGAGATGATCTATACAAGTACGCCGTTTCGGTATGGTTCGCGGCAACGAGGTTCCGGCTCACCATGAAAAGCAAAGTCGGCAAGGCACTCAGAAGCAACATCCTGTTCGGGCTGTTTCTGATCACACCGATCGTGGTCACCGGGCTGCTCGTCTACTGGCTGTTCTCCTTCTTCGCACAGATGGGCATTATCAAGCTCATCGTGAGACTCCTCAAGGCGTCGCTTCCCGAACACCTGCACGATACCCAGGTGGTGACGGTTCTGCTGTGGGTTTTCACGCTCCTGCTGATCCTGATGACGCTGTTTCTGATCGGGTTCTTCGTGCGCAGCATCCTCGGCCGGCGCCTCTATCGCCTTGGAGACCGTGCTCTGGCGAGGATCCCCGTAATCAACAAGATCTACATCTGGGTACGGCAAATCAGCGAGGCGTTTGTCGCCCAGCGCCAGACTATGTTCAAAGAGGTGGTACTGGTCCAGTACCCGCGGAAGGGAGTCTACGCCATGGCGTTCGTCACGGCGGCGACACCGCCGTTGATCCACAAGGCCGTGACCGACGACCCGGAGGACGGCTACGTCTCGCTCTTTGTGCCGACCACACCCAACCCGACCTCCGGCGTAATGGTAATCGCGCGCCGCAGCGAGCTGGCAACGGTCAATCTGTCTATCGCCGAGGCCATGAAGTTCATCATTTCGGCCGGCGCCGTGCCGCCCGGCGAACAGCTCGAAGACGATCGCCCGACACTGTTCGACAAGCTGGAAGCGTGGCTGGAGACGAAGGGGGAAACAGGGAAGGGTTCATGAGGTCGATTGACGATTGGCGATTGATGATTCTCGATCTGCGAACTTCAAGGATCAGGAGTCATCAATCGCTGATCATCAATCAATGGGCTCTCTACTGTCCCGGTTTGCGGCGGGTTGCGTTGTCGGCTGTCGGAAAATCGCCGGGCACCGGGATCGTGACCTTGCCCGTCGCGGCCCACTCCGTGCCGCGCTGAAGCGTACACTGGAAACCCACGCCTTCCATGTTCACGGCGGCATGGCCGAGGACGTCATGTAGAACGCGGCCCTTGCCGTAGGAGATCGCCATCAGGGCCGGCTCGTTGCGGCCGCTGCCCCGGTGCTCGGGCTTGGTGTAGACCGTGGCCAGGATGGTCATATTCTCGGCCGGACCGCGCAGCACCTGGTAGATCTCGTCTTTGACGTGCAGCCACTCTTTCGGCAGGCCCTGCATCACCGGATGATCGGGGGTAAAGGTGGTGATCGTGGCTTCGAACTGCGAACCGTGGCCGCCGCCGCGGCCCTTGCTCGTGTCACGGACGACTTTGCCGTCTTTCACATACACGTAGGGCCCTGACTTCTCGTTGCGGCCGCCCCAGCCGCCGAGACCGATCATGCGGTTCCAGGCTTCCCACTTGCCAAAGGCGTTGTCGGCGGCATGAATCACAACCAGTCCGCCACCATTTTCCATGTAGGTCTCGAGGTCCTGCTGGGTCTCTTTCGGCCAGCTTGCGCCGTTGTAATTCGAGACGAGGACGTCGTACTCCTTGAAGGCCGGACGGAACGTGGACATGTCCTTGCCCTTGGGCGGCGACGTCGCCACGTCGACCGTGAAGCGGCCGCAGTCCTCGAGGATGGCCTTGATCACAGGGGTGGTCTGCTTCCACGCGTGGTTGTTCTGCCCGTCAATGATGAGGGCCTTCAGCTTGCCGTCGGCAACGCAGAGGGTGGACAAGGCGATTGTGAGAACGGTGGCGAGTGCAGTGGTCTTCATCGGGGGGTTCCTCCTTCTCCGGAACAGTGTGAGCGGAAAACGCTACCACGGTTGTGAGGGAGATGCAAGAGTTGCGGAAAACCCGAGAATCAACAACATGCCGAAGCAATGGTCTCAGCTGAGCGCCCGAGTGCTGGAGATGTGACGTATGACGAGGGTTTCACCCGGGGCTGCGATGTTGCTCGCCTTCGGCGAGCCCCTGCGAGAAGCGGGCCCAGCTTCGGCATCATGCGACCGGTCACGGTAGTGCGGTGCACGAACGGAACCTGTTCACGGTCAATAATCTAGGGAGTGAGGCAACATTCCCGGGGACGTCCTCTTTGCAGAGGTCGGACGTTCTGTCCCAAAGCCGGTTGACGATTACGGGCGACGATTATGGTCTACGAGGAGAGGATTGTCCCAATCGTCCACCGTAATCGTCAACCGAGGGGGTGCACACGGCAAGCCGAGTGTGATTGGCCGTTGTGGCGGTGTGGGGTTACGAGAACAGCGCAGCCCTGTGCGACCGGTCATCACCATCACAATCGACTTGCCCATCCTCCTCAACACGCTATTCTCCACGTCACTCGGAGCGACGCTCACAGACTACGTGTTTGATGGTTCTGTCCTGGTTCGGCCGCGCGAGGGGGGACGCGCACCGCGGCCCGGCTTTGGTAAGGCACGCCATGATGACGTTACCCAGTATGCTGATGATCGGCGCCGCGGGCGCAAACGCCGGCAAGACATCCTTTGCCTGCACGCTGCTCCGCGGGTTCTCCGACACGCGGATTACGGGAATCAAGGTGACGACGGTGGCCGAGAAGAACGGAACCTGTCCCCGCGGCGGCAAGGGCTGTGGCGCGTGTTCATCGCTCAGCGGCAACTACCGGATCGATGTCGAGACGGATGCCCATACCGGGAAAGACACATCTCGTCTGCTGGCCGCCGGTGCTGCCCGGGTCTTCTGGCTAAGGGTGCTGAGAGATCGCCTGGCAGAGGGATTCGATGCGCTGCGTGCCGTCATCGGCAAAGATGCGGTATGCATCTGCGAATCCAACAGCCTCCGAACGGTTGTGGAGCCGGGGCTCTTTCTTATGGTCAAGGCCAGGTCCTCGGCTCGGAACAAGTCTTCGGCCGAGGCAGTGAAGTCGTTGGCGGACCGGGTTATCCTGACCGAAGGAGAGGTGTTCTCGTTTGAGTTCTCCGATGTGGACCTGCTCGACGGGCGATGGGTCCTGCGCGAGCGGGCTACGGCGCTGGTCATGGCAGGCGGTGCGAGCAAGAGGATGGGGCGGGACAAGGCGATGCTTCCGCTTGACGGCCGCCCCATGATAGAGACGGTGTGTCTTCAGCTGAGGGGCAACTTCGACCAGGTACTCGTGAGCGGCGACGAGCGTGACAGGTATGCCTTTCTGGGTCTTGACGTTGTTCCGGACCGGGCCCCGGGCCAGGGCCCTCTTATGGGGCTCGGATCGGCTCTCCAAGCTTCCCTCAGCGATCTGAACCTGGTCGTGGCGTGCGACATTCCGAAGATAGACATGGCCCTGGCGCGGCGAATGCTGAGAGAGGCCGAAGGCTATGATGCGGTTGTGCCGCGGCGGGAGGGAGGCGAGCTCGAGCCTCTGTTTGCGGTGTACCGCAAGAGTGTCGGCGAGACGGTGTGGGACGTATTGGCGTCCGGGCAGCGCCGGGTCAGAGCCGTTCTTGAAAGGTGCAAGGTCAAGTATCTCGACATACCCGAGTCGAACAGCATCGTGAATCTCAACACAATGGATGACTACCGGAACTATGTTGGACAGGTTTGACAGGTGCATATCCTATCTGCGCGTGTCGGTAACGGACCGGTGTGATCACCGTTGCGTCTACTGCATGCCCCCGGCGGGCCCGTGTCTGAAGCCACGTGGAGAGATCCTCTCGTACGAACAGATATGCACGGTCGCGAAGGCGGCCGTTGACCTGGGCATACGGAAGGTGCGTCTCACGGGAGGCGAGCCCCTCCTGCGGCGCAATATCGAGACTCTTGTCGACCGGCTGTCCGGTATCCCGGGGCTCGATGAGCTCTGCATGACAACCAATGGCACACGTCTCCGTCGCATGGCGGTAACGTTGAAGGAGCACGGTCTCGACCGGGTCAACGTGTCCATGGACACGCTCGACCCGGAGAAGTACAGGCGCATCACGCGTGGCGGCGATGTGGCGGAAGTCCTGGACGGCATGGATGCGGCGAGAGCAGCGGGGTTGACGCCCGTCAAGGTCAACATGGTGATCTTCCCGGATACGACGGATGCGGAGGTGGACGCGATGCGGGCGTTCTGCGCCACGAAAGGGCACACGCTGCAGAAGATCATGCTGTTTTCTCTCTATGACAGGAAGGATTTGAGCGGGCGTTTTCATGCGGAGCGGCCACCGAAATGTGAAGAGTGCAATCGGCTCAGACTGACATCGGACGGCTTTCTCAAACCGTGTCTCTTTTCCGAGGATGAAATCAGAGTCGATTTTGAGGATCCGCGGGGATCGATCGAGCGGGCCGTGCAGGCCAAGCCTGAGAGCGGGTCCTGTTGCCGGAATCGAGGGATGTCGGCGATCGGCGGGTGAACCCGGGACGGGTGTGTGACCATCGTGAAAACCGGAGTGAACATATGGCGTTATCCCACTTGAGCAACGAGGGTGCGGCACGGATGGTAGACGTGTCGGAGAAGCCCAGGATCAAGCGTACCGCAAGAGCGAGAGGGTTTATCGGCCTGGAGCCCGACACGATCGCGCTTGTACGGGACGGACTCGTCAAGAAGGGGGACGTTCTCGCCGCGGCACGAATCGCGGGCATCTCGGCAGCCAAGAGAACAAGTGAACTCATACCGCTCTGTCACAACATAGAGATCGACTGTGTCGGCGTGGACTTCGAGATCTCCACGCGCGGTGTCGTTGTGGAGAGTCAGGTCGTCTGCACGGACAAGACAGGCGTGGAGATGGAGGCTCTGACGGCCGTAAGTGTGGCGCTGTTGACCATCTACGATATGTGCAAGGCCGTGGACAAGAAGATGACGATGGGGGAGATCCGCCTTGTCGAGAAGGTGAAACAGGAGAGGGCGACCCCATGAAGGTGGTTTCCGTGAACATCTCGGGAGAAAAGGGTACCGCGAAGCATCCCGTTCCCCGGGTTGTCATTGACGATCGGGGCGTGCGGGGAGACGCGCACGCCGGGACGTGGCATCGACAGGTCAGCGTGCTTTCCGAGGAGATCGTTGAGACTTTCGCGTCCGAGCTCGGCCGCGGGGTGGAGCCTGGCGAATTTGCGGAGAACATAACCGTGGCGGGCTCGGATCTCCGCCACGTTGCCGTCCTGGACTCCTTCAAAATCGGCGACGTTGAGCTTCAGGTAACGCAGATCGGCAAGGAGTGTCACGGGGACGCGTGCGCCATCTTCCGGGAAGCCGGCAAGTGCGTCATGCCGAAAGAAGGCGTGTTCTGCAGAGTCATCCGCGGCGGGACCGTCGAACCGGGGGACAGCGTGGTGTTCAGCGCCAGACCCTTACGGTTCACGATCATAACCATGAGCGACCGCGCGCACCGCGGGGAGTACGAGGACCGCGGCGGACCGACGGTTCGCGACGCTGTCGACGCTTTCTTTGCGGGCAAACGTTGGCATGCGCATGTGGACAATCTCGTGCTGCCGGATGATCCGGGTCAACTCGGAGATGCGTTGGAGGCCGCGTGCAACGCTTCCGTCGACGTCGTGCTGACGACGGGGGGGACAGGGATCGGGCCGCGGGACATAACACCGGACGTAGTGAAACCGATGCTCGACAAGGAGATCCCGGGCATTATGGAGCATATCCGCGTCAAGTGCGGCAGCCGCAACCCGAACGCGCTGCTCAGCAGAGGTGTAGCGGGTGTGAGGGGCAGAACATTGGTGTATACCTTGCCGGGCAGCGTGAGAGGGGTCCGGGACTACGTGTCTGAAATCCTGAAGACGCTGGAACACTTGATCTTCACGGTGCACGGCCTGGACCGCCATTGACCCGCGGAGCGCCGTTCACCCCCCGAATGACGGGACCACGTGCCGGGCATTCGTCGGACACAGACTTCGTGGGCATGAGCGGTAAACGTAGGTCCGATTTGTAATCGGACCCAAACCACGCCGGTTGCTTCAAATGACGTGGGGGGGGGAAGTCACGCCTGAACGGCTTTGGGTCCGATTACAAATCGGACCTACGTTTGCCGCAAATCGGCAACCCCGGCGACTGGTGAGCCGGCGATTGCAATGAGTGCCGACTCACGACACCTTCGACAGGCGTACGGCACAGACCTTGTATTCCGGGATCTTGGCGATGGGGTCTATCGCGTCGTTGGTCAGCACGTTGGCGGCGCCCTCGACAAAGTGGAAGGCCATGAAGACGGTTCCCCGCGGCGAGCGATCGGTGACAGAAGCCCGAGCCCGGATGTTACCCCGACGCGATGCCAGTTCAACCACCTCGCCGTCGGCAATCCCTTCGCGGGCGGCGTCGTCCGGGTGGATTTCAAAGGGCACGGGTGGACACAGTTGTTCCAGTCCTTCTGAGCGCCCCGTCATGGTCCGCGTGTGCCAGTGATACAGGTATCGTCCCGTCGTGAGCAGGTAGGGGAAGTCCGGCTCGGGAAGCTCCGCGGCTTCCCGGAAAGGCGTCGGATGGAACTTGCCCGGTCCGCGCTTGAAGGTCCCCTCGTGCAGGAAGACCGTTCCGGGGTGGTTCTCGTCGGCGCAGGGCCACTGCAGGCCAACCGTCTCAATGCGGTCGTAACTCATACCGCCGTAGATCGGTGTCACCGATGCGATCTCGTCGAGAATGCCGGAGGGACTCTCGTAACGCATGCCATAGCCAAGCCGGCCGGCAAGGTCACAGATGACCTGCCAGTCGGCCCGGGCCCGGCCGACCGGCTCAAAGGCTTTGCGGACCCGCTGAACGCGCCTTTCGGTGTTTGTGAAGGTCCCGTCCTTCTCGAGGAATGACGCGGCAGGCAGTACGACGTCGGCAAGCTGTGCCGTCTCTGTCAGAAAGATGTCCTGGACGCAGAGAAACTCAACGTTCTCAAGCGCCTCCTTCACATGGTTCACGTTGGGATCGCTGAGCATGGGGTTCTCGCCCATGACGTAGAGTCCCCTGACGTCGTTGGTTCCCGCCGCTTTCACGATCTCGGTGACCGTCAGACCGATCTCCCCGGAGAGCTCGGCGTCCCAAGCCTGCGTGAACTTGCGCTGCATGTCCGGGTCGTCGACTTTCTGGTAGCCGGGATAGACGTTCGGCAGAGCTCCGAGATCGCAGGCGCCCTGGACGTTATTCTGACCGCGCAGCGGATTGACCCCCGTGGACTCACGGCCCACATTGCCCGTGAGCATGGCCAGGTTGGCCAGGGCGAGGACGTTGTCCGTACCGGTCGTATGCTGGGTGATGCCCATGCTGTAGACGATCGACGCGCGCTCGGCCTTCGCATACGTCCGCGCCGCCTCGCGTATCTTCTCGGCGGGGATTCCGGTGATCGGCTCGGCCCATTCCGGCGTGCAGGACTCCACGCACCCGCGCACCTCTTCGAAGCACTCGGTTCGCTCCGCGACAAAGGTCCCGTCGTGCAACTCCTCGGCAATAATCACATGCATCATGGCGTTGAAGAGGGCCACATCGGAGCCCGACCGTTGGCGGACGTGGAGCTCGGCGAATGCCGTCAAGTCGATGCGCCGCGGATCGGCCACAATCAGCTTCGCGCCGTGCTTGCGAACGGCGGTCTTGATTCGCAGGGCGATGACCGGGTGCGCCTCCGTCGTGTTGGAGCCGGTCACGAATATGCAGTCCGCATGCTCCAATTCATCGCACGAATTCGTCATGGCCCCGCTTCCGAAAGCCCTGGCAAGCCCGGCAACGGTAGACGCGTGACAGAGGCGAGCGCAGTGGTCAACGTTGTTCGTGCCGATGACGGCCCGCATGAACTTCTGGAAGAGGTAGTTCTCCTCGTTCGTACACTTCGCCGACGACAATCCCGCGAGGGCATCCGGCCCATGCTCGTTCTTGATCTCCCGGAAGCGCTTCGCGACCAGGTCGAGGGCTTCGTCCCAGCTTGCTTCTTCAAACGAGCCGTTGCGCTTGATCAGGGGGGTGGTCAACCGGTCTTGCGCGCCCACGAAGTCCATGCCGAAGCGGCCTTTGACGCAAAGGCTTCCCCGGCTTACGCGATGGTCGGGATCGCCTCGGACTTGCGCGATCCGCCGGCCGCGCACGCCGACGAGAAGCCCGCAGCCCACTCCGCAGTACACGCAAGTCGTTCTCACCTCTCGCTCCGCCGCGACGGTCTCCTTCTTCGCCGACAGGGCGTTTGTCGGACAGCGGTCAACGCATTCGCCACATGATACGCAGCAGGATTCCCTGATCGGCTGACCCTGCCCCGCGGCGATTGTCGTCGCGTACCCCCGTCCGGCAATCTCGATGGCGTCCACGTAACGGATCTCCCTGCAGGCGCGGGTGCACAGACCGCAGAGAATGCAGCGGCTGGGGTCGCGGGTGAAAAACGGGTTGCTGTCATCAAGGGTTACGTCACGCTGCATCTTGTGAAGACGGTGCGCGTCCGCACCGAGATATGACGCCACACGCTGCAGCTGGCAACGTTGATTGCCCGAACACGACAGGCAGTCGTCGGGGTGGTCGGCGATCAACAGTTCACACGTTATACGGCGAACCTTGTTGACGTCCTCGACATCGTTGTGGACCCGCATTCCCTCAGTCACGACGGTCGTGCATGCGGCGGGCAACCCGCGCATGCCTTCGATTCTCACCACGCAGAGGCGGCAGGCGCCGTACGGCTCGAGACCGGGACCGTCGCACAGCCGCGGAATATAGATGCCGGCCGCATCGGCCGCTGCCAGGACGGTTGCGCCGGCCTGAGCGGCAACCGGCTGTCCGTCAATCGTGATATCTACTGTCGTCATGTCGCGCTCAGCTCCTGTCGATAGCGTTGAATTTGCAGGCATCGAAACAAACCCCGCACTTGATGCAGGTCTCCTGGTCGATTCTGAACGGCTTCTTCCTCTCACCTGAAATGGCGACGACGGGGCACGGCTTGGCGCACGCCCCACATCCTACGCAGGCTTGATCGTCAATCACGTAGGTGAGCAGATCACGGCAATGGCCGGCCGCGCATCGATGGTTCAGAACGTGATCATCATATTCCTCACGATAGTACTCTATGGTTGTCAGCACCGGATTCGGCGCCGTCTGGCCCAGCCCGCAGAGCGAACCAAGCTTCACGGCCTCGGCGATTTCCACGAGCAGCTCCACGTCTTCGGGGTCCCCCTTGCCGGTGGTGATGCCGTTCAGAATCTGCAGCATCTGGCGTGTGCCGAGCCGGCAGGGCGTGCACTTGCCGCACGATTCGTTCTGCGTAAAGGAGATGAAGTAGCGCGCGATCTCCACCATGCAGGTGGTTTCGTCCATGACCACCATGCCGCCGGACCCCATGATGGCGCCGGCTTCCGCGAGGTGCTCGTAGTCGACCGGCAGGTCCAACAGCTCGGCGGGGATGCAGCCGCCCGAGGGGCCGCCTGTCTGCACGGCTTTGAACGCTTTGCCGCCGGGGACGCCGCCACCGATGCCGAACACGATCTCCCGCAACGTCATGCCCAGCGGCACTTCGATGAGTCCCGTCCGCGCTATCTTTCCCGCTAGGGCAAACGTCTTCGTGCCCCGGCTCTTTTCGGTACCGTTGGCGGCATAGGCTTCGCTGCCCATGGCCAGGATGGCCGACACGTTGGCCAGCGTCTCGACGTTGTTGATATTGGAAGGCTTCCCGTGGAGACCGCCGATTGCGGGAAAAGGCGGCCGCGGGCGCGGCATGCCGCGCCGGCCTTCGATGGAGGCAATCAGGGCCGTCTCCTCGCCGCATACGAATGCGCCGGCCCCCTTCTTGATCGTCACGTGGCACGAGAAACCAGAATCGAGAATGTTCTCGCCCAGCAACCCGTGGGCCGATGCCTGCTCGATTGCCTGTGCAAGCCGCAAGATGGCAAGGGGATACTCGGCGCGGACGTAGATGGTGCCCTGCGACGCACCGATGGCGAAAGCGGCAACGATCATGCCCTCGAGCACGGCGTGCGGATCGCTCTCGATCAGGGTGCGATCCATAAACGCCCCGGGGTCACCCTCGTCGGCGTTGCAGATCATGTACTTCCGGTCCCCGGCAGCTCTCCGGCAGAAGTCCCACTTGGTGGCCGTTGGAAACCCCGCTCCGCCGCGACCTCTCAGTCCTGACGCCTTGACCGTCTCAATGACCGCCTCCGCCCCCATCTGAAGCGCATTGTTCAAACCGGCGTAGCCGCCCCGAGCCACGTAGTGGGCGATGTTGTCGGGTGCGATGACACCGCAATTGCGTGATGCCACCCGCACCTGCCCCTTGACCATCGGCAGCTCGCGGAACGGGGGCACGTTCCCGGCGGATTCATCTCCCATGACGGCCAACGGCGCGGGTTCCCCGGTCAGAGCATTCCCCTCGAGATAGCTGTCGAGACACTGAGAGATGTTGTGCGGTGAGAGTCCGCCGTACAGCAACCGCGGTGACCCCGGCCCCGCGATCTCAACAAGCGGCTCGGCATAGCACAGTCCAAGACAGCCGGTTTCGCAGATCTGCACATCCAGGCCTTTTGCGTCGACATAGGATCGGATGCTGTGCAGCAGATCGTCGGCTCCGGCAGCTCTGCCGCAGGTGCCCGTTCCAATGAGGATTCGCGTCCTGCCGCCGTCCATGAACTCACTCCACTCGGCAAGCGCCTCTTCTCGAATACGCGCATACTTCATGCCAGCCTCTCCAGGATCTCGATCACGCGCTCCGGGGTGACGTTGCCGTAGACCTTGTCGTTGACAACCACAACCGGCGCGAGGGCACATGAGCCAAAACACGCCACCTCTTCCAGGTTGAACTCGAAATCGTCGGTCGACTGGCCCGCCCCAATACCGAGCTTGTCTTCAATGGCACGCATGATGTCGTCGGCGCCGCCAACATGGCAGGCCGTGCCCTGGCAAACCTTGATTCTGTGTCTGCCCCGCTTCGTGAGATAGAACTGCGTGTAGAACGTCGCCACCCCGTAGACGGTACTCTCCGCCAGACTGAGGAATCGGGCGGTCTCGGCCAGGGCCTCCTTGGGAAGATATCCCAGAACGTCCTGGATGTCCTGAAGAACGGGTATGAGCTCGCCGGCCTTGCCCTCGTACTCGGCGAACACCGTGTCCAACTGTTCCTGCATGAGAAGGCCCTCCGACATGTCGTCTACCATGGGCGGAAGCGTACACGGCCACCCTATGACAGTCAAATGAATCGCAGCATTGCGGGAGCAGTCCTCAACACAATGCTGAAAGGGGAATTCGTCGTTGCAAAGCCGCCCGCGATTCGCTACGGTTTGCATGGACTAACGTGGACTAAGAAATAGGTGGCGGCCATGATGACGGTGAACGTTCATGAAGCGAAGACCCACTTCTCCTCCTTGCTGGCAGCGATAGAGAAGAGACAGGAAAGCGTCTTGGTATGCCGAAACGGGCATCCGGTTGCCGAGATTCACGCTACAGCCAAACCTGACCGAAAAGGGCTGCCTCCGCCAAACGATGAGTTGGCGCCTAGGCTGAAGTATGATCCCGCCGAGCCTCTGACCGAGGATGAGTGGCCGGGAGAGTACATATGATCCTTCTGGATACCTGTGCTCTCTTGTGGCTCAACACTGATCGTAGCGCATTCACCGCGAAAGCGTTGAATGCGATGAAGCGGAATTCCGATGGCATGGCCTTCTCACCGGTGAGCGTGATGGAAGTTGCCATCAAGGTCGGGAAGGGAAAACTCGAGCTCCCCTTGCCGACAGCCGAGTGGTTTGAGCGGCTTGTCGAGACCTACAGTCTCATACAGATCCCGTTGAGTTTCCAGATTGCCTGCGAAGTCACCAACTTGCCTGCACTCCACAGTGACCCCTTCGATCGAATGATACTTGCCACCGCACGACTCAACCATCTCTCAGTTGTCACCAGTGACTCCGCGTTCTGCGACTACCCCGGCATCACTGTGATCTGGTAGTGTTGGAGTGCGGCGAAGGATTTCGTACGCTGGGCTCGTTCAATGGTGGAAGCAGATGAGGGAGTTCTTCAAAGTAACACCGCCGGCAGAGGTTTTCGCGCACATCAAGAGCTTTGCCCGGACGGACACGGAAACCGTTTCCCTGATGGAAACGGCAGGCAGGATCTCGGCCGCCGACATGGTTGCCGATGTCGACCTGCCGGGCTTCTCCAGGTCCACCGTAGACGGATACGCCGTCGATGCCTCCTCGACTTTCGGCGCCGGCGAGAGCAATCCGGGATACCTGGCCCTGAAAGGGGTGGTCGACATGGGAGTCCTGCCCGGTTTCACGATCGAACGGGGAGAAGCGGCCTATGTCCCTACCGGCGGCATGCTCCCCGAAGGGAGCGACGGCGTTGTAATGATTGAACACGCAGAAGCTCTTGACGATACCACGCTGGAGATACGCAAGAGCGTGGCGCCGGGGCAGAACGTGATTGCAAGAGGCGAGGATTTCCGAAAGGGCGAGCGGATTCTCCAGCGCGGACGACGCATCCGTCCGCAGGAAACGGGACTCCTGGCAGCCTTCGGTCACGGGTCCGTTCCCGTCTACAGGAAGCCGCGGCTCGGCATCATCTCCACCGGAGACGAGGTCATCTCTCTCGACGAGGTACCCGGCCCGGGCCAGGTTCGCGACATCAACACCTATACCCTCCATGCGCTGGCCGCGGCCGCGGGTTGTGTTCCCGCGGTCTTTGGAGTTGTCAGAGACGACTACGACAGTCTTCTCGAAATCTGCGGCAGGGCGGTCAGCGAAACCGACATGGTCCTCGTCTCCGGCGGCAGTTCGGTTGGGACACGTGACCTGACCATTCAGGTGTTCTCGGCTCTCCCTCGGGCGAATGTACTGGTACACGGTATCCCGATCAGTCCCGGCAAACCCACGATCCTT
Organism: uncultured Victivallales bacterium; assembly: GCA_964555035.1. GTDB lineage: Bacteria > Verrucomicrobiota > Kiritimatiellia > UBA8416 > CAYOBW01 > CAZKRK01. Next base: position 5,148 of record CAZKRK010000126.1, on the reverse strand, counting down.
GCCCGCATACAAGACAAGCCTTGTTGGGGGTTGCCCGGTCATGCCGCTTCGGCCATGGTCGTCTTCTCCGCGGTGGTCCGACCGTTTGTCGACCATCTGGCCGGCCTTTCCGAACGCAACGGTCCCCACTTCGGGATCACGGCCCGTCTCACGCGCAATGTGTCTTCCGCGCAGGGACGAACCGATTACGTCCGGGTGCGCCTGCGCCATGAGCAGGGCGAGTGGTGGGCCGAGCCGGTCCTGGGCAAATCGGGTCTCATCGGTACCATGGCGGAGGCGGACGGCCTGATTGAAATCGGAATGAACACGGAGGGACTCGATCGGCACGCGGAAGCCGTCGTCATCCCATTCTGACCCGTGGAGACAACATGGCAGGCAAACGTCACATCTACCTCGACATGAAAACCGTAGAGGAGGCCCGCGGAATCCTCTTCAGCCACTTTCCCGGACGCGAACCGCCGGCAACAGAGACGGTCTCCCCTCCGGATGCCGTCGGTCGCGTACTGGCGGAACCGGTCTTTGCCGGGATATCCTCGCCAAGCAGCCACCTGGCCGCCATGGACGGCGTGGCCGTCGACGCCCAATCGACATTCGGCGCTTCTGAAATCCAGCCGAAAGCGTTGACGGTCGGGGAAACTGCCTTCCACGTCAACACCGGTAACGTGCTGCCGCCCGGCGCCAATGCCGTCATCATGATCGAGCACGTTCACGCAATCGGTGAAGACCGGATTGAGATTGAAGCGCCTGTCTTCCCCTGGCAGCACGTCCGAAGGGTGGGCGAGGATGTCGTCGCCACGGAACTGCTGTTCGCCAGGAATCACGTCGTCACGCCCTACTGTGTCGGCGCCCTTATTGCGGCCGGGAGTTTCTCCGTGACGGTCAGGACAAGACCTCGTGTCATGATTATTCCTACGGGTAGCGAGTTGGTCGACTGGCGGGAAGCGCCACCAGGGGAACCGGAACCGGGACAGGTGTTCGAAAGCAACTCGTATGCCCTGGGCGGACTCACCGAAGCCGGCGGCGGCAGCTATGTCCGGCATGAACCGGTTGCGGACGAGTTGGGCGAAATCCGACGGGTTGTCCGGGACGCGGCCCTGGGCGAGAGCGACATCATCCTTCTCGTCGGCGGGTCCTCGGCCGGCTCGAAGGACTACTCGCGGCAGGTGATTTCCGAGCTCGGCGACGTACTGGTCCATGGCGTCACCATGATGCCCGGGAAACCCCTGATCGTCGGGAAGATCGACGAAAAGGCGATCTTCGGCATTCCCGGGTACCCGGTCTCCGCCATTCTCGCGTTCGAGCAGTTTGTTTCCCCGCTGATGTGTCGCATGCTGGAAACGCGGGAGCCACAGCGCGAGCGGGTGCAGGTGGCGCCGACGCGAACGATGGCGTCGAAACTGGGGGTCGAAGAGTTCGTGCGCGTCAGGATCGGCAAGGTCGCGGACAAGATGGTGGCAACGCCGCTCCCGCGAGGGGCGGGCTGTATCACTTCTCTGTCGGAAGCGGACGCCATCATCAGAATACCAAACCACGTTGAGGGGATCACCGAACACGAACAGGTCCCCGCCGAGCTCTTGCGGCCACTTGCCGCGCTCAGAGACACCATCGTGATCGTGGGGAGCCACGACAATACTCTGGATATCCTGGCAGACGAGATCCGGGCGCATCACTGCCGCTTTTCCGTCGCTTCCAGCCACGTGGGCAGCATGGGGGGACTCATGGCGATCAAACGCGGAGTCTGTCACCTCGCCGGGTCGCATCTGCTTGACCCGGTGGACGGGTCTTACAACACCTCCTACATCGGGAAGTACCTGCCGCATGTCAAGGTCAGACAGGTCAACCTGGTCTGTAGAGAGCAAGGGCTGATTGTTGCCCAGGGGAACCCGAAGGGCATTCAATCCATCGGCGACCTGGCGCGCGATGACGTAGCCTTTATCAACCGCCAGCCCGGCTCCGGGACCCGGATTCTGTTCGACTTTCGACTCCAGTCTCAGGGGATCTCACCCGACGAGATCGACGGCTACCGAAACGAGGAGTACACGCATATGGCGGTAGCCGTGGCGGTGGCGAGCGGCACGGTTGATGTGGGACTCGGCATCTACGCCGCCGCCGCCGCTCTCGGCCTGGACTTCGTCCCGATCGCTACGGAGCCGTATGAGCTGATTGTCCCTCAGAAGCACCTCGAGTCCGAGCGCATTCAGAAGCTCCTCGCGGTCATAAACAGCAACAGGTTCAAGCAACGTGTCGCCAAGATGGGGGGGTATTCGACGGATCAAACCGGCCTCTTTGCATCGCCGTAGGCACGGCAAACGTAGGTCCGATTTGCAATCGGACCCAATCCACGCTGGTTGTTCCAAATGGCGGAGGGGACGCCACATCTGAGCGGCGTTGGGTCCGATTGCAAATCGGACCTACGTCTGCCTCGCATCTTCCCGAACTGCCGCTTGCCAGCGACCGTCGCATGGGGGTAGGCTCGACTGCTGAGATCAACGACGCCCGGACGTTCAGGGGGAAGGAGCAGGCAGATGAGAGCAGCGGTCATGGGGGCAGTCCTCGCAGTTCTGTGTTCCATTGCCGCCGCGCATGCCGGTGAAGCCCTGAAGCTGGCGACCACGACGAGCACGTACGAAACCGGGCTCCTCGATCGTATTCTGCCGCCGTTCGAGAAAAGAGCCGGCGTCAAGGTCCATGTCATTTCCGTGGGGACAGGCAAGGCGATCAAGCTTGGCGAGAATGGCGACGTGGACGTCATTCTTGTGCACGCGCGCGCGGCCGAGGACAAGTTTGTGTCCGAGGGCTATGGTGTCAATCGCCGCGATGTCATGTACAACGACTTCCTCATCCTCGGCCCTGAAGACGATCCGGCCAGCGTCAAGGGAATGCGAAGCGCCCCGGAGGCGTTGCAGCGCATTCATTCCACGGAGCAGACATGCGTGTCGAGGGGAGACGATTCAGGCACTCACAAGAAAGAGAAGGTGCTGTGGGCGAAAGCGGGTGTTGTTCCAGGCGGCAAGTGGTACCTTGAAGCCGGTCAGGGCATGGCGGCCACTCTGCGGATGGCAGACGAGAAGAACGCGTACGTCATCGTGGACCGGGCAACATACCTGTTCAGGAAGAACGATCTCCGCCTTGTCAGGGCCGTCGAAAGCGACAAGCTTCTATTCAACCCGTACGGGATCATTGCGGTGAGCCCTTACAGACATGCACATGTGAAGTATGACCTCTCGATGGCGCTCATCGCGTGGATGACGTCGCCGGTCTGTCAGGCCATGATTGAGGATTACAGGAAGAATGGTCATCAACTCTATCACCCAAACGCGGCCGAACCGATTCGGTGAACGAACCGTATCTCTGCGCCTGCCTACCGAGGATCCTGAGTAATGGATTACATCGCAGACGGTCTCAGGCGAGCCTGCGTAATCATGCTGTCGGCAGATAGCGAGTTTCTGTCGATTGTGTGGGTATCCCTTCTCGTCGCGTCCGCTTCCACGACACTGGCAACATTGGGCGGTGTGCCGACCGGAATCATGCTTGCGCGTACGCGTTTTCGTGGACGCCAGGCCATTATCGCCATACTGAACACGCTTATGTCATTGCCGACGGTGGTTGTCGGTCTACTTGTGTACGCGATGCTTTCGCGACGAGGCCCGTTGGGAGATCTCGGACTGTTGTATACGCGGACGGCCATGGCGATCGGTCAGTTCGTCCTGGCTTTTCCCATCATCGCGGGCCTGGCGACCGCATCGGTCCGGGGTCTTGACCCCCGCATCGACCTGACCGTCAAATCCCTCGGAGCGGATGCGAGGCAAGGCTTCTGGACGATTCTGCGCGAAGCGCGTTTCGGCATCCTTGCAGCCGTGGTCACGGGATTCGGGAGGGTTTTCGCCGAGATCGGCGTCTCCATGATGCTGGGGGGCAACATCAAAGCGTACACGCGCAACATAACTACGGCGATAGCCCTGGAAACCAGCAAGGGCGAGTTTGCCCTGGGCATCGCCCTGGGGCTTGTCCTCCTGACCGTTGCTTTCGCCATCAACGGACTACTCGTCTTTCTGCAGAGGAAGAACCGATGAGCGTGTACGTCCTGAAAGAGATCAAGGCCCGGCGCGGAGGCTTCCTCCTTTCCGTCGACGGTCTGCGGCTCGACCAGGGGCGAGTCTATGCCGTGGCCGGACCGAACGGGTCCGGCAAAACGACACTCCTGAACCTGTTGGGCTTCATGTGCGCTTCCTGGGAGGGGCGTCTGGTGTTCCACGGGAATGTCGTCGTACCGCGGGAGAAGGACCGAGTTCTGGAGCGGCGCCGCGTTGGGTACCTCATGCAGAACCCCTACCTGTTCAACACAACCGTGCGCAGGAACATCCGCTACGGACTTGATGTGCGTCACGTTCCCAGGGCGGAGGCGGAAGAGCGCGTTGCGGCAATTGCCGTCGAGCTCGGGCTGACTCATCTGCTCTCCGCCAACGCACATCGCCTGTCAGGCGGAGAAGCCCAGCGCGTGACACTGGCCCGCACACTCGCATTCGATGCCGATGTTCTCCTGCTGGATGAACCGACCGCCAACGTGGATCGTGTCAACATCGGGCGCATTGAAGATGTGGTCGGGCGCATCGTGCATGAAAGGCGGGCGACGGTCGTCCTGGCCACGCATTCCGGCGACCAGGCCCAACGCCTTGCGGACGAAACCATCTGGATGGATGAGGGCCGCATCGCCGTGGTTCGCAACGTAGGTCCGATTTGCAATCGGACCCAATCCACGCCTGTTGTCTCAAGTGACAGGGGACACCACATCTGAGCGGCATTGGGTCCGATTGCCCCTATGGTCGGCAACTGAACTCGCCGAGACCGCGGTATTGCCCGCAAGTACTGGTGAGTAGTATCAGACCTCTCCATCGTGACGCGTGACGTCATGCGCGTTGTAACGGCTTGAGCCTCGGAACGTTACACAGTACGTACGGGTTGACGCGTCGTTCCGGTCGACCGGGAAATGGGGATGACACCGTGCCGGCAGCGGCAGCCCCGGAGGGGCGGCATAGTAGAGCCTGGGGTGGAGCGCAGCGGAACCCCAGGACACCGGCGCGAGCATGGGAACAAGCCCCGGAGGGGCGGCATAGGCGGCGCGAATCCGCATACCGCCACGCACCAGCC
>CAZKRK010000125.1:0-18145 GCA_964555035.1 uncultured Victivallales bacterium | reverse complement strand
GGGCTTTATCCGACTAAGGAAGTCAGTTTTCTTCAGTACGTCAGATGCGGGGCAGGGGACTCGGTCCGGCCTTCTGCTTGTCTCTCCCTGACGAGACTCAACGCGCGTGATTCCCAAAGAACCTGTTGATGATGTTCACGGTCTTCGCCACGAATGGTGCCAGTACACGTGAGATCCCCCGGGCTTGTCCTACCCATTTTCCATAAATCGGACTGGACAAGTTGGCTGAGCACACCGGGAGTCTGCAATCTCGGCCATCCGGCCCGAACACCGCATGCATACGTGCCAAGCGCCAAAAGGCGCAGTTTGACCATAGCCCGGCACGAGTTTTGCCCACAGCCCGAGTTCGCCGGTGCGCCTTGAGTAGGCCGGATTTGTAATCCGGCCGAGAGAGCGTGGTGCGTGACAAGAGAATGGGCTGACCCTGGTCCGTTCATTCTCGACAACATGCTCAACTCTCTCTCGGCCGGATTACAAATCCGGCCTACTCCAGACACGTCCACTCTCTCTTGTCCTCCATGAAAGTCCCCGTAAGAGGACAAGATTTCCGGCCTGCGGTGCCGCACACCCAGAGCGGCGCTTCGCTTGCTCCGGCCTCTGACGAAAGAGGCCTTCGGCCACCAAAACACTTGTTCAGCCCCACTTGTGGGGAAAGGGTAGGGCAAGCCCGGGGGATTCCCATCCCCTCTACCTCATCAGGCGCGGAAGACATCACCTGATGATTAAGAGCGTGCCCGCTTCCGGGATGGCGGTCAGGCGGATGTCATCGAGGAGGATCGACCGGTCCTCTGTCAGCGAGGGCGTTCCGAACGACAACGTGGCCGTCGACGCCGACGCGGTGAACTCGTGACTTGTCGTGGAAAAAGGCACGGAGTAGTCATTGACACCCGCCACGGAATTGATGCTGCCCTTGAGAAGCGTGGCCGCACCAATGGACACGGTCATGACCGTCGGCCCGGCATTCTAGGCGCGCAGGTTGTATGCGTAACCGAGTTGATACAGCTGACCGGGGATGAGATCGGTGAGCTCCTGCCTGAGGTACTCGACTACGGTCGGCGTGTTCTTGATAAAACCGATGTGGTTCCCGTCCGGGTTCTGACCGTTGTCGTAGAACGGCAGGCTCTGGTCGTTGACGCCGAAGGCGCCGGTGCCGACCTTCGTCCATCCCGCAATGCTCTCGGGGATAGCCCCGGCACCGCCCGGTGTACCGCTGGCCTCGAAGCTGGGATTTATGATCGGATGCTGAAACTCATCACGGCGAACGATGCAGACCGCGTCGAACAGCGATGTCTGGTCACCGTCCGTGTTGCGGCTGCTCAGCGTCAGAGTCCCGTTCTGGGCGGCAGGTGTGAAGACGATATTCGTGTAATGATACGGGTTGGCCCCGCCGACGGGCGAATTGTCCGTCCAGTCCATCAGGACGCCCCCCCCGAACTCGGCCCTAACCTGCGGCTCGGTTGCTCCTCCGTGCGTCCTGGCGTTGTACCAGAACTGCAGCCAGTAGGTGCTGTTCGTATCCAGCCCGTTGAGCGTCTGGCTGATGCTGCCGCCGTTCTGGATGAACGCCACGGCCGTGCGGTCAGGCACCGTGCCGTTGTCCGCAAAAGGCGAACCCGCATCGGACGGGTTGACGCCCGCCGCACCGCCCGTACCGGTAAATGCCCAGCTCGTGATGGTGCCGTAGCCCGGCCAGGCAAGCGCGCCCGAGTCAATCTCGAAGCTGGGGTTGTCTATCGCTACCGTATCGCCATAGCTCAGCACGAGGTTGATCGCGTTGGCGGCATACTCGATCGTCCCGGCCAGGCCGCCGAACCCCGAGAGAAGGACCGGGCCGAAGGAGCCGGCACCCATGTATCCGTTGTGCGTGACGAGGACGACGGTGCCGGTCCCGCCCGTGTATGCCGTGCCGTCTATCGTGAGGGTTGACGTGGTTGCCAGGGAGGCCTTGGCGTTCCCGCTCAGCGTCACCGGGGAGACACCAGTCGCACCCATGACGAAGTTGAGGGAGGCGTTGTCCTGGATCTCGATACCGGCGCCCCCGTCGTTGCGCGTGCACGTCACGGTGGCAGATTGCCCGCTGATCGTGACCGAGCCGTTGTTGGTCTGGGCCTGCAGCAGGCCGCTCCACGTAAGCGCCCCGCCGTCCGCGGTCAGCGAGCCCACGCCGGCACTGCCGACGAGGACGTTGCCGGAAACCGCGAGCGATCCGCCCGCGGTCACCCGGACCGTTCCGCCGTCGCCGATGGTGGTTCCCCCGACACCAGGAACGGTAGCGGAGACGACGGCCGTGTGGCCCGTGACGGTCGGCTGGTCGCCGTTGGCCGGCACGCGCGCCTGGTTCCAGCTGCCGGCCGTATTCCAGTCGGTGTCCACGGCCTGCGTGAAGTGGTTGCCGAGACCGTAGGCGCCCTTCCGCACCCGGACGTAGTCGATCTCGAACGTCGGACCGACGCCGGCAACGGGATCCACGCGCAATCGCATGTTCGCGCCCGTCCAGGTCGCCTCCCGCGTGAAATCGAGCAGGTAGGTATGCCACTGTCCGTCGTTCGCTCCGAAGTCGGCCCTCTGGGTACCCACATACGCGCCGCCCAATGCCCAGAAAAGGTGGGCGGTCGAGCCTGACCCTTTCATGCGGAGCTCGACATACTTGTACACGTCGGCGTCGAACTGCTGCGTGTTGAAGCGCACCTGCGCATCGCCGTTGCCTGTTCCGGCGATTGTGCTGTTGGTCATGGTGAGGCCGGTGATGTTGGGAGTGACCCAGTCCTGCACGTCGCCGACAGCGTCCCACTCGCCGAACCCGAGCGTTTCGAATGCGTCCACCAGGACGTAGTCGAGCGTGAACCAGTCGCCGACCTCAACGTCGTTGAATCCGTCGATGCGGTAGCCGGTGCCGTCGGGAGTAATGGGTGGGGTGACCGTGCTGTCCGGGTCGCCCGTGCCTTCCCGGAATGTCGTTGACGCCGGCGAAAGAGTGACTCCTTCTCCGCCCTGCGCCGGGTTCTCCCAGATGACCGGTACATTCTTATCCATGCGGCTTTGCTTAAACCGCGCCCGGACCCAAGGGTACGCGGCATAGTCCCACGCACCCGCGCCGTCGTTGTAGATGATCTTGGGGTCGTTGACGATGTCTGCGTACGTCCAGGTGCTGGTGCCGTTGGCCACGCTCTGAGAGGGCGGTGTCGCCGGCGGGGCGTAGCTGACGTTGGCATCCGACGTCCCGTTGTAGTCGCGGAAGACCAGCGTGTTGGTTGCACCGGAATCCGTGTAGATGGTCACAGCCGCGTGGAGCGACGTTGCCATGGCCAGGACTGCGATTGCCGCGGTGCAGGCGAATGCGCGGGCAGACGTCATCGCCGTCTCATGCCTGGTGAAGAAACGCCTCCCGCCAATCTTGCGAATGCTGTGAGAATGAGTTGGGTCCGCTGTCGAGTTGTTCATCGTCATCGTCTCCTTCTCTAGTCCCGTTTCAATCCGTATCCCGGCGCGGACATACAAATGCCCGGGCCAGAACATAAGTGACCGACGCCACTAGAAAGTAGTGTGACAGAGGTGGCCGTCAACACGCAATGAGTCTTAACTGACCATGGCGCCAACGATCGTGAAATCAGAATGGATGAATGCGGCGGACAACATGGCCGCGGCCATTCGAACGGGAGCGCCCCTGGTCTGCGACGGACGTGACGGCCGCCGATCGCAAGCCATCCTGGACGCCATGTATCGCTCCGCCTACGACAACGGCGGCGATTGGACGGATGTATGCGCCGAGAAGGCATCTACTCCGCCACAAAACGATAATCCCCTGAGCCGATCCGGAAGACAGCGCGCCGATCGCCGATTTCGCTTGAAGTCAGCTCGGGAACTCCATCAACTTTCACCTTCTGCCCCGGCTGAAAGGGAACCTTCACGGTTGCCGTGACACTGGGCGGGACGGTCACATTCAGCTCGAACCGTCTGCCTTCAAGAGCCCAGCTGCTGCGGATAAGGCCGCGCACCGAGTTGTACTCCGCTTTCACCCAGCGGATCGGTTCCCTGTCGGGGTTGGTCTGCGGAGGATGCGGTGCGATAACGATCTGCCGGTAGCCGGGACCGACAGTGTCGATACCGGCAAGATAGCGGAACATCCACTCACATACAGCTCCGAAGGCGTAGTGACTGAAGGAGTTCATACTCACGCTGGCGAAGCCCTCCGCTTTCGTGAAGCTGTTCCAGCGCTCCCATATTGAGGTGGCCCCGTTTTCGACCTCATATCCCCATGAAGGGTACCTGCGATTCTGCAGAAGCTGTACGGCCAGGTCGTTCTGGCCATGATCCGACAGGGCCGGCAGCAACGGCTGCGTTCCCAGGAATCCGGTGCGCATACAGCCATCGTTCCCGCGGATCATATCGGCCAGCACCGCGGCACTCGCGGATTGCAGTTCTTCAGGAACCAGCCCCACCTTCAGTGCCATCGCGTAGGCTGTCTGCGTGGAGACCTTGAGAGTCCCATCCGTATTAACGTATTTCCCCTGGAAAGCTCTCCTGATCTTCTTGTAGAGATCGGCATAGATTGCCGCATCGGCGTGTTCACCAATAGCCGCCGCCATCTGCGACATCAGGTCAACGCTGTAGGCAAAGTAGACGGTATCGATATACTCAATCGGTGTCTTCTCGCCAACCGAAAGCCAGTCCCCCCATGTGTTCCCGACCGACACTCCCAGGCCGTCAGGGCTGTTGCCCTGGCGAAACTGAATGAAGCGCTTCATCGACGCGTAGTGCTTGCGGATCACACGCAGGTCCCCGTAGGCCTGGTAGATGGTATAGGGGCAGATCACACCGGCGTCCATCCATGCCGTTCCGAATCCCTGCTTCGGCCTGCCGTGCATCATCGGGTAGGGAGCATAGTCGGGATAGGCCCCGTTCGGCAGTTGGGCCTCCTCCAGCTCGCGCAGCCACTTGGTGAAGAAAGCGGAAACGTCCGCGTTCTGTGTGGCCGTGCGCACGTAGATCTGCGCATCACCGGTCCATCCGAAACGCTCATCCCGCTGGGGACAATCTGTCGGAAGCTCAAAGAAATTGGCCCGCTGCGTCCAGGTGACGTTGTTGAAGAGCTGGTTGACCATCGGGTCCGAACACTCGAAGCGGCTGACCATGGGAGTATCGGAGTGCACAACCACACCGGTCAGGGTCTGCAGAGTCGGCTTCTCCACAAGCCCGGTCACTTCGACGAACTGAAAGCCGTGATAGGTGAATTTCGGGGTCCAGGTCTCGTAATCCCCTCCGCCCCGCAGGATATAGGTGTCCGTCGCCCGGGCCCTGCGCAGGTTCTCGGTCATCAGACGTCCATCCAGGTGCAGCATCTCCCCGTATCGTAGCTGCACCCTCGTACCCGCCGGTCCGCGAACTTTCAGACGGACGACCCCCGAGAAATTCTGTCCCATGTCGAATATCCAGACCCCCTTCTTGTGCTCGGTCAGCTTTCTGGCCGGAAGCTCCTGGGTCACACGGACCGGCACACCGGGATAGGCCTGCAGCTCGGCGGGAGCAGAGAATCCAAGACTGACGGGGCGCTGTCCCGCTTTGTCGTGAAACACAGATTGACGAGCGGGATTGTCGTCGGCTCTGACTGCCGCCGCCCATTTGGAGTCATCGAAACCGACGCGATCCCATGCTCCGAGCTCCAGCCGCGCATCATAGCTCTCACCCATGAGCATGTCCGTGCCGGTAACCGGTCCCGTCGTTGTCTTCCAGCCGCTGTCCGTCACGACGGTTTCCGTGCTGCCGTCCTCATAGGTCACCTCCAACTGCACTAGCAGAGCCGGGGTGGTCCCATAGATATAGCGCCCGCACCTGTTCGGGCCATACCCCACCAGGAGGCCGTAACCGAGATATCCGCTGTACCATCCATCGGCGACTTCGGCCGCGATCACATTCTCCCCCGACCGAACCATCTCCGTAACATCATACGTGTTGTAGTAGACTCGGCGTTTGTAGTCTGTCCAACCGGGTGTGAAGAGGTGGTCGCTGACGGCCTTGCCATTGAGGCGTAGCTCATAGATGCCAAGGGCGGAGGCATAAGCCACCGCCCTGCGCACACGCTTCTTTGCAGAGAATGACTTGCGGTAGTGACGGACCGGATGCACCTCTACTTTCTTGGGTGAGATCGCCAGTTTGCGGTCATCCTTGAAGCTGATCCACTCCGCTTTCCAATCAGCAGGTTCCAGGAGTCCGACACTCCATTGAGCAGCACGAGACCAGTCAGAGGGTTCCCCTGCCTTGTCCCAGACCATGACCTTCCAGAAGCACTCCATGCGCGATTGCAGGGCCTTGCCGGCGTAGGCGACGTTCACGCAATCGCTGCCGGCTACGCGACCACTGTCCCACAGATCACCGGAACCGGAGTCCAATAGCTTACGGCTGGAAGCCACCAATATCCGATAGGCGCTCTGCTTCTCGCCACGAACATCAGAGCTCAATTTCCAGCTCAGTCGCGGTCTGGTTTCATCTGTTCCCACCGGATCGGTGAGGTATTCACAGCGCAGTGAATCGATACTCATGGCAACAGCTCCAACACAGGTCGCACAAAACAAAACGGCTCCAACTATCTTCTTCATAATCCTCTCCTTCCGCTGTCTCACGGCTCAAGCATGGCCGATCCACTTGCGTCAAGCGACGAACCATCATTCGTATCGCTCCGGGGCCTCGTAGTCAATGAGCGACTCCAATGTCACTTCATATTGTGACGGTGTTGACTGGGAACCCGGCGCCCGCTGGTTGCTGTGCCCCGAAAGCGCCCAGGCTGATCGCCATTCCCAGGAGGATTGCTGCAAGACGATTCATCTCTATTCCGTTTCTCCATGGCTCAAGGTCACACCGCGATGGACTCAGGTACCCGGTCTTCGTGAGGTGCCGCCGTTCTCTAAGGCGATCGACCTTCCATTCCGTGTGGTCGAGGATCGAGTATAGCCTCCGCCCTATCCCGCCGCCATCACTCTTCAGCCGATCCCAGCACATTTCAACCGCAGGAGTCCTGGCCCGCTGTCTGAGAGTTCTGACCGGTTGAAACTGCTCGTGTCCAGGCCTCTCTTCCCGCGACCAAAATGAGCGGGTTTGGTACGCTGGAATTCTGGTTCGGGTATCGCCCGTTTGCCGCGTACTTTCTCCCCCGATTCGGCGGTCTGTCACGCCGCGAGGCGGCGCGACATCTGGGGGTGAGCAGCGGGCCGGCCGTGACCCAGCAGATTGCGCGGCACGGCCAAATGATCGCGGAGAGCCGGCGATTAAAGAAAGTTGCGAAGCAATGTGAAGCAGCGCTCAAGGACGCTGTCTCGGGGGTTGCCTGATACAGATTCTTATTTACTACGGCCCGACCCCGATCGGCTGCAGGATGACGAACCCCACCGCGACAGGCAATCCGATAGTCGTTGACCCGTCCGGGGCTCGTGCTATAGTTCAAATAGGCGCACGGCAACAAGGAACAAGGAGACTCCTGTGACCTACTATGAACAGCTTGTGCAGCACGCAGCTGATGCAATGGATCGCCACCCGCGTAGCACAATTGCACTGGATGCGGAGACATTTGAAGTCATAGGACGAAGCAAGGATATCTCGAAGGTCGTTCCGAAGATGGATGCCGCTGTCGCTCAAGGGCGCACGCCTGTGATACTCGAGAAGCCCCGCCATCCTGAGACCTGGATTCTGTGATGGCTGCGAAACGTCTCCGCTATCCTTGCCTCGGAGACGTTCCGGCTCTGTTTGTCAACGTCATCAACGCCCGGACCAAGCGCAAGCAGCTCTTCCAGATGCTTGTGGACACGGGAGCTTCCCATACCTCCATTCCCGCAACCTTCGCATCGTCCTTCGGCCACGACAACACCGCACCAGACGTAGCCACTACCGAAGTCAATGGTATAGGGGGCAAGTCTCTCGCATTCATTCACACTCTCCGTGTCGAGCTGATCGACCCCCAAGCCAAGACGTGGACGAAGCTCGTTTCTCCGTGGCGCTCCCCGAAACTCCCGGTACTGTTCGTCGATAAGATGGACACACAGATTGGACTGCTCGGCCGCGATGTCCTTCAACGCTGGTCTGCCATCGCTTTTCTGCCCGGCTCGGATGCCAAAGGCCAAGGCGGGAAGCGTTCATGGACCATCACAATAGAGCTGTAGAGGCCTGCCGCCTACCGCCAAGCCCACCTGCAAACCAACCTTTCCCGGCGTTTTTAACCGGTAAAGGAGCATTAACCGTTGACTGCTCAACGATACAGACTGACAGACTGTGCGCGTTGAGATTCGCGTATACCTGCCACACCGTTTGCACGCCAACGCGTTGCTACTGCCTAATCTCGTTCGCCTCGTGATGAACGCGGATATCGAAAAGCGATGCCGACTTGGCGCCACGGGTGGCCGAAATGGTCAGGCACAGTGTGGTTGCGGTCTCCGTGACATGGTCATAGCTCTGACGCATTGCCGAGCCGGATCCGTTCGAGGTTGACCCACGCCCCCTTCTCGCCTTTTGGGACAGGCTTGAGCATCAGGTAACTCAGCGCGCCTTTGTAGGTCGGCGTCCCTGCCAGGTTAACCGTATAGGTTCGAAATCTCCCGTCGCCGACGATATCGAATCCGACGCTCTTCGCCACGTTGAACGCGTAGTTGGGGGCGTCCGAGCTGTGACTTGTCCAAGCAATGATGGCCTTCTTCTGCTCGGTCTTGAATGCCGCCGTGATATGGGCAACCGGCGCGTCATCTGCCTTCCAGAGTGTGGGAGGACTGATCGCCGTCGTCCCGTCCCTGGTCAGGTCAAGGTGTATGTGTCCCTTGATGGGCCACCCCCCGTCGGTCGGGGCGCTTCTGCCGGATCCGGCAACGATCGCGTAATGCCAGTGTTGTCGATCCTTCTCGAACCGCCAGTCCGGGAGTCTCCCTCCCCGGCCCCGGGCGACGGCATAACCGCGAATGTCAGCCAGGCTGCCCAGGATGAGCGTGTAGTCGTAGTCATACGTGATGTTGTGGTCCAGGATCTCCGTATGCAGAGGCGCGATGTACCCCGTCGGTGAATCGTGCGTACCGCCACGCCCTTCCTTGCCCGCAAATCCTCCGACGAAAAGGGAACTGTCCGGCTTGTAGATGCCTAGTCCCCAGTTGTCCTCATCGACCAAAGCTGCCCAGTTCTCCGTGGCAAGCCAGTATGTCCACGGGAAGTCGTCCCCGGTCTTCTTCGGGATCCGGTTCACCCTATCGCCGGTAAACGGCTTGTCGCCCTTGTAGGTCATCAGGCGGTAGTACTCACCGTTGGTATAGACCGCCGGCAGCTCCTGATGCCTGCCCATGTACTTGTTCCGGTCAGATCGCGCGTTGTTGAGCCGGCACCGTACCTGCACCGTGTTCGCTACGAGCTCGATCCAGTATTCATAGGTGCATTCGCCCGGCACGTTATTCAACGGCCACTGCATGGGGATACACTTCACATGGAGACTTGTTTCGTTCTTTCCAAATTGGACAGTTTTCGAACCGTTGCCATAGTCGTCACCGGCCTGAATCGGATTCCAGCCAATATGCTCCCAATGTTTCTTCGGCTTCTGACCTTTCTCGACGTAGGGCCGAGGCTCAGCGAAAAACGACATCTGAATCTGTCGGCCCCAGTCCCAGTTGTTGACAAGGTTCTTTCCGCTCTTGGAGTCTGCTATATAGGTGATCGCGCCCCCAAGTTCCAGATTCACACCCAGCTTAATCGTACCATTGTCTATGTATTCCATCTTTGACGTGTCAACGCTCTCCTTGCGGGGTTCCCGCATGATACGAGGTTGCACCCAGTTGGCCCAGTCGTAGCTCGTGTTTCCCAAGCCGTCGACTTCCAGGGCAACGTCGATGGTCTTTCCCGCCCACTTGGTCATGTCTACGGCGTGCTCGCGGGGCGTCACCTTGGCCTGAGTCGTTGCGAATAGCTCTTCTTCGCCCACCGAAATCGAAAAGCGCACGCCATTCTCGGTTTGGGCCGTGAACAGGGTCTCAAAGCGCAGCGTGAGCACCGTGTCCTCGTCGACCTCCGGCAAGCTGACCGAGAAGATGGCTCTGCCTACGCCTTGCCTCGGTGGGTGATGGTAGATGGCGGGCGCGGCCCATCCCGCGGCCTTGATCACGATCACAGAGCGCAGGTCGCCGTTGTTGTCGAGGCGGGCCTCGGCGGCGTTGTCGCAGAAGTCGTATACGAGTCGCTCCTCATCGATCGCCGGGGGCGGGCTCATGTCGATCTCGTGCGGCAGCGCCTGGTCCCACGACTCGAAACCGATCATGGGCAAGGCAAATGCGAAGGCTTCCTCCCACTCGTCCGTGTCGGCCCTTTTGAAAACGTCCCAGAGGACCTTTTTGTCTTTGGGTCGGGTCCCCGAGGGTTCATCAGGATCAAAGGTCCATAGTCCGAGCTTGAGTCCGCCTTCATTGCGGTGGTCGACATGGCGATGCAACATGAAGGCGTCGATCGCGGGGATGTGTCTCAGCTTGTGATAGGCATAGGCCCAACACGCGGCCTGGATCTTCTCACCGTCGGGGCCATCGGGCGTATGGAAGCCCTGCTCGGAGAGGATAATCCGCCGTGGCTTGCCCTGGTAGAGCATTTCCTCCTGGCTCAAGAACGCCGGCAGCACTTCAATGTTCTTGAAGGAAATCTTGGGTGTGTCGAGGCGCATGGTGACGGTGCGGTCAAGCCAGAAGCGGGGCTCGAAGAGGTTCTCCGGGTAGGGGTGGAATGCGACATGCCACGGGAAGTTGCCTTCTGCGCGTGATGTGTCGTTGATCATCTTGAGCAGCCTGTCGCCCGAAATCTCACGCAGTTCGTTGTTCGTGTAGCCGCGCTTCGTCCAATGGTGATCCATGGAGACATAGACGCGCAGTTGGTTGTGGGTGGTTCGTGCGGCAAGGTCGGCCATGCGCAACGCAATGGCATAGTCCTCGGCGACCTGTTTTGGCGGCATCTCTCCGACGTTGTGCCAGACCCAGTGCTGCTGCAGCTCGTTGCCGACGATGATGCCGGAGATGAGGCCGTAGCGCTTGTCGGGGCGGGTGTAGCGCTCGGCCACAAACTTGAAGGCAGCCCGCAGGCAGCGCAACCCCTCAACGGTCGTCACATTGAACCCGCCATAGTGCATGGGCGCGTTGGCAAAATCGGTGTTGGGATGGTGGAGCGGGTTTCCGGGCTGGCCCTGCTTTGGAATGAGGTTGCACATCACGAGGGTGATGTTGATGCCGGCATCCGTTAACGGCTTGTATCGCTTGTCCATCCACTCGCGGACAAACCGGCCATTGATGGGGATCAACTGACCATCGATCTCGATGCTCATTTCCGGATCGGGGTTGCCCCAGTCGATCAGGTTGGAGACCGGCGCGTTGTCGACGGCGTACTTGGTTCCGAGGGCGATGAAATCATCGAGGTGGACCGGACAAGTAAGCCCCTTGATGCTGTTGTACCAGGGAATATCGAAGGTGCGCGGTTCAAGAGCCGAAAGGTCAGTGACATACCGCGGCCTCCCGAGCGGCCGGCGAGTCGCGTGATCGACGAGTTGAAATTTTCGATAGAGTCGATCCCGCTTGGCGGGAAAGCGCTCAATCGACACTTCAGCGACGGACACGCCCTTCCAGGCATACCGGGCACCGTCGGGGTCGAACTGCTCGAAAGGTTCGAGTTCGGCCAAGGCCACAGGCCGCTCACCGGGCGCATCGATATGTACGATGAGTTCGGATTCAGTGGCAGCAATGGATGAGATGGTCGGTTCCGCTGCCGCGGACAACGGCAGGATACAGAAGATCACGAACAGGAGTACGGTTCGCATGTGCTCCCTCAGGCCGTTCCGCACACCCCGGATCCATGTTGATTTCTTCACGTTTGCTCCTTTTCGCGAAAGCAGTTTCTGTCAAAACTGACAGTGTTCATTCTTGTGCAATCTTCTTTCCAGCAGGGGTTAGTCATGTCTCGACCTTCTCCCCCGTTTTTCTGTCCATTTCGGCTCACGATTACGGGCGACGATTACGGATTACGAGGAGAGGAGCGCCCCCCATCGTCCATCGTAATCGTCGCCCGTAATCGTCAACCGATCCCCGTCTTCATTGCTTTGCACAGAACTTCTGACACCACCCGCAACCACCGCCCGGCCACCTCGTGAGCTACGCGCGTGAACCGAGGATGTCGGCTTCATACGCCTCCATCTCGGCGAGCCAGTCCGCGCCGGTCGGGACGCCGGCTTCTTGGCACAGTCGATTCCAGACAGCGCTGAACGGCATGGACTTGAACTCCTCCATCAACGCCAGGCGCTGGGCGTTCTTATCCTGCGCCTCATAGGCCTGCAACAACGCAGTCGGATCGAGGAGCGCGTAGAGAATGCCTTTGCGGCTCGCGCGGGTACCGATCACGTAGGCGCCGACACGGTTGATGGAGGCGTCAAAGAAGTCGAGCGCCACAACAACCTTCTCCCACGCATCACCGCGCTCGATTTCCAGAAAAACGCTCTTCAGGTCATCGTTGAAGATGACCACGTGATCGGAATCCCAGCGAATCGGGCGACTGACGTGCAGCAGCAGTTTGCTCTGGGCCATGAGCTGGGCGGAGATCTTGTCGTGAATGGTCTCGGTGGGATGGTAGTGCCCCATGTCCATGCAGAGCCCTTTTCCACGCGTCAATGCATAGACCGTATAGAAATCGTGCGAGCCGACCACGTACTCCTCGCTGCCGATTCCAAACAGCTTGCTCTCCACGAAGTCAACGCACTTGGTGTCGTCCACGCTCTTGTCCGCGAAGATCGCGTCATACGACTCGGCGAGACGCCGGCGCGGCCCCCAGCGATCGGCCACCAGGTCCTTGGCCCCGTCCGGTACCCAGAAGTTGGTGTTGCACGGCGTGCCCTGCGCGTCGGCCATCGCCTCGGCGATCCTGCGCGCGCGCTTGCCGTGCTCGATCCAGAAGTTGCGGATCTCGGCATCGGCATGCGAAAGGGTAAAACCGTCATCGGCTTTCGGATGCGCGTGGAAGCTGGGATTGAAGTCGAGGCCGATGCCCAGTTCCTTTGCCCAGTCCATCCACTTCTGAAAGTGCCTGGGTTCGAGTCGATCGCGATCGACAAAGCCGTCGTCAAACTCGGCGTAGTAGGAATGCACGTTCACGCGTGAAACACCGGGGATAAGTGAAATGGACTTGGCCAGGTCCTGCCGGACCTCGTCGGCCGTGCGGGCGCGTCCCGGATGGTTTCCCGTCGCCATGATGCCGCCGCCGCTGACCCCGTCCTGTTCTTCGAAGCCGATATTATCGTCGGCCTGCCAGCAATGTAGCGAGATCGGAATGCTCAGCGCTTTTTCAATCGCGGTGTCCGTATCGATCCCGAAAGCCGCGTACTGTTCCTTTGCCAACTCGTAGCTGTTGTCGGTCATAATCACCTTCTCCTTGGAGCTCCCAGCGTACCGGTCAAAACTGACAGTACGTGTTCTCGTCCAACGCCTGTCTTTGCAGCGGGTAAGAGGCCTTTCTGCCTTTTCCCCCGTCTTCCTGTCCATTTGGGTTGACGATAGCGGGCGACGATAGAGGTGCACGATTGAGCCCTCTCCCATCGTGTTCCGCTATCGTCGACCCCTATCGTCAACCTCCCCTCCGTGCCTCCGAGCCTCCGTGGTGAGTCCCCTCTCGACACATGGCACGCTACGGTTCCTGAAAATACAGTTCCACCAGCGACTCATACACGCCGGGAGCGCCGAACATCGGGCAATTGCGTTCCTTCATGACGTTGTCCAAATTCGCGATGTCTTCGCGCGACAACTCTTTCAATTCGCGGCCGGCGGCAAGCGCCTGGAGGATGGAGTAGGCCGACATCTCCAGCAACTCGACATTCATCATCGTATAGTCGATCCCCTCCGGACTCATGGTAACCAGGCCGTGGTTCTCCATGATGAAACTGTTGTACTTCCGGATGAACGGCTCGAAGTTATCCGCCAGTTGCTGCGTCAACGGCTGCGCGTATGGCACGACGGGAACCGGACCGACCTCATGCGACGTCTCGGGAAAGAACGGGCGCATCAGGAGGTTCTCGCCTTCCGTGATGGCAAACGCTCCGACGTTGGGTGCGTGGCAGTGAATGATCGACTGGATGTCCGGCCGGTCATTGAAGAACTTGATGTACATGGGCCGTTCGCCCGTCGGGCGACGGCTGCCGCCAACGGTGTTACCCGCCATGTTGATGAACACGACATCGTCCTTCGTGATATCGCCCTTGTTCAGCATCGTCGGCGTGATGAGGATCAGGTCGTCCTCCAGCTTCCAGGCAGCATTGCCCCCGTAACCGGTGACGTACATGTTGGCTGCCAGCCGGCCGGTGACTTTGACGAACTGTGCGGTTTGATCGGCATATTTGTCAGATAGAGACATTGATTGTCCTCCCCAGGATCTAGGAGTTCAGGTGTTAGGCGTTAGGTGTTAGGAACTTCTCCGGATGCTCGTGCATTGATCGCAGCATCTTGCCGGCCTTGCGATGATAATGCATATCGCTCTTCAGCGGGGAAGCGCTTGCTGATTTCGAAGAAATCCATAGTTGCCCGATACGCTTGTATGTAAACCGTCAGCTCCTTCACATCCCTCACAGCCATGACTCTCTGCCTCCTTCTGGCTAGGCCTGCCCACTACCCACAAGTTCACTCCGCGGAATCCCCGCCCCTTGCGGGCGGGAAGCTTCAGGCTTGTGCGCTACGCCAACGTGATCGCTCCCCGCACCGCGCCCGATGTGAGTGAAAACCGCGCGAAGCTCGCAACTCGCTCGACTCGGGCTCATCTCACTGGAGTAACCCGTGGTTCTCATAGCGCGTGAACCTGAAGCTTCCCGCCCGCAAGGGGCGGGGATTCTCCTCTATCCTCCACCTCCAGGCGCAACCTATATCAGGACGTGACACTAGCGCCTAACGCCTAACTCCTACCTCTTGATGATTACTTTGAGCGCGCCGGACGCCGGGTTGCCCTGGGTAGCGACCGCTTCGTTGAAGTCGTCAAGGCTGAAGGTGTGCGTCACGAGTTTCGCAGCGTCGACTTTGCCGGCGGCGATCAATTCACAGGCCTCGACATAGTCGCGCTGCACGGAGCTGTTGGCGCCGTGGATGTGCACCTCGGGGTAGTGAATCAAGTTGAGGTCCAGAGGCTCCACCGGGTCCGATTTCGGCATGCCGGCGAAGATGGAGAGGTGGCCGTCCCGCGCCAGCATCTTGAGACCCACCGGCACGAGCTGTTTGACCGATGCCGCAACCACGACCGCGTCGGCGCCGCGTCCGCCGGTGAAAGACGTGATCCACTCGACCGGATCGTTCTCACGGCTGTTGATGAAACCGTCGAACGGCAGTCCGAGAGACTCGAGCAGGTTCAGACGATCCTGCGCCACATCGAAGATGACCACTTTCTTCGCGCCGCGCGCCTTGGCGACCAGTCCGTTGAGCACGCCGATGATGCCGCCGCCGAATACCGCCACGGTGTCCATGCCTTCGAGCGGGATGCAGCGCATGCCGTTGACGCAGCAGCTGAGGGGTTCGATCAGCGTCGCCGACTCGGCGCTCATGTCGTGGGGTAGGGGAATCAGGCAGCCCTGGAAGACCCCCTCTGCGGGCATCACCATCTGCTCGGCGAAGCCGCCGTTCCACTGGTAGCCCATCGCCTTGAATCCGTTTTCGCAGAGGTTCTGGCGATCGATCGCACACATCGGGCAGTCGTTGCAGCCGATCACCGTCTGCACGGCATAGCGCTCACCGATCTGGATGTTGTCAACGCCTTCACCTACGGCGGCGACCGTGCCGGCGATCTCGTGACCGACGATCGGCACATCGACGTGCTTTTCGCCCTTCAGAACACGCTGGTCGGTTCCGCATAGCGCACAGGCATCCACCGTCAACAAGACCTCGCCCCTGCCCGGCACGGGGGCGGCGACCTCTTCAACAACAATCACCCCGGGTTCTTTGATTACAGCAGCTTTCATTCGAGTCCTTTCCATCCCTTCCTATCCCCGTTTCTCGTGTGTTTCCTCCGCCCGTCTGCCGCCCCATCACTGCAGGAACAGCGGCGCGCGCATCTGGCCGTTCGTCTTCTCCCAGAGGGCAATCAATTCGCCCAGCCTTTCGGGATGCTCCTTGGCCAGGTCCGTTGTTTCAGACATGTCCTTTGAGAGATCGTACAGTTCCCACTTGGCCCGCCCCCGCATCTGAAGCAACTTCCAGTCACCATGTCGCAAGCCATACCGCTTTCCCTGGCGCCAAAACAGGGTCTCGTGCGGGCGGCCATCGTTCTCACCGGTAAGGTAGGGGATCAGATCAACGCCATCGACCTGCTTCGGCGTTTTCGCCCCCGCAACCGCAGAGGCCGTGGCAAAGATGTCCATCGAGCTGACCGGCTTGTCGTACACCTTTCCGGGGGGCAGCTTGCCCTTCCACTGGACCATAAAGGGCACGCGTAGGGCGCCTTCGTACATCTGGCCCTTTTCTCCTCGCAGCGGCGCGTTGCTCGATGTCAGTTCCCGGGTCGGACCGCCGTTGTCGCTCAGGAAGAAGACCAGCGCATTCTCTTCGAGTCCCGATTCGCGCAGTTGCGCCATCACCGCTCCAACGCTGTCGTCCATATTGCCCAGCATCGCCGCGAAGATCCGCCGATGGATGTCCTCGATATGGGCGAATTTCTCCATGTAGGCAGCGGCGCCCTGCAACGGGCTATGAACCGCATTGTAGGCCAGGTAGAGGAAGAACGGCTTGTCGTCGTGGCGGTCGATGAAGTCAACCGCTTCCCGTGTGAGCGCATCGGTGAGGTATTCGTTTTCCACCACCGGTTGCCCACCGCGGACAATGGGATTGTTGGCATCGTAATCCGGTTCGTCGTAGCCCATGTGCGTGGTGTAGATGAGCCCCTTCTTTCCCACCCAGCGCCCTTTACCGCCACCGGGCAGTGTCTTGCGGCGCAGCATGGTGGTCATCGCTTTGTAAGGTGGCGGAACGAAGTAGTGGCCCTCATGGGTGAACCCGAAGAACTCGTCGAAGCCGTGCCGGAAGGGGTGGTAGTCGGCCGCGCCTCCCTGGTGCCACTTGCCGACGATACCGGTGGTGTATCCGGCATCGTGCAGACTCTCCGCAAGGGTGACTTCCTTCGCCGGCAGGCCGGTGCCCGGGTCCTCGTTGCGCGCACCGATCGGATTGTACTCGTACCCGAACCGGGTGGGGATCCGTCCTGTGAGCAGCCCTGCCCGGGAGGGGCTGCAGTTCGGGCCGGTGACATAGCCATCGGTAAAGCGCACTCCGTTCGCCGCGATGGCGTCGATGTGTGGCGTGGGTATCTCGGGATTCCCCTGGCACCCGAGCTCCCCGTACCCCAGGTCATCGGCGAGGAAGACGATGAGGTTCGGCTGACGTTCGGCGGCCTTGACAAGGTGTTCCTTCGCGCCGGCATCAGCGTAAATCATACCACCCGGCGCCACCACTCGAACGATCTCGCGCGCGGTCGCGGACGGATCGAGTACCTCTGCCCAATCGGGAAGGACAACGCGGTTGAGCAGGTTGTCTGCATAGGGAAGTTCCCTGTATCCATTCGGGGCGCAAAGAGCGGAGACCTCGCCACTCGCACGGTGCTCGATGAGAGCCGCACGTTCCTCTTGAAGCTCGGCCGGTCTGCTCACCAGGATCTGCGTGTCGAACACGCCGGTTCCAGCCAACGCAATCGACAGGTCGACGTTGGCCGGCCCGATCACAACCTGCAAGCCCCCCGGGCAGCCATCCGCCTTGCCGATTGCCTCTGCGATGCCGCGGGAGTCAGCAGCCGATGCAACAGCCGCCGAGACGATCAATAGACCTGCAAGAACCTTCTTCATGTCTGCTCCTTTCTCCTTCGCTCGTACTGTCAAAGCTGACAGCACTTCTTCTTGTCTAATTCTCTATTTTGCAATGGCTTGAGCATGTTTCAGCTTTCTCCCCCGTTTTTCCTTAACCCGCCACGATCCCGCACCCAGAGATTAGGGCGAAAGATTAAGGCGAAAGATTAGGGGCGATTCGTCTCTCCTTTTGCGCTATTCATCCAGGTACCCCCTCAGCCCAGACAGCATAGCCATGACTTCACGCAGGTAGCCCTTAGTGACTCACCCTCCCAAAGCTGTCGAAAAAAACAAGAAAAACCGGCGCTG
>CAZKRK010000124.1:11359-18179 GCA_964555035.1 uncultured Victivallales bacterium | reverse complement strand
CCTGCGACACAAGGTCGCAGGGGGCGTGGCCATAATGAGAATTGCTGGTGTGCTGTTCGCACGGACAAGATGGGATCGAGTAAGCGTAACCGAGTAAGTGTGGGGACGAAGTGTGCGCTGAAGTGTGGCCTCCGGTCGCCCTGGACTCTTACTTGCGCTCTTCTGTTGCACCCTTGTCAAACTCCGGTCTGGGCGGGCTCGGGCTGTCGACAATCAGCTCCAACTTCAACGCTCGCACGTGCGGCATCTCCGCGCCGGGCATGCTCGCCGCCTTGAGGCAGAACTCGGCGGGACCTTTCGACAGCATCATCGTTCCGCATTCCT
This sequence comes from uncultured Victivallales bacterium, assembly GCA_964555035.1. GTDB lineage: Bacteria > Verrucomicrobiota > Kiritimatiellia > UBA8416 > CAYOBW01 > CAZKRK01. The sequence continues at coordinate 17,855 of CAZKRK010000124.1, read as the reverse complement.
GGAGCGCGAATTCCTTTTCGTAACTCTCCTCCCTGGGATAGCGGTCAAAGCCGTGCAGCTCGCGTCGGTTGAACTCGTCGTCGATCTTGAGCTCGCAGCTCTGTGCTCCGCATTCGGCAGAAAAGCGGCTCCCCAACTGTCCACAGTGCGCGGAGTACATGACGCTGACTCTATAGCTGCCCGCGGTCTCGACATCCACGTGCCACAACAGCGAGTCATCCAGGTTCTTCCACTCACATATCCACGAGCAGTTGGGGTGAATGCTGCTTCGCTTCAGCGTTCCCCGCAATCGCGCGTCCTGCGTCTGCAGGTAGGTGACCGGCCACGCCGCGTATCCCACGGGTATCACGGCGTTCTCCACCACGGGGGGAAGCCGCGTGAAGAGGGTGTCCAGTTCGCGTTGCATTGCCGCGGTTCGTTCGGGCAACGCCCCAGCCAGATTCTCGGTTTCGCCGATGTCCCTGGCTATATTGTATAACTCGCCGTTGGTGTGATAGCGGTAGTCGCCCTGCCTGACGCTGGCGGACTTGCGGTGGTGCGACACGGCGTAGACGCAGCGCTCGGGCAGCAGATCTCCCGAGCACAGCACGCCCGTGAGATCGATGCCGTGAATCGGTTTGCCGGTCGCCACTTCGATGCCGCACAGGGCGCAGAGCGTGGGCAGGAAATCCGTTGACGATGCCACCTGGGCTATGTCAGCGCCGGCCGGTATCCTGGCCGGGAAAGTGATGGAGCAAGGCGAGCGCACGCCGCCCTCATAGGTCGATCCCTTGATGCCCCGGAGCCCTGTATTCCACCGGGAGCTGTTGGGACCGTTGTCGGAGAGATAAACCACGATGGTGTTGTCGTAGAGCCCCAGCTCTTTCAGCGTTGTCACAACGCGCCCCACGTTCCAGTCGATGTTCTCGCACATCGCCAGCGCGCAACGGGTCTTGGCGTCGATTTCATCCTCGGTAACGCTGGCCTTCTGAGTAATCTCCATCCCGGCAAACTTGCGGTAGTACTCGTCGGGAACCTGCCAGGGGGAGTGCGGGGTGTTCAGCGGCAGATAGCAGAAGAACGGGGTGTCTTTGTGCTCGGTGACGAACTTGACGGCCTGAGTCGCAAGGACGTCCGGCAGGTAGCCCTTCGATCTGTGCTCCCTGCCATTGTGTTCGATGGTGCTGTCGAAGTAATGACTCCAGTGGCCGCAGCAGAACCCGACGAACTCGTCGAACCCGCGGGCGCACGGATGGTACGGGTACTGTATGCCGCTGTGCCATTTGCCGAAGCAGCCCGTGGCGTAGCCCGCCTGCTTATACAACTCCGAGATGAACGTCTCATCGAGGTTGACGCGCTCCGCCCCCTCGCACACGCCGCTTACACCGGTGAACGGGAAGTACCGCCCCGTGAGAATCTCCGACCGCGTCGGTGCGCACAGTGGCTGGACGAAGAACCGGCTCAAGGCCGCACCGTCAGCGGCAAGCGAATCGATATTGGGCGTATTGAGCATCGCGTTGCCGGTCCTGCTCAAATCGCCATACCCCTGGTCATCCGTCAGAACGAACAGCACGTTGGGCTTCTTGCTCGGTGGCGTCATTGTTCCTCGAATCCCAGTTTACGTGGATCGAGATCCAACGGACTGCGTCTCTTCTTCAACGTACGGCTCTTCACCGTGTGCGTGTAGATCATTGTCGTGCGCGCGTCGCTGTGTCCCATCATCTCCTGGATGGTGCGTATGTCGTAGTTGGCCCGCGGCAGATGGCTGGCGAAACTGTGGCGAAAGAAGAAGAGCAACGCATTGAATGCCTGGTTCTGGGTCGATGCCGCGACGTTCTGCCTCGCCGCCAGATCCGAGAGAAACCCCTTTTGGAGGTCTTGGGAGAGTAGTTGCGAAGTCGGATGGCATTCTTGAGCTCCTCCAATTGACTCACCCATGAGGCGCCGCTCAGCGGTCCTGGCCCTGTTTCTCGAACCACCGCGCGGACTTGGGCCGGTTCAACGTTCCCGGTGATCGCGTCAACACCGGAGACCGGTGTGTCCGCGGCTTCCGTCAACCGGACTCATTGAAGCGAAGCCGTACTTGCCGCGGAAGTCCACGTAGTATCGCAGCCGCTTGTTGAACTGCCACTGCTCAGGCGGGGCGACGTCACGGGCGTCCATGGCTTGCTTGAAACGCCTGAACACATCCTCAGGAACCCTCAACATGCTCACACCTCACATTTACGGCTATCATGCGCGACCTGACGGATATTCGACACTGTGTCTCAGAAAAGCAACCTTGTCAAGTCCCATACCTCCCCCCATACTCACCATAATTCATGGTTTCACGCGCTTTCGCATGATTTCAGGAAACAGTAGAATGACTTGTTGAACGGAACCGCTTCGCGGAACTGATTGGCTCTGCCGCCCGGCTTTCAGAAGATCCGCTACTACGGCTGGCTCTCGGCCGCAAAGCGCAAGCAGGCCCTGCCCGCCATCCGGGCGGCGTTGAACGTATCCGCCCCGCAACCGGAGCCGGACGAATCGCTCGCCGAGCGTATCCTGCGCCGCACCGGCATCGACATCACGCTGTGCCCACATTGCGGCAAGGGGCATCTTCGCCAAACCGGACGCACCATCCGCCCGCAACGGGGGCCGCCCGCATGAGACCGAACCACCCTGAAAACGCAACATATCGCGAAAAAACGCCCCGGCGTTCACCTCACCGCTGCGTCCTGAACCCGTCCAATCCCTCGCCTGTGCCTTGCTTCTTCCTCGGCACAGGGGGATCGGACCTCATCAACCGTGCCCTCCGCGGCCTTACCCCCCAATCCTCCGGACCCGCCCTGAACCCAGCCCCTTCCCCCATCACAAGAAAAGCGCCAATCAAATCCCCATAGCGCCTTGCCCCTCCAACCGGCGGCTCCGTCCAACACATTCTATCGCCAAAAGAGGCGAGGCAATCCGTTGACTACCCCCACGCAAACCGTCTATCCTCGCCTCACTCGGCATAAAACGCTATTCGTTGGAGCATCAAAGAAAGGAGAACAAAGTGATAAAGAAAGCATCCATTGTATTTGCGTTAACCGTGTTGTGTATGGGAACTCTATTCACACTCCGTGCAGAGGAAAAAAGAGGTGTGCAGAGTATCGATACGCTAAGCGAACAGGACAGACATGCCTTGGAAGTCGGTCGCAAAGTAATCAGGATCAGATCAGCTTTGCAACACCCAGAGAAAAGGGAATCCATTGACGCTGTTAAAGCTCTTGGACGGGACACAAGATACTACGTCATGGTCAGAGGATGGTTGTTGCAGGAAATCAACTCAACAGAAAGCCAGAAAGGTCTCTCCTCATACACGACGTCAGAAGAATACAAGAACAAGATCGACAATCGAATCACAGCCTTACGGAAAACGATGAGAGCTATCGACTTGGAATAGCTCCAACAAGAACATGAACCTGACTGTTCATAGCCGCGCTTTCGGCGCGTCTATTCCAGCAGGTTATGTTCGACGTTGGCCTTGAGATGCACTACATTCGCGGGTAGTCTACGCACCGTGAGATGGAGTCGAGACGATGGCACTGACATTCGAGTGGGATACCGCAAAGGCCGAGGCGAACCTTCGGAAGCATGGCGTCGCCTTCCCGGAGGCGACTACTGTCTTCCGCGATACGCTTTCGTCCACAATTTCCGACCCGGATCACTCGACACCCGGAGAGGGCCGGGAAATGACAATCGGTCTCTCGCACCGGCGGCGACTGATTGTCGTTTCGCACTGCAAACGTGGAAGCAAGATACGTATCATCAATGCCCGGCCCGCAACGCGCCGGGAAAGAGGAAAATATGAAGAAGACTGATTCAGCGCCCGACGAAATGCGCGCAGAGTACGACTTCTCGAATGGCGTGAGGGGAAAGTACGCCAAGGAGTATGCCGAAGGAACCAATGTAGTCGTTTTGGAACCGGGTATTGCTCAGGAGTTCCCCACGGCGGAGAGCGTAAACGAAGCACTGCGTTCCCTCATGCCCGTCATATCGAGCCACCGGAAGGCTATTACCGGTTGATCTGCCCCATCCGCAGGAAGACCAGGGAAGGCCAACAACAAAATGCACACTATCGCGTGCCGCTGTCGCGTCACACGAAGTGTGATTTTCACGTTGAACGGAACCGCTTCGCGGAGCTGATTGGCTCTGGGAAGCGGTTTTGTGGTGCCGCCTCGTGTAAGCTGACTCCAAACCGTTTTCGGATGGACCGAAGACGGGAAGGAAAAGGAGTCGGTTATGAGTGCGCTTCGCGAAAGAGTACTCAGGGTTATGCGGTTGAGAGGGTTCTCGCCGCGCACGGTGCAGAACTACCTGGGGCGCTACAGCCACAAAGTGGCCATCAGCGACCACCGCATCCTCTCCCTGGAAAACGGTATCGTCACCTACACCTGGCACGACCGTGATGACGGCAACAAAGAAAAGACCGACCGGCTCCCGGTCGAGGAATTCACCAGGCGCTTCTGCTACCACATCCTGCCGCCCGGCTTTCAGAAGATCCGCTACTACGGCTGGCTCTCGGCCGCAAAGCGCCAATCAAATCCCCATAGCGCCTTGCCCCTCCAACCGGCGGCTCCGTCCAACACATTCTATCGCCAAAAGAGGCGAGGCAATCCGTTGACTACCCCCACGCAAACCGTCTATCCTCGCCTCACTTGGCATAAAACGCTATTCGTTGTGCGTGAAAGATATGACTTGCGACTGTATCCCATCCGTGCTACATTCGCCCTGAACAATGGAGGTGATGCTATGAGCAAGACTGCAATGGTACGGGCTAGGCTGGAACCCGACCTGAAGACCCATGCCGAGTATGTGTTTCACCGCTTGGGGCTGAACGCAACCCAGGCGATAACGATGTTCTACAAGCAAGTTGAGCTTCGTGACGGGCTTCCCTTCGATGTCGTCGTTCCCACCGCGACTACGAAACGGACATTCGAGACCTCCGAGGCTGGACGGAACCTGATCGTCTGCGAGGACGCAGACGATATGTTCCGGAAACTCGGGATCTGATGTACACGCCAGTCTATACAAGGCAGTTCGGCAAAGACCTGAAGCGATGCCAACGTCGCGGCAAGAATCTTGAGAAATTCAAACTTCTCGTCCGAACACTTCTCGCCGGAGAACCACTGGACACTATCCATCGGGATCACAAGCTTTCAGGAAACCTTGTCGGTCGCCGTGACTGTCATATCGAATCTGACTGGGTACTGATCTATCGCGTCGATGGTGACCGGATGTACTTCGAGAGAATGGGCACGCATTCAGACCTGTTTAAGAAATGACGAGGCACAACGAGGTTGCTCCACGCTATCGGCGTGGCCGCCGAAGCGTGAGCACGACGTTGGCGTTGCGAGTGCACAAAGAGGTCGAAGCAAGCCTTGACGTATCCGCTGACAAGGATATCGAGATTGCCTGGCAGGTCGAGATCGACAAGCGACTTCGCGAAATCGACACCGGCACCGTCACGTGCATTGTGTGAGAGAGATGAAAGAGGGGCGCCTCCCGAATCTTCAATCGTAATCTTACTCGTAATCTTCAATCCCGACACCTGGGTGACCGAATGAAAGACAAGGAATCCTGGCTCATACCAATCTCGGATACCTATCGGTATCAAATGCGCCTACATGGAGCCGGCGGTCCTCCGCCGGTAAGGGCGCTACAGAGGCCCGGCGGTTCGGAACGGCCGAGGACGGCCGTCTCCATTTTGTGCCGAGACGTTCTAGAGACTGGTATCAGCCCTGTTGTAGGAGATTATGGGTAGGGAAATGGGATGGTAGAAAGATGCTACGGTCAATTATCCCATCTTCTTACCCTCCCACTTCTCTACCGATGCCACACTCATCTCACATCCCATATCTCAGAATCCCACATCCCTTGCCCATCACTTCACAATAATCACCATTCCCGGCGGTGACGGAGGCGTCGCTTCCCAGAAGGTCACCTCGGCGAAGAAGGCCCATTGAGATGAGTTGCGGAAATCGAGACGATAGTACCGCGCGCTGCTCAGCCCGGTCGCATCCAGCGTCGCCACCCGGATCGCGTCACCGGCCGAGCTGTCGAACTCGGCCGAGAACGAAACGGGCGTCGAGTACGTGACACCGTCGCTGCTGATCGAAATAAGCACCGACTCCGGCGCCGTGATGTTGCCACCGGTCTGCGACGTGCTGTGCAGGTAGGTCGCCTCGATCGACTCCACCCGACGGATGCTGCCGAAATCGAACGTGACCTGCGGGTGCGACGTGCCGTCGTCCGGCAAATCGTCCCGGTAGCCGACCCAGGCCCCATCCTGGTAGGCCGTGCTCGCCGGAAGCTGCCCGTCAGTCAGTTCGGACGTCCCGGTGTCGGGGAAACTCCCGTCCGGCCCGGCGCCCGACCCCGTGCCGTCATATACGTACGACGCCACCGGCACCTTCACCGGCGCCGCCGTGGCATTGACCACCGCCGACCACGCGGTCTCGTTCCCCATCGCGTCGCGCGCCTTGACCCGGTAACC